>NZ_JBVHRG010000005.1:0-318697 GCF_055567015.1 Sphaerisporangium cinnabarinum
CCGACGGGCAACCAGGCCAGCCATGCCACAGGGACAAAAAATTTGGCATTGACTAACAAGCACACTGTTGAGTTCTCAAACAACCGACACACACCAACTCAGCACCACCCGACCGGGCAGAACCTCGCTTGGGGCAACCCTTCAACTTTACCAGGTCTTCCCCGGCTCCTCAACCCCGGCTGTTCGCCGTGGTCCAGTCGCCGTGGTCTTCCTCGTCGCGGGCAGAGAACACTCTACGCCATGCAGTGGAAGGGTTTCGACCCCGGGACCAGCCACCCTCGATCGTTCGAGGCGGTGTCTGTTCCTCCCTGTCGGGCCGACATCCAGAACATTACGCGGCGCCGCGCGACGAGGTCAAGCCGCTCTCCGGTGACCCGGCCCACACGGAGTCATCGCTCGTGGCTCGGCTCCGTACCCGGCGCCATCAGGCATCGCTCCCCCGCGCGTCGTTCGCTGTCCAGGGTCGCCGGGCCGTCGCCGTCTCGCTCCCCGTGCCTCCCGTGCCTCAGGCTCAGCCGCTCGTGGCGAGGCGCAGGAGCACCCGGTCTCCCGGTCGGAGCTGCGCCGCGCGGTCGACGTCCCGCTCCCGGAGCACCCCGATGACGGGGTACCCGCCGGTGACGGGACGGTCCGCGAGGAAGACGACGGGACGGCCGTCGGGCGGGATCTGGACCGCGCCGCGCACGAGCCCCTCGGACGCGAGCTCCCCGGGGCGGCGGGGAACCGCCTGCCCGTCGAGTCGCAGCGCCACGCGGTCGCTGTCCGGCGTCACGGTCCGCAGCGCCCGCAGCGCGTGCCCCGCGCCGGGGAGGAACCAGTCGGCCCGCGGCCCGGGCAGCACCTCGAGGATCGCGCCCGCCCCCTCGCCGGGGCGGGGCGCGCCAGGCGGGAACCGCACGGGGGCCACGTCTCCCCACGGCCACGTGCCCGACGGCGCGTCCCCCACCCCGACGACGTCGCCCGGCCGCAGGGGTTCCGGTCCGAGCCGAGCCAGCACGTCCCGCGAGCGCGACCCGAGGACGGCAGGCGGCAGGAGGCCGCCCCGCACCGCGACGTACGTCCGGAGCCCGTGCGTCGCCAGGCCGAGGCGGAGGACCGCGCCGTCGGGCACCCGGACGGCGGCGTGCATGCCGACCGGGCTGCCGTCCACGCTCGCCGCGACCGCTGCCCCCGCGAGCGCGACGACCGCCCCGCCGGCGAACCGCACGGCGAGGCCACCGAGGGCGACCTCGATCGCCGCCGCCCCGTCCGGGTTGCCCACGAGCCGGTTCGCGAGCGCGTACGACGCGCGGTCGGCCGCTCCCGACGGCCCGACGCCGACCGCAGCGAGCCCCGGGCGCCCGGCGTCCTCGACGAGCGCGAGAGGACCCGTCGCGAGCACCTCCAGGGCGCGCGGGGCCGGTGGCGAGGGGGTGGTGGCCCCGTCCTGCGCGTCCTCCGCGTCGCGCCCGGCTGCGCCCGGTTCCTCCGCGTCCCGCCCGTCGGGGTGCGGCCCGTCCGCGCCCGCCGCGCTCACGTCGAGCGGGTGCGACGCCCCGCCGTCCCGGGCGACGGCCGCACCGCTGCCCACGACCACGGCCGCGCGGACCGGAACGAACCGCACCAGCGCGCCGGGCGCGACGAGCGCGGGCGGGTCGCGGTCGACGTCGAACATCCGCGCGTCGGTGCGGCCGAGGAGCCGCCAGCCACCCGGGGACTCCCCCGGGTAGACGGCGGTGAGACCGCCCGCGAGCGCCACCGAGCCCGCGGGCACGCGGGTGCGCGGGGTGGCCAGGCGCGGGGCGGCGATCGCGGGATCGACTCCGGAGAGGTAGGTGAAGCCGGGCGCGAACCCGCCGAACGCGGCCTCGTACTCGCGGCCGTGGTGCCGCGCGACGACCTCCTCGACGCTCAGGCCCGCCCAGCGGGCGACGTCGTCCAGGTCGGGTCCGTCGTAGCGCACGGGGATCTCGACGACCTCCCCGGCGCGGGCGGTCGTGCCGGTCGTCGACGCCCGTCGCGTGGCCGCGCGCAGCCAGGCCCGGGCGGCGGGGACGTCCGCGGGCGTCGCGCAGCGCACGAGCACCGTACGGGCGGCCGGGACGACGTCGACCACGCCGGGCGGCGCGTCGCCCAGGGCCTGGTGCAGGGCGCGCACGGCGGCAAGGTCGTGCAGGTCGGCGAGCAGCGCGGCCTCGCCGTACGCGTGCACCGTCACCCCGCCGTCGATGCCGTCGATGCCGTCGATGCCGTCGATGGCGGCGGGGCCGACGGCGGCGGTCTCGCGGACCGGCGGCCGGGGAGCGGGCGACCCTCCGGCGGTCACGGCACGGCGCCCGCGCCCGCCGACCGGCCGTGCGCGGTGTCGACGAAGGGCCGGACCACGACCCCGGCCTCCTGGAGCGCGGTCCGCAGCGCCCCGAGGAGCCCGACGGCCCCGGGCGTGTCCGAGTGCACGCACACCGAGTCCGCCTCGACGCGCAGCGACGTGCCGTCCGCAGCCTCGACCGTGCCGGTCGTCACGAGCCGGACGACGCGACGGGCGACCTCGTCGCCGTCGTGCACGACGGCGCCCGGCCGGCCGCGCGGGACGAGCTCGCCCGTGGGGAGGTAGCCGCGGTCGGCGAAGGCCTCGCGGACGGTGGGCTGGCCCGCGGCGTCCGCGAGCCGCAGCACCGCCGAGCCGGGGAGCCCGACGACGGGCAGCGTGGGGTCGTAGGCGCGCACCGCGTCGACGACGGCCCGGGCCTGCGCCTCGTGGTGGACGATCGCGTTGTAGAGCGCGCCGTGCGGCTTGACGTAGCGCACGCGGTCCCCCGCGAGCCGGGCGAACCCGTCGAGGGCGGCGAGCTGGTAGAGCACCTCGTCCGCGAGCTCGCCGGGGTCCACGTCCATGAACCGTCGTCCGAAGCCCGCCCGGTCCCGGTAGCTCACGTGCGCGCCCACCCGCACCCCGCGCGTGGCGGCGTCCCGCGTCACGGTCCGCATGGTCGTCGCGTCGCCCGCGTGGAAGCCGCACGCGACGTTGGCGCTGGTCACGAGGCCGAGCAGGGCCTGGTCGTCGCCGAGGGTCCAGCGGCCGAAGCCCTCGCCGAGGTCGGCGTTGAGGTCGATGCGCGTCACGCGTCCATCATGCCCGGGACGCGCGCCCGGCGGGCCCGACGGCGAGGGCGGTCGCGCGGGCCACCGCGGTGGCACCGCGGTGCCACCGCGGTGCCACCGCAAGGTCCTACCGCGACGTCCCGCCGGAGGGCTGCCGCGGGGCCGGTCGCGCCCCGCGCGCAGACCACGGGCGTAGATTTCCTGGCATGCCGGACGACACCACCACCGCCACGACGGCCGTGCGCCGCGCGACGACCGCCGACGCCGTCGCCCTCGCGGACCTGGCCGCGATCACGTTCCCGCTCGCGTGCCCGCCGGGCACGTCGCCCGACGCGATCGCCGAGCACGTCGCGACACAGCTCTCGCCCGACCGGTTCCGCGCGTGGGCCGCGAGCGCCGCGCACGCTCTGCTGCTCGTCGAGTCGGTTGCGTCGCCCGGCGACTCGGCAGGCACGTCGGCAGGCGCATCGGCGGGCACCGCGACGGGCGTCGGGTCGTCCGTGGCCGCGACCGGTCCGCTCGGGTACGCGCTCCTGGCGCGAGGCGTCCCCGACGACCCGGACGTCGCGGCCGCCGTCGGACCGGGCGAGGCGGTGGAGCTGTCGAAGGTCTACGTGCGCCCCGCCGCGCAGGGCACGGGCGTCGCGAGCATGCTCATGACCGCGACGACGGGGGCCGCGGCGCTGCTCGGGCCCGGGCTCCCCCTCTGGCTCGGCACGAACGGCCACAACGCGCGCGCCCAGGCCTTCTACCGCAAGCACGGGTTCGCCGTGGTGGGCGGCCGGACGTACGTCGTCGGCGGGGAGACCCATGCGGACGTCGTCATGGCCCTGCCCCGCCGCTGACGGACGGGAGGTCCCGGTCGGGCTCGGCCTGCACCCCGGAGGGCGCCCGACCGGGAGGTCGGTGGGCGGCCCGTGCGGGCCGCGGCTGCTCGGTGGTCGGTCGGTCGCTGGTCGGTCGGTGGTCGGTCGCTGGCGACCGGTCGTCGACCGGTCGGCGGTGCCTCAGTGGTCGTGCGCGTCCTCGCCGTCGGCGCCCTCGTGGCCGCCCTCGTGGCCGCCCTCGTCGCCGCCCGCGTGGCCGAGGCCGAGGCCGCCGTCGAGCGAGTCGTCGGGGTGGACGGGCAGGAAGACGTGGACGTGGCCCTGGCCGCCGGCGGTCGAGCGCAGGTCGAGCTGGACGGCGGCGAGCCCCCACGTCTCGACCGCGCGCGTGCGCAGGTCGCCCGCGAGGGCGTACAGGTCCGGGGCCGCGGCGGGGTCGGCGCTCGCGGCGAGCCCGACGGCGTCGAGCGCGTCCCCGACGAGCTCGAGCGACGTGAGCATGCCGTTGCGGACGATGTTGTGCTCGGAGGAGCCGCTCGCGAGCGACTCCGTCTCCGCGACGAGGCCGTCCACCGTCGCGCGCCACGCGGTGACGTCCGCCGGGTCCGCGGGGACGGCGCTCGACCCGTCGACGGGGAGCACCGCGTGGAGGCCGCGCAGGACGGGGACGAGCTCGGTCTGGAGGTACCGGGCGTGGTCGATCGAGGCGACGAGGTTCTCGGCGTCGCGCGCCTCCTCGGCCGCCTCGAGCTCCGCGACGCGCGCCGGGTCGACGGCGAAGCCCTCCTCGTCCGGTGCCGCGCCGCCGCGCGTGAGCGCGACGACCGCCGCGACCACGACGGCCACGAGTGCGAGCGCGCCGACGACGAGCAGGACGCGGCGCCAGGGGTCGAGGCCCACGAACCACCGGCGCGCGCGGACGCGCGCCGGTGGCCGGGGTTCGGGGCGGCCGGCACCGCCCCGGTCGGCAGGGCGGGAGCGCGCCGGCGTCGTCGTCGGGCCGTCGGTGCGGCCGGAGCCCTTCCGGGCTCCTCCCGCCGGGGTCCGGGTCGTCGGCGTCCGTGCCGAGGTGCGCTGTGCCACCTGTCGCTCCTGTCCTGTGGTCGTCCCGCCACCTGCGCCGGCCCGGCCCGCGGGCCGGGCCGGCGCAGGTGGTGGCCGGTGACGGGAGCGGGTCGCCCGTCACCGGCCCGCCGTCAGCCGCAGCTCACGGCGTCGTACGGCACCTCGATCTCGGTCGTGACGTCGCCGAGCGTCGCCGTGACCGTCGCCGTGCCCGCCTCGAACGACGTCGCGCGCGACGCGAACGACTGGTAGGCGTTGGCACCCACCTCGACCGCGCCGAACTCCTTGGAGCCGAACGGCGAGGTCAGGGTGACCGCGACGGGCGCCTCGTCGGCGTTCGTCGCGCGGAGGGCGAGGTACGCCTTGCCCGCGAGGCAGCGGGCCGAGGCGGTGACCTCGACGTCGACCGTGGGCTCGGGCTCGGACTCCGTCGTGAGACGGAACCAGTCGAACGCCACGGTGACCGGCGTCTCCTGCTCCGGGCCGATCGCCATGAGGCCGACCTTGGTCAGCGCGGCGTCGTTCGTGACCGGGTCGCCCAGCGGCGTCCAGCTCACCCCGCCGTCGCTGACCCAGCCCTGGTACGTGCTGCCCACCTTCTCGAGCCGCAGGTACCAGTAGCCCGACTCGGTCGAGTCGGCGAGCTCGAGCTGGCGGTTGCCGCCGTTGCCGAACTGTCCGCCCTTCTCCGAGACGAGCTCGGCGCCGAGGTTCAGCGCCGCGCCCGGGGCGTTCTTCGCGAGCACGTCGGCCTTGACGTAGTTGTCGTCGTCGCCGTACGCGATGAGGCCCGCGAGCTGCCACCGGTGCACGAGCGGCGCCTTGAAGCGCGTCTCGACGACCCAGTCGCCCTCCGGTGCCGTCTGGAGGACGAAGTTGCGCGGGTCGCCGTTGTCGCCGGCGTTGATGTCGCCCGGCTGGGTCGTGATGCGCAGCTCGCCGTCGGCGACGGCGACCTTCGACCCGTCGTAGCGCACGACCGCGTCCCAGCGGCAGCCGTCGAGGGCATCGCCCTCGAACTCGTCGCTCGGCTCGCGCTCGCCGTCGTCCGACCCGTCGCCCGTGACGCGCACGTAGTCGACCCGGGCGACCGAGTCCGGGGCCGCCGTGTCGCCGCCGGCCATGACGCCGAACGTCGCACCCGGCTTCACGGGGGCGGAGCCTGCGAGCGCCGTCCACGTCTGGCCGTCGGCCGAGTACGCGGCCGTGATGGCGGAGCCGTCCGAGACGAGGCGCAGGTGGATCGTCGACGGGAAGTCCCCGGCGACGTTCGTCTGGCCGTGCCACGTGCGGGCGCCACCGGTCTCGGTCTGGAACTCGAGGAACCGGTTGCCGTTCTGGTTCTTCGTGAACGCGAGCTTGGTGTACTCGTCGTCGGTCACGTGGACCAGGAGGCCGGCGTGCTGCCAGTGCCGGGCGAGCGGGACGTCGAGCTTCGTCTCGAGCGTCCAGGCCCCGGCGGGTGCGGCCTGACCGAGGTAGCTGATCGGCCCGGTCACGGCCTCGTTGATGTCGCCCTGCACGACCGGCAGGACGGCGTGGCCGTCGGCGACGGTGATCGGCTTGCCGTCGGCCTGGCGGACGACGGTCCACCGCGGGTCGAGGGTGTCGCCGTCGAACTCGTCCGACGCCTGCGCGAGGCACTGCGGCGGGGTCTCCTCGCCGGGTCCCCCGGTCTGCGGGTCGTCGTCGAACACGAAGTCCTGGAACTCGACGGCGCTCGTGGCCGACGTGCTGTGCGCGGTGACGAAGAGCCCCACGTCCTGCACGGACGCCGCACCCGGGAGGGCCTGGGGCTCCCCGATCTGCGTGAAGTTCTCGCCGTCCTTGCTCCAGGAGGCCGTGTACAGGTCGCCGTCGCGCACGATCCGCACCCACGCGGGGTAGCTCGTCGAGCTCGCGGCGGACGACGTGGCGAGCTGGCCGGCCGCGTTGCCGCGGAGCCACTCGAACCCGCCGCTCGGGCGCATGCCCAGGGCCGCGTAGCCCGGCGAGCTCCCGACCTGCGTCACGTCGTTGCGGACGATGATCCCGGCCTTGGCGGACCCGTTCGAGTTGCCCTGGCTGTTGATCCTCACGGTCGCCGACCAGTTCTCGTCGGCGCCCTGCTCGCGGTAGATGGTCGAGTACTCGTTGGTGCCCTGCCACATGTTCGCGCCGCCCGACGTGATGAGGTACTTGCCCTCGGCGAGCTGCTCGAACGTCCCGTTCGCGTTGGTGAAGGTCTTCATGCCCCCGAAGAGGTCGCCGACCTGCGTCACGACGACGCGGGACCGCGTGTAGAGGCCCTTGTCGTTGGTCGCGACCGCGGTCAGCTCGTAGTTGTTGTCCGCCGTCACCTCCCAGGTGGCCTCGTACGGCGCCTCGGTGTCCGTCCCGATCGACTCGCCGTCGACGAAGAACTCGACCTCGGTGACCGTGTTCTCCGTGTCGTCGGCCTCGGCCGTGACCGTGATCTCGCCCTGCTCCAGGCGCACGCCCGCCTCGGGCGCGGTGATCCGCACCTTCGGGCGCGTGGTGCCGGAGACTCCCTTGCCGTCGGCCTCGACGAAGTTGAGGCGACGCTCGCCCGCGCCGGGGAAGACGACGTAGAGCGTGAACGGCTCCATCGGGTCGGTGACGTCCACGGTCACGTCGGTGAACGTGCCGAGGCCCGTCTGCGGGATCTGCGCCGTGCCGAGGAGCTCGCCGTCCGCGGCGTCGCGCCGCAGCTCGATCGTGCCCTCGGCCGCCGCGGCGACGCGCAGCGTGAGCGCCTGCACGCCGTACAGGCTCACCGGGTCGTACGACGCCCAGGCCCCGTTCGACCCCGTGATGACCGAGCCGCCGCCCTCGACGTCCCGGCTCGGGATCGTCGTGGTGCCGTCGGAGTCGGCGTGGAACTCCGCCTCCCGCTTCTTCGGGAAGATGAGCGTGGTGTCCGAGCCGGTGAGGGCCGGGACGTCGTCCACGCCACCGCGGTCGGTGTAGCGCGCGTCGATCACGTAGAAGACGTTCATGTCCTCGCCGTGGCCGCCGCCGAGGCTCGTCGCGACGGTTCCCGTCCGGCCGTGCAGCGGCTCGGAGGGGTGCGCGTGCGCGTCGTGGCCGAGCGCGGGCTGGATGATGACCTGCTCGTCGTCGATGGCCTCGCCGTCCGGCGAGTCCTCGGCGTCCGTCACGGCCACGTCCCACGTGATGTCGTCGCCGAAGGTGAAGAACGAGCCGGTGGGCGGCAGGCCGAAGTCGACCTCGGGCCGCGTGTTGCCGACCGTGATCGGCACGGTCGCCGTGCCCACCTTCCCGGCCGGGTCGGTCACCGTGAGGCGGGCGTCGTAGACGCCGTTCTCCGTGTAGGTGTGGCTCGGGGCGGCGGACGTCGAGTCCGTCGTGCCGTCACCGTCGAAGTCCCACGCGTACGTGAGCGCCTCGCCCTCGGGGTCGGTGCTCCCGGTCCCGTCGAACGACACCTCGAGCGGCGCGATGCCGGAGTCCGGCGTCGCGACCGGCTTCGACACCGGCGAGCGCGAGCCCGACAGGTAGTCGATGCGGTGCAGGCCCGAGTTCGGGTTGTCACGGCCGAAGCCGCCGCCCCAGTCGAGCACGTACATCGCGCCGTCGGGGCCGAACTTCGAGTCGATCGGCGCGAGGAACTGCTCCTGCGGGAGGAAGGGGTTGACCTTCTCGACGTCGGTCACGCCGGCCGCGGCCTCGGGGTCCTTGAGGTCGATCGTGTACATCTTGTTCCGGGCCCACTCGTAGAAGAAGGCCTTGCCGTCGTAGGACGACGGGAACTTCGTGTCGGAGTCGAGCTCCGGGTCGTACTCGTAGAACGGGCCGCCCATGGGCGCGAGGCCGCCGCCGGCGTTGATGACGCCGGGCACCGACGAGCGCTGGTAGCCGTACCAGAGGTCGGCCGGCTGCGCGGCGGGGAGCTCGGTGAGGCCGGTGTTCTTCACCGAGTCGTTGACCGGTGCGTCGCAGTCGAAGAAGCCGCCGACCGTGACCGGGCTCGTGCGGTAGTCGACGTCGCGGAACGGCTCGTTGTTCCCCATGCACAGCGGCCAGCCGAAGAAGCCCGGCTCCTTGATGAGGTTCCACTCGGCGATGCCGGCGGGGCCGCGGTTCGCCGGGTTGTCCGAGCCGTTGTCCGGCGAGTAGTCGGCGACGCCGAGGTAGCCCGTCTTCGGGTCGATGGTGAACCGGAACGGGTTGCGGAAGCCCATCGCGTAGATCTCGGGCAGCGTCTTCTCGGTGCCCGGGGCGAAGAGGTTGCCCTCGGGGATCGTGTACGTGCCGTCGTCCTCGGGGTGGACCCGCAGCACCTTGCCGCGCAGGTCGTTCGTGTTCGCGGACGTCGCGCGCGCGTCGTGGAACGTGCCGTCGCGCTCGGAGATCGGCGCGTAGCCGCCGGACGGCTCGGAGTGCGGGTTCACGTCGTCGCCCACGCCGATGTACAGGTCACCGGTCTCGTGGTCGACGAGCAGGCCGCCGCCCGTGTGGCCCGGCTCGTCGGGCAGGCGCCCGGCCGGGATCTCCATCAGGACCTTCTCCGACGCGGGGTCGATCACGGTCGCGCCCGGGCCGTCCGACGACACCGTGAACCGCGAGACGCGGTTGAAGAAGTTCGCCGGGTCGGAGTCGTTCGAGCTCGCGGGCGAGTAGTACTGGTACAGGTACCCGTTCTCCGCGAAGTCCTTGTCGAGCGCGATGCCGAGCAGGCCGTCCTCACCGCCCGAGTACACCGGGAGGGTGAGCGCCGTCGTCGTGTTCTGCGTCCGCGGGTCGTAGACCCGGACCTGCCCGCGCACGAGCTCGGTGTAGAACACGCGGCCGTCGGGTGCGACGTCCATGCCGAAGGGGGCGCTCGTGTTCGAGTCGAGCGCGACCTTCTCGAACGAGCCCCAGTCGGTGCCGCCGCAGTCGCCCTCGGCGAGGCCCGCCGCCCACTGCACGCCGCCGACGACGTGCTGCACGAAGTCGGGCTCCTGCGTGTAGTGCGCCCCGAAGTGGCCCATGCCCGTCATCCAGGCACGACCGCCGTCGTAGGGCTTGCACCACGAGATGGGGTGGTCGTAGCCCATCTTGTTGCCGCCCGCGTCGTACGTCGTCTCGTCCATCGTGGCGAGGACGTGCGCGCTGCCGCGGACGTTGGCCGAGAAGTTGTACCACTCGTCCGCGCGCGTCCAGCGCTGGGAGAGGTGCTCGGTCGACGGGTGCGTGCGGTCCTCGACGCGGACCGTGCCGGGCAGGCCAGGGCTGTTGCCCGTGGCGGCGTGACCGGGCATGAGCGCCCCGATCATGTCGTCCCACCACTGGTAGCTGCCGCGCATGTCGGTCGCGTTGTGGATGGCGACGATGCCGCCGCCCGCCTGCTGGTAGCGCTCGAGCGCGGCCTTCTCGTCCGCGTTCCACGGGTCGCCCGACGTCTGGAACATGACCAGGGCGTCGTACTGCGCGAGGTTGTCGTCGGTGAACACCGAGGAGTCCTCGGTGTGGTCGGACTCGATGCCGACCTCGGCGAACGCGGCCTCGAGCACGGGCGTGCCCTGCGTGATCGCCTCGGTGTGCCGGAACTGGGTCGTCTTGGTGAAGATGAGCACCTTGTGCTCTTCCTCCGCGGGGACGGGGTCGTCCGCGGCAGCAGCCGTCGTGACGGGCGCAAGCGTGAACGCGAGCGCCCCGACGGTCAGTGCGGCGGCGACCGATCTCGCCCTGCGTGGGCGTCGTGCAGTCATCGTGGTGCCTCCAGGGGCATGACGTGCGGGCCCGGACGTCGTCGTCCGGGCAGGGTGGTCGTCATCCCGCGGCGTGCCGGCGCCGGCGGTCGTCTGCGACTACGGCTACGTGCTCTCCGGCTCGGGCATCAGTCCCTTCAGGTAGGCGAGGCCATCGACGGCGATGGCGTCCTGGGTCGGCGCCAGCGGGCGCCAGATCGAGGCGGCCGTGGCGATCGTCGCGTTCTCGGCGGTGAAGGACTCGATGACGAGCGGTCCGTCGTAGCCGGTCGCGTCGAGCGCGGCGAGCAGGCCGCGCCAGTCGAGGTGGTCGGTGCCGGGTGCGCCGCGGTCGTTGCCGCACACCTGGACGTGCGCGATGCGCTCGCCCGCGCGTGCCACCGCGGCGGGCAGGTCCGTCTCCTCGATGTTCATGTGGTACACGTCGAGCATGAGGCCGATGCCGGCCGCGGGCAGGCGCCGCACGACCTCCAGCCCCTGGTCGACGGTGTTGACGAGGCTCGTCTCGTAGCGGTTGAGCGGCTCGAGCCCGACGACGACGCCCGCCGCCATGGCGTGCTCCACGACCGGGGCGAGGTGCTCGGCGAGCTCCTCGTAGGCGGCCTCGCGCTCGGCCGGGCCGAGGCGCCACGTGCGCCCGACCGACGCGTACGCCGGGCCGCCGATCACCGGCGCGCCGACGGTGCGCGCGACGTCGACGACGTGGCGCAGGTAGTCCTGCGTCGCGCGCACCGTCGCGGCGTCCGTGGCGACGAGCTCGCGGCCCTCGCCCATGACGAGCGAGACGCTCGCGCCGAGACCGTGGTCGGCGAGGACGGCGGCCGCTGTCGCCGGGTCCCAGTCCCCCGGGTTCTCGACGGGCAGCTCGAGCACGTCGAAGCCCCACCTCGCGACGCGCGGGGCGATGTCGCGCAGCGCGTCGTCGGTCAGGGGCGACGTCCACACCCACGTGTTGACGCCGAGCGCGCGCCGGCGCACCGGGGCGGGCGCGCCGTCGGGCGGGAGCAGGTCGGTCGCGCGGCGCGCGGGGGTCGGGCCGGGAAGAGCCACGTCGCTCTCTCTCGTCGGGTCCGAGCACTCGGCCGTCCCGCCCGCGTGCCCGACGCCGCGGCGCGCCCCCGTGCGGGAGGTGCGCCGCGCCGTCGGGCGGGCGGGCGGGGCGCCCGGCCGGTCGGACGGCGACCGGGCGGCCCCAGGTGGTCCGGCGCGCGGCCGGACCGGGGTGGTGCTGGCGTCAGCGGTCGGTCCAGGCCTCCGGGAACCCGGGCAGGTCCTCGCCGCCGAACTTGGCGTAGTGCAGGGACGGCATGTCCTTGTTCGCCTCGAGGTAGGCGTCGAGGTCCTCGGCGACGACCGGGGACTGCGGGAGGACCCACTCGGACGGCACCTGCTCGCCGGCCCAGATCATCTGCGCCGCGAGGACCGGCGTGCGCCACTGGAAGTTGGAGTAGACGGCGCCGATGGCGGTCATGTCCGTGTCCTTCCACTTGCGCAGGAAGCTCATCTCGTCCTCGCCCATGAAGACGGGGTACGGCTTGCCCGCGTCCTCGAACGCCTCGACGGCCGCGACGGCGCCGTCGCCGGCATCCATCCAGATGCCGTCCACGTCCCCGCGCTGGAGGTACTGCGTGACGATGTCCTTGATCTTCGCGCCGTCGCCGCCGGTGAACTCGGCACCCACGACCTCGAGCTCCGACTCGGAGAAGATCTTGTCGGCCGCGGCCCAGCGGTTCTCGAGCACGTCGACGCCGGGCAGGATGCGCAGCGCGAGGACCTTCGAGCCGGGCTCGAGGTTCTCGACGAGGAACTCCGCGCCGTCGGCGCCGTACGCGTAGCCGCCGATCGGGTGGATGAACGTCACCATGCAGTCGGTGTTGACGCCGCGGTCGAACACGATGACGGGCTTGCCCGACTCGCACGCCGCCTCGACGGCGGGCGTGAGGGTCGCCGTCGTGGACGGCGAGATGACGATCGCGTCGCAGTCGCCGGCCTCGACGAACGCCTGGATGTCGGAGATCTGCTTGTTGTCGTCGTCGGCCGCGTCGGAGACGCGGAACTCGCCGATCACGCCCTCCTCGGTGAGGACGTCGACCTGCTGCTGCATCGTGATGAACCCGGTCACGCGCCACGGGTTCGAGACCGACGCGTTCGAGAAGCACAGCGTCTTGCCGCCGCCCTCGCTCGCGAGCTCGGCCGTGTCCACGTACTCCGGCTCGATGGCCTGGAGCCACGGCTGGTCGGCCGGGCCCTCGGGCACGACCTCGCGCTGCGCGAGCTGGCGGTCGTAGTCCGCCTGGACGAACCACTCGGAGTCGGCGCCGCCGGACTCCTCGCTCGCGGGGCTCTCCTCGGCCGAGGTCTCCCCGCCCGTGTCGGTGGGGGTGTCGGTCGTGCAGGCGGCCGCGAGGAACAGCGTGGCCACCGCCGTGCCGGCCAGGAGTGCTCGTGTACGTCGCATGTCCTTCTTCTCCTTGGTGAGACGTCGTCGTCCCGCAACGTGCGGGGAAGGGGTACAGCTCGGGTGCCGGCGCACGGTCGTGCGCGGGGGTCCGGCAGGGGTCGTGCGCGGGGTGGTCGCGCGGGCGGCGTCGCCGGGCGCGCGGGGCTCAGGCGTTCGCGGGGGCGGGCTCCTTCGGTGCAGGGGTCGGGCCCGCCGCCGGCGGGGCGTCGGGGGTGGACGAGCGGCGCCGCGACCGGCGCGGCAGCGCGGCGTAGGCGACGGCCGCGATGATGATCACGCCCTGCACGGCGGGGCGGATCGTCGACGGGAGGCTGAGCTGGTTGAAGAGGGTGAACAGCGCCTCGAGCGTGAGCGCGCCCGCCATCGCGGCGATCACGGTCCCCCGCCCGCCGCCGAGGACGACGCCCCCGAGCACGACGGCGGTGATCGCCATGAACTCCAGCCCCTGCCCGACCTGGGCGGTGACGCCCGCGTAGCCGCCGATGAGGACGGCCGCGACGGTCGCCATGAAGCCCGAGAGGAGGAAGGCGCGCGTGCGCACCCACCACACGGAGCCGCCCGCGTAGCCCGCCGCGACGTCGTTGTCCCCCGTGGCGACGAGCGTGCGGCCGAACGGGCGGCGCATGAGCAGGGCCGCGGCCACGCCGAGCACGACGACGACGAGCAGCGCGTACGGCACCTGGAACTGCCCCGGGTTGTCGGGGATGCCCCCGCGTCCCCACTGTCGGAAGCCGTCGGTGAGGGCGCCCGTGGGTGCGCCGCCGGTCCAGAGCCGGATCGCGCCGTAGAGCACGAGCATCATGCCGAGCGTCGTGATGAACGACGGCACCTTGAGCAGCGTCGTGACGAGACCGTTGACCAGCCCGACCGCGAGGCCGAAGACGACCATGAGCGCCATGACGGGCCAGGTCATCGAGTCCTCGCCGTCCATGAGCTTCGCCGCGATGACGACCTGGGCTCCGACGAGCGAGCCGACCGACAGGTCGAACTCGCCGGAGACGATGACGAAGTACTGGCCGATCGCGAGGATGATCAGCGGCGCGGCCTTCTTGACGAAGGCCATGAGCGACATCGGCTCCCCGAACGACGGGTTCATCACGAGGATCGCCACGAAGACGAGCACGAGGAGCGCGAACACGGTCCAGCTGCCGCCCGCGGTGAGGCGCTCGAGCCAGCCGGCCCGCGGCGCGCGCGCCGGGATGCTCCGGCGCGTGGTGTCGGTGGTCATGCGGACGCACCTCCGGTGCGGGTCGGGCGGAAGCGGGCCCGGCTGCTCGCCGGGTCGATCTGGCGCCGGGCGTACAGGGCGACGGCGGCGATGATGATGACGCCGCGCAGCACGTCCTTGAAGAACGGGTCGACGTCGAGCACGTTGAACACCGTGTCGAGCACGGCGAGGATCAGCACGCCGCCCACCGTCCCGACGACCGAGCCGCGGCCGCCCATGAGGAGCGTCCCGCCGAGGACGACGGCGGCGATCGAGTCGAGGTCGAGGCCGTAGGAGTAGACGAGCGCGTTGCCGGTGCCGAAGCGCGCGGCGATGAGCAGGCCCGCGATACCCGCGCAGACCGAGCACAGCACGTGCGCGAGGACCAGGGTCCGGTCCGTGCGGATGCCCGAGAGCCGCGCCACGTCGGTGTTCCCCCCGACGGCGAACATGTGGTAGCCGGGGCGGGTGCGCGTCAGGAGCACGACACCCACGACCGCGACGAGCAGCATGACGATCGTCGAGACCGGGACCGGCCCGACGCGCGTGTACCCGAACATCTGGAACGAGGCGGGCACCTCCCCCGCCGGGCCCTTGAACTGCGTGTCGAGGTAGCCCTTGATGATGAGCCCGACGCCGAGCGTCGCGATGAACGCGTTGACGCGCAGCTTCGCGATGACGAGCCCGTTGACGAGGCCGACGACCGCCGCGACGCCCACCGCCGCGAGAACGCCGAGCCAGACGCGCGACGGGTCGCCCGCCATCGTCGTCGCGCCGACGATCGAGCTGAGCGCGACCACGTAGCCGACGGACAGGTCGAGCGAGCGGCACAGGATGGCGAACGTCTGCCCGATCGCGACGAAGCCGAGCAGGCTCGTCTGCGTGAGCATGTACGCCGTGTTCGCCGTGCTGAACAGGTTGCCGCCGCCCACGGCCACGAGGACGCCGGCGATCACGAGGATCCCGACGAGGGCGAGGTAGACGATCTCCGTCGACCCCAGCCGGCGGCGGCGCGCGGGCGCGCGGCGCGCGGTGGGGGCGGCGGTCGCGACCGCGGTGCTCATCGGTGCTCCTTCGGGCCGTCGGGGGCGTGCGGGGCGCTGCGGGGCGCGGTCCCGGGCTCCGCGCCCGGGAGGTCGTCGGCGTCGGCGAGGGCGCCGAGGTCGACCTGGACGTGCTCGCCGGAGGTGTCCTCGCCCGCGCCCGTGGCGAGCGCCATGACGGTCTCCTCGTCGCTGCCCGCGGGGAGCTCGCCCGCGAGGCGGCCGTCGCGCATGACGAGCACGCGGTCGGCCATGGCGACCACCTCGGGGAGCTCGGACGAGATGAACAGGACGGCGACGCCGTTCGCCGTGAGCTCGCGCATGAGGTCGTAGACCGCGCGCTTGGCGCCCACGTCGATGCCGCGCGTGGGCTCGTCGAGCACGATGACCTGCGGGTCCGTGACGAGCCACTTCGCGAGGACGACCTTCTGCTGGTTGCCGCCCGACAGGTACTGGACCTCGGCCTCCTGCGAGCTCGCGACGAGCTCGAGCGAGGAGAGGATGCCCGGGATGCGCCTCGCGCGTCGGTCGGCCTGGCCGGGGACGACGGCGTCGAGCACGAGGCGCGCGTTGGCGAGGATCGACTGGCCCAGGGCGAGCCCCTCGGCCTTGCGGTCCTCGGTCACGAGCGCGAGACCGGCGCGGACCGCCTGGCGCGGCGAGCGCACGTCGACCGGCTTCCCGCCGACGAGGACGCGGCCGCGCGTGAAGCCCGCGATGCCGAAGACGCCGTGCGCGATCTCCGTGCGCCCCGAGCCCTGCAGCCCGGCGAGCGCGACGATCTCGCCCGCACGGACCTCCAGCGACACGTCGTCGACCTGGGTGTTGCCGACGCCCTCGAGCGCGAGCCGCACCTCGCCCGGGACGATCGACGGGTCCTTGTCGGGGAAGTACCCCGCGAAGTCGCGGCCGACCATCGTGCGCACGAGCCGGTCCGGGTCGATGTCCGCGGTGGGGGTCGTCAGCACGTGGTTGCCGTCCTTGAGCACCGTGATGGTGTCGCAGAGGTCGAAGATCTCCTTGAGGCGGTGCGAGACGTAGAGGATCGCGACGCCACGCTCCTTGAGCCGGTGCACGAGCTCGTAGAGGAGCTCGACCTCCTGGTCGGCGAGCGCCGCCGTCGGCTCGTCCATCGAGATGATGCGCGCGTCGTAGGAGACGGCCTTGACGATCTCGACGATCTGCTGCTGCGCCACGGACAGCGAGCCGACGCGCGTCCACGACGCGAGCCCGGTCAGCCCGAGCTCGGTGAGCAGGGCGGTCGTGTCCGCGTGCATGCGCCGCCGGTCGACGAGGCCCGCGCGGCGCGGCTCACGGCCGAGGTAGACGTTCTCGGCGACGGACCGCTCGGGCAGGAGGTTGAACTCCTGGAACACCGTCGACACGCCCGCGTGCTGCGCGGCGAGGGGCGAGGCGAACGTCGTCGTCTCACCGTCGAGCTCGAGCGTGCCCGCGTCCGGGCGGTGCACGCCCGCGATGATCTTCATGAGGGTCGACTTGCCGGCGCCGTTCTCGCCGACGAGCGCGTGGACCTCGCCCGGACGCACGTCGAGGTCGATGTCGCGCAGCACGGAGTTGCCGAAGAACTCCTTGCCGATGCCGCGCAGGCGCAGGAGCGGGCGGTCGTCGCCCTCCCCCGCGGCAGGCCGCGGCTCGCGCGTCGTCGTCGCGGTCACGACGCGACCTCGACCCAGCCGCCCGTCCGCACCGACGCGGCCACGGCGTCGGCGAGCCGCGCGGCCCGCAGGCCGTCGTCGAACGTGGGCAGGCCGTCCGGGACGCTGCCGCCGATGGCCGCGGCGGTGTCGGCGACGAGCGCGTCGAAGCAGTCCTGGTAGCCCTGGGCGTGGCCCGCGGGGAGGCGCGAGTACCGGGCCGCCGCCGGGGAGAGCGCCTCGGGGTCGCGCACGAGGAGGCGCGACGTGGTGCGCCGGCCCTCCCAGAGCGTCTCGGGCTGCTCCTGGTCGAACGCCAGGGTCGACTCCGAGCCGGAGATCTCGAGGTAGAGCCGGTTCTTGCGGCCGGCCGACACCTGGGAGATCACGGCCGAGCCGAGCGCGCCACCGTCCGTGGCGTACTGGAGCGTCACGGCGTCCTCCGTCGCGACCTCGTGCACGACGCCGTCGGCGCCCCGACGCTGCGGGTTCACCGTGGCCGACTGCGCGACGAGACGCACGATGCGCTGGCCCGTCGTGAACTCCAGCAGGTCGCAGAAGTGGGAGCCGATGTCGCCGAACGCGCGGCTCGCGCCGCCCAGCGCGGGGTCGACGCGCCAGTTGTCGTCGGAGTCGCGCAGGAGCCAGTCCTGCAGGTACGAGCCGTGCACGAGCGAGACGGTGCCCACCTCGCCGCGGCGCACGCGCTCGCGCGCCTCGCGGACCATGGGGTGGAAGCGGTAGGTGAAGGGCACGACGGCGACGCGGCCGTCCAGGTCGCGCGCCGCGGCCGCGAGGCCGGCGAGCTCGACAGCCCCCGCGACGTCGGTCGCGAGCGGCTTCTCGCACACCACGTGCTTGCCGGCGGCGAGCGCCGCGCGCGCCAGGGGGACGTGCAGGTGGTTGGGCGTGCACACGTGCACCACGTCGACCTCGGGGTCGGTGAGCAGCTCCTCGACCGTCGCGACGGCGCGCTCGGCACCGAGGCCCGGCGCGGCCGCTCGCGCGATGTCGAGGTCGGCGGCGGCGACGCTCACGACGCGTCCTCCGCCCGTGCGCACGGCCCGGGCATGGACCCCGCCCATGAACCCGGTGCCGAGGATCCCGGCGCGGTACCCGGCGGCGGGCAGCCCGAGCTCGTCGGGGCTGCTGGCGGGGAAGGTGCTTCGGGCGGTCGAGGCCCCTGGCGTGGTCGCTCCCGGGAGGGGCGTCTCCGGCTCCAGCACCGGGGTACGCACGTCCTGCGCGACGTCGTCGGCTCGCATGGATGACAACGTAGGGGCACTTATGTCGAGGGTCAAGCAAAAGCCGAACATTGATCGTCACGGTTAGATAACCCAAGCCGCGAAACAAATGTGAAGGCTCACACGGCCGGTCCCGGACGCGGGCACGCCACCGCCCCCGGCCGTCGGACGACCGGGGGCGGTGGCGTGTCGGACTGCCCCCACCCGCCGGTCGGCACGGCCGACCGGCGGGGAGACTGCGGTGCTACTTGGTCGAGAACGCGGCGTCGAAGGCCGCCTCGGGCGCGTCGAACGCGTACTTCTTGACGAACTCCAGCGCCTCGGGCGCGCCGACGAGACGGTCCATGCCCGCGTCCTCCCACTCGACCGAGATCGGACCCTCGTAGCCGATCGTGTTGAGCATGCGGAACGCGTCCTCCCACGGCACGTCGCCGTGGCCCGTGGAGATGAAGTCCCAGCCGCGGCGCGGGTCGGCCCAGGCCAGGTGCGAGCCCATCCGGCCGTTGCGGCCGTTGTGCATGCGCTTCTTCGTGTCCTTGCAGTCCACGTGGTAGATGCGGTCCTTGAAGTCCCACAGGAAGCTCACCGGGTCGAGGTCCTGCCAGACCATGTGGCTCGGGTCCCAGTTGAGGCCGAACGCCTCCCGGTGCCCGATCGCCTCGAGCGTGCGGACCGTCGTCCAGTAGTCGTACGCGATCTCGCTCGGGTGTACCTCGTGCGCGAACCGGACGCCGACCTCGTCGAACACGTCGAGGATCGGGTTCCAGCGGTCCGCGAAGTCCTGGTACCCGGCGTCGATCGCCTCCTGGGACACGGGCGGGAACATCGCGACGTACTTCCAGATCGCCGAGCCGGTGAAGCCCACGACGGTCTTCACGCCCAGCTTCGCCGCGAGGCGCGCGGTGTGCTTCATCTCCTCCGCGGCACGCTGGCGCACGCCCTCGGGGTCGCCGTCGCCCCACACGACGTCCGGCAGGATGTCGCGGTGGCGCTGGTCGATCGGGTCGTCGCACACCGCCTGGCCCTTGAGGTGGTTCGAGATCGCGTAGACCTTGAGGTCGTACTTGGCCAGCAGGTCGAGCTTGCCCTGGACGTACTCGTCGTCGTCCCAGCGCCAGGGGTCGAGGTGGTCGCCCCAGCACGCGATCTCCAGGCCGTCGTAGCCCCAGCCGGACGCGAGGCGTGCCACCTCCTCGAACGGCAGGTCGGCCCACTGCCCGGTGAAGAGGGTGATCGGTCGTGCCATGGTCGTGTCTCCTTCGGTCGTTCTCGGTTCGTGCCCGGGGTCACCGGGCGGACGTCTTGGTCAGGGAGCGGGGCTCGTCGCCCGCGGCCTCGTCGGCGCCGGACGCGCGCGCGCGGCGCCGCACGACGACGTAGCCCCCGGCGAGCAGCAGCGCGGCGACCACGGCGACGGCGACCCACACGAGCGCGCTCGTCGAGCCCTCGTCCGTGGCGGTGCCCTCTTCCGCGGCGCCGTCGCCCGCGGCGTCGTCACCCGCGGCGGCGTCGTCGCCGGCCGCGTCGGCACCCGCCGCGTCACCCTCCGCGCCGGCGGCGTCGCCGTCCTCCTGCGCCGCCGCGTCGTCGCCCTCGCGCGGGGCGGGCTCCGGCAGCGGCACGACGTCGACCTGCGCCGTCGCGGTGGCCTCGGCGGGGTGCGTGATCGTCGCGGTGAGCGTCCAGTTGCCGTCGGCGAGGACGCCCGGGTCGGACGTGTACCAGCCGACGCCCTCGGACGCCGACCGCAGCGTGAGGGGGCCGACGGTCTCGCCGGCCGCGGACTCCCCCGTCACGGAGACGTCGGCCGCCTCCTCGACGGGGTGGCCGTCGACCTTCCACGTGAGGTTCGCGGAGACTCCGCCCTGGCCGTCCGTGCCGAGCGAGATGACGACGTCGCCGCCGTGGGCGCCGGCCGGTGCCGCGCCGACGAGCGCGAGCGCGCCGCCGAGCAGGACGCCCAGCGCCGCGGTGAGGAGCGCGCGGGCACGGAGCCGCGCGGGGGCGGTCGTCCGGCGGCGCAGCAGGAGCCGCGTGCCGCCCGGAGGCCGGGGGCTGGTGCGCTGGCGGTGCGTAGGGGACATCGGGTCATCACCTCGTCGTGGGTCCGTGTGCGGTGGGGGCGGCGGTCGTCGCCGGTCCCCCGGGGTGCCCCGGCGCCGGGCCGGAGCGCCCGTTCCCGGGCGCCGGGGCCGGAGACCCGGAGGTCCCCGTCGTGCTCGTCGTGCGGGCAGCGTACGGTCGGCCCGGCCGATGGGCCGCCCGGACGCCCGAGCGCCCGCGCGCCGAGCGCGGTGCCCGGCGGGCCGGTGCTCAGCGCACCGACCCGCCGGAGCTCGTCAGGAGCAGGACCGGGCCGCGTAGTCCGCCGTCCCGGAGAACGTCCTCCCCTCGGCGTCCGTGGCGGTCACGGTCACGGTGCCCGCGTCGACCGCGACGGCGCGCGACGCGAACGACTGGTACGCGTTCGCACCGGGCGCGACGTCCGCGACCTGCTTCGACCCGTACGGGGTCTCGAGCGTGATCGCGAGCGGGACCGTGTCGTCGTTCGTCGCGCGGACCGCGACGAACACCTTGCCGGCCATGCAGCGCGTCTCCGCGGTGATGGTCACGGCGATCGGCTCGGTCTCGTCCTCGACCACCCGGAAGTGGCCGAAGGACGCCGGAGCACCCGTGTCGGCCGACGCCCCGAGGGCGAAGAGACCGATCTTGGCGTCCGCGGCGGGCGCGTTGGTCACGCTCTCGTCGAACGTGGTCCACGTCTCGCCGTCCGCGCTGTACGCGCCCGTGAACGTGTCACCGGAGCGCGTGAGGCGCAGGTGCCACACCGACTCGGCGAGGCTCCCCGTCTGCGGCTGCGGGTTCTGCACCACGCCGCCGACCTCGCTGCGCAGCTCGATCCGGGCGTTGCGCGCCTGGCCGGCCTGGTTGTCGACCACGTAGTCGAGCTTCACGTAGTCGTCGTCGCCGCCGTAGACGATCAGACCGCCCTGCTGGTACTGACGGTCGAACGCGGAGCCGTCGACGACGGTCTCGACCGTCCACTCGTCACCCGGCTGGTCCTGCAGCACGATGTTCGGCACCGGGCGGTTGTCCGTCCCGTAGATGTCCGTGGGCGTCGTGTCGATCTGCAGGGAGCCGTCCGTCACGCGGTAGCCGGTCGGGTCCTCGCGGACGATCGACCAGCGGCACGTGTCGAGGGCGTCGCCGTCGAACTCGTCGTCCGGCCCGGGGGCCGCCGCCGTGTCGTCGGGCGTGATGTGGAACCAGTCGAACTCGGCGTCGACGACCGGGGTGGTCGTGTTGTTGCCCTTGAGGGCCACGAGCCCGATCTTCGCGTTCTCCAGGTCGGCGATCGACTTGGTCTGCGGCATCGTCGTGAAGTCGATGCCGTCGGCCGAGTAGGCCGCCTGGAGGCTCGCGCCGTCGCTGACGAACCGCACGTAGACCGTGTCGGGGTAGTCGGCACCGAGCGCGGCCGAGTTGGACTCGTTGACCTCGTTCGGCTGGGCGTTCTCCTCACGGATGAACTGGAAGATCCGCGTCGCCGGGTCCGCCGCGGCCGACCGGCCCTGGAGGACCATCTTCGCGTAGTTGTCCTGGTCCTCCCAGATCAGCAGACCGGCCTGCTGGTACTGCTGGCGGGCCGGCAGGGTCACCTTGGCGGTGGCCGTGAACGGTCCGTCCGGGAGGTCCTGGAGCACCAGGTTCGGCACGGCGGTGTTGTCCGTCCCGTAGAAGTCCCGCGTCGCCGTGGGGACCACCAGGCGCCCGTCGCGCACGACGAGGTTCTGGTCGCGGTTCGTCACGGTCCAGCGGTCCTCGTCCAGGTCGGTGCCGAGGAAGTCGTCCGAGCGGCCGGAGAGGCAGAGCCCCGGACCGGTCTCGGGCGCCTTGACGGTCACCGTCGTGTACTCGACCGAGTACGCCCCGCGCTCGTCGGTGGCCCGCACCTGGAGCCGGTAGGTGCCCGGCTGGTCGTACGTGACCGCGAACGAGTCGGTGCCGTCGACGAACCCGTCGCCGAGGCCCGCGTCCCACGCGAAGGTCACGGCCTCGTCCTCGGGGTCCGTCGCCGTGACCGACGCCGTGACCTCGAGCGGGGCGGTGCCCTCTGTCGGGGTGACCTCGAACGTGTCGATGGTCGGGCGCACGTTGTCCGTGACGCCGCGGCCGTCGAACTCGAGCCAGTTGACGTTCATCTGGCCGGCCACGTTGACGAAGTAGAGCGTCCCCGTGCCCTCGGGCACGTCGGTGATCTCCGTCGTCGCCATCGTGTACGCCTGCCAGTCACCGGTGTTCGGCACGGTCACCCGGCCGATCTCCGGACCGTCGGGCGCGTCCCAGCGCACGGACACCGTGCCGCCCGCGGGCGACGCGACGCGCATGCCGAGACCCTCGACGTTGTAGAGCGACATGGGCTCGTAGGCCCACCAGTCGCCGACCTCGATGAAGCCGATGTTCTGGCCGCCGCCCGCGCTGTCGCCGGTCTGCTCCGTCTGGACGCCCGGGTCGCCACCGCTCGTCGAGCCGGCGAGGCGGCCCGTCGAGGTGTAGTACTCGGCCTGGAGCAGCTTCGGCTGCAGGATCTGGAGCGAGTTCGTCGTGAGCGGGACGCCCACCTCGCCGCCGTCGTCGGTGTAGAACGCCTCGAGCACCCAGAAGATGTTGGCCTCGAGCCCGTGGCCCTCGTCGCGGGCCGTCTGCATGACGCCCTCGCAGCCGGTCAGCTCCTCCATCGGGTGCGCGTGGGCGTCGTGCCCGAGCGCGGTCATCATCATGAGGTTGGAGCAGTCCACCTCGCCGTCGGGGTCCTCGACCTCGACGACGTAGCGCACCTGGTCGCCCCACTCGAACACGCCACCGTTGTCCGGGAACGTGATCGTCACGCTCGGCGCCTGGTTCCCGACGACGATGCTGACGTTCGCGAAGCCCGTCTGACCGTTCGCGTCGGTCGCCACGAGCTGCGCGGTGTAGCTGCCGTTCTCCGTGTAGGTGTGCACCGGGTTCGCCTCGGTCGACGGGTCGGACCCGTCGCCGAACGTCCACTGCAGCGAGATCGGGTCGCCCGCCGGGTGGCGGGTGCCCTCCGAGGAGAACTGCACCGTGAGAGGCGCGGCGCCGCTGGTCACGTCCGCGCTGGCGCGGGCGATCGGCGTCGGGTCACCCTGCACGTAGTTGACCTTGTAGATGCCCGACGTCGTGTTGTTGCCGCCGAAGCCCTGGCCCCAGTCGATGACGTAGAGCGAGCCGTCCGGACCGAAGTCGAAGTCCATCGCGCGGTAGAAGCCCGCCGCGGGGTCGAAGTGCTTCGGCAGGATCCGGTTGATGTCGACGAGCTCGTCGCGGTTCTCCCCGTCGAGCTGGAACGAGTACATCTTGCCCTGGTTCCACTCACCGAAGATCGCCTTGCCGTCCCAGTACTCGGGCCACTTGACGTCCGACTCGAGCTCCGGGTCGTAGTCGTAGACGGGGCCGCCCATGGGCGCACCGCCGCCGCCGATCTCGGGGAAGAGCGGGTTGCCGGCGTAGTTGTACCAGACGTCGGCCGCGACGGCCGGCGGGAGCTGGGTGAGGCCGGTGTTGTTCGGCGAGTCGTTCACGGGCCCGTTGGCGCAGTCGAACGCCTGGCCGGACTGGCCGGTCGCGAAGTTGTAGTCGATGTACGCCGCGTTGTCACCGGTGCAGTACGGCCACCCGTAGAAGCCCGGCTCCGCGACGATGTTCCACTCGACGGTGTTCCCCGGGCCGCGGCTCGGGTTGGCGTTCTGCGCGTCGGGACCGTAGTCGCCGACGAGCACGTTGCCCGTCTTCTGGTCCACGCCGATGCGGAACGGGTTGCGGAAGCCCATCGCGAAGATCTCGGGCTTCGTCTTGTCCGTCCCCGGGGCGAACATGTTCCCCTCGGGGATCGTGTACGTGCCGTCGTCCTCCGGGTGGATGCGCAGCACCTTGCCGCGGAGGTCGTTGGTGTTCGCCGACGTGCGCTGCGCGTCGTACGACGTGCGGCCCGCGCGCTCGTCGAGCGGCGCGTAGCCGGCCGACTCGAACGGGTTGGTGTTGTCGCCCGTGACGATCACGAGGTTGTCGTCGCCGTCGAAGACCATGTCACCACCCGCGTGGCAGCACGTCTCGCGCTGCGTCGGGATGACGAGGACCTTCTCCTCGCTCGCGGCCGAGATCGTCCGGGTCGCCTCGTCGTACGTGAAGCGCGAGACGCGGTTGTGCGGCCCGTCCGTCCCGACGTCCTGCGGCGACCAGAAGAGGTACACCCAGCCGTTCTCCCCGAAGTCCGGGTCCAGGACGACGCCCGTGAGCCCGTCCTCGTTGGCCTGCGTGACCGCGAGGGTCATCGCCGTCGTGGTCTGGTTGCTCTCCGGGTCGATGAGGCGGACGCGCCCGTCGCGCTCGACGTAGAAGACCGTCCCGTCCGGGGCGACGTCGAGCATCATCGGGTTGGACGTCTCCTCGTCGAGCGAGACGACCTCGTAGCTGTCCGACTGCGACGCGGCGCAGTCCGACGGCACGACGCCCGCGGCGGTCTGGATGCCTCCGAGCAGGTGCTGGAGGAACTCCGGCTCCGCGTAGGACTCGTTCGTGTGGCCGCCGCCGGTGTACCACGAGCGGCCGCCGTCGTACGCCTGGCACCAGGCGATCGGGTGGTCGGCGCCCATCGCGCCCGACCCCGCGGTGTAGGACTTCTCGTCCAGGCTCGCGAGCACGTGCACGGTGTCACGCGGGTTGGTGCGGTAGTTGTACCACTCGTCGTACCGGTCCCAGCGCGACGGCAGGTGCGCCGTCGACTCGTGCGCGTGGTCCTCGACCTTGACGGTCGCGTCCTGGTTCTGCGGGTGGCTGTTGAAGTACGCGCCGACCAGCTCGCCGTACCACGGCCAGTCGTACTCGGTGTCGGACGCCGCGTGGATGCCCGCGTACCCGCCGCCGTTCTGGATGTAGCGCTCGAACGCGGCCTGCTGGTCGTCGTTGAGGACGTCGCCCGTCGTGGACAGCCACACGACGGCGTCGTACTGCGCGAGGTTCTCGTCCGTGAACGCTCCTGCGTCCTCGGTCGAGGTCACCTCGAAGTCGTTCTCCTCGCCGAGCTGCTGGATCGCCGCGATGCCCGCGGGGATCGACCCGTGCCGGAACCCGGCGGTCTTGCTGAAGACGAGCACGTCGAACGGTGCGGTGTCGGCGGCGGCGGCGACCGGAGCCGCCGGAGCGACGCTCCCGGCGGCGGGGGCCGCCGTGGCCGACACCGCCGTCGCGATGGTCAGGGGGAGAGCGATCGCCGCCGCGGCTGCCGCCGCGACCGTCCGCCTCATGGCGAGCGATCCTCCTAGCACGTTTCTCACAAGGTCTCCTCGTCGAGATGGGGAATCAGTGCTGCGCTCCGCCGGGTGCCGCCATCGGCCGGCCGCCGTCCCGGGATTTCGACCGACAATTTTGATTGCCCGTCGTACTAAATGCGCGCCATCGTTGCGCGCCCGTCCTCCTTTCCTCCGATCCGGTTCCGGTCGGCCGCGCTGCGCTGCAACGGCCGACACCGTCGGTCCGGTGTCCGGGTCGGCCTCCGCCCCACGGGCCGACCCGGACTCGATACTACGGCTGGACCCAGCCTCCGGACGCCGCGCTGCGCTCGACCGCGTCGAGCACGCGCTGGACCACCAGGCCGTCCGCGAAGGTCGGCGCCGGGTGCGTCCCGGCGGCGATGCCCTCGACCAGGTCGACGACCTGGTGCGTGAAGGCGTGCTCGTAGCCGAGGCCGTGGCCCGCGGGCCACCAGTGCCCGACGTACGCGTGCTGCGGCTCCGTCACGACGATGCGGCGGAAGCCCGCGACGGCCGGGTCGTCGGCGGCGTCGAAGTAGTGCAGGACGTTCATGTCCTCGAAGTCGAACGCGACCGAGCCCTTCGACCCGTTGATCTCCAGGCGGATCGCGTTCTTGCGGCCGTAGGCGAACCGGGTCGCCTCGAACGTGCCGATCGCGCCGCCGGACATCCGCGCGAGGAAGATCGCGGCGTCGTCCACGGTGACGGGGCCGCGCTCGGCGCCGCCCTGTCCCGAGAGCCCGGCGAACTCCGTCGCGACCGGACGCTCCTTGACGAACGTCTCGAGCAGCCCCGAGACGCTCGTGATCCGCTCGCCGGTGATGAACTGGGCGAGGTCGATGACGTGCGCGCCGATGTCGCCGAGCGCGCCGCTGCCCGCCTTGGTCTTGTCCAGCCGCCACGACAGGGGCGCGTCCTCGTCCGCGATCCAGTCCTGGAGGTACTGCGCGCGCACGTGCCGCACGGTACCGATGCGGCCGTCGGCCACGAGCTGGCGCGCGAGCTGGATCGCCGGCACGCGGCGGTAGGTGAAGCCCACCATCGCGACCTGTCCGCGCTGCGCCGCGGCCTCGGCGGCCGCGACCATCTTCTCCGCCTCGGCGACGGTGTTCGCGAGCGGCTTCTCGCAGAGCACGTGCTTGCCGGCCTCGAGCGCGGCGATCGCGATCTCGGCGTGGGTGTCGCCGGGCGTGCACACGTCGACGAGGTCGACGTCGTCCCGACCGACGAGAGCCTGCCAGCTCGTCTCCGTGGACTCCCAGCCGAGCCGCTGCGCGGCGGCGGCGACCGCCTCCGGGTTGCGGCCGCCGAGGACCCGCATCCGCGGGTCGAGGGGGAGGTCGAAGAACCGGGGGGCGGTCCGCCAGGCCTGCGAGTGCGCTGCCCCCATGAACGAGTACCCGACCATGCCGACGCCGAGCTGCGCGCCGTCGTTTCCTGCCATGACGTTCCTTCCGTGCTCCTCACGGCGCACGCCCACGGTCCGGCCGGGCGGTACCCGGGCGGACCGTGGGCGAGGTCCGCGTGCTTCCTGCTGCGTGCCGACGGGTGTCAGCGGGTCCGTCAGGACTGGAACGCGCTCGGCAGGTACTGGTCGACGTTGTCCTTCGTCACGACGGGCGCGAAGAGCTGGACCGTGCGCGGGACGCCGGACGACGCGAGGTCGCTGAGGTTCTTCTCGTGCGCGACGAGGCGGGCGAGCTTGATGCCGTCCGCGGCCTGGGTCGACGGGTAGACGACCGTCGCCTGCAGGACCGAGTCGCCGGCCTTGATGTGCTCCATCACGTTCGCCGAGCCGGCGCCGCCGACCATGAAGAACTCGTCGCGGCCCGCGTTCTCGATCGCGGAGAGCACGCCGACGCCCTGGTCGTCGTCGTGGTTCCAGATGGCGTCGATCTGCGGCGCGGCCTGGAGGAGGTTGGCCGTCGCGGCCTCGCCGCCCTGGACGGTGAAGTCCGCGGCGACGCGGTTGTCGACGTCGAGGCCGCAGTCGGACAGCGCGTCCTCGAAGCCCTGGCTGCGGTCCTGCGTGAGGGGCAGCGAGTCGATGCCGGCGATCTCGGCGACCACGGCGTCCGGGTTGTCGCCCAGCTGCTCGCAGATGTACTGGCCCGCGCTGACACCCATGCCGTAGTTGTCGCCGAGCACCGTCGCCCGCGCGGCGAAGGGGCTGGAGAACTCGCGGTCGACGTTGATGACCGGGATACCGGCCTCCATGGCCTGGGTCGCGACGTCGGTGAGCGCGGCGCCGTCGAACGGCAGCAGCACGATCGCGTCGACGCCGTCGTTGATGAAGCCCTCGATCTGGCTGATCTGGACGTTCACGTCGTTCGTGCCGTCGGCGACACGGAGCTCGACGTCCTCGTACTTCTCGGCCTCGGCCTCCGCAGCGCTCGTGATGGCGCCCATCCAGCCGTGGTCGGCGGCGGGCGCCGAGAAGCCGATCACGATGGGGTCGCCGGGGGCGTCGTTGTCGGAGACGGCCTGGTTGCTGCTGCCGCCGCCGTCGCCCTCCGCGGTGTTCTCGTTGGTCGGGGTGTTCGACGTGCAGGCCGTGGCGATCAGGGCGATCGACGCGGCGGAGACGGTCGCGATCGCGAACCGACGACGGAGGGTGGTGCGTGCGGACATGGGATCTCCTTCGATGCTGTCCTGCGGGAGGAACTGCGGGGGGACGGGGGTGCTGCTCCGGGGGGTCCGGAGCTGCGGTCGGACCGGGTATCCGGGGTCGCGCGGCTACGTGGTCCGCCGCGCCAGGCGCTGCTGGAGCAGCACCGCGCCGACGATGATCACGCCCTTGGCGATGGCCTGGACCGAGCTGTCGATGTTGTTGATGATGAAGACGTTCGTGAGGGTCGTGAAGATGAGGACGCCCAGGACGGTGCCGACGATCGTGCCGCGACCGCCGGCGAGGAGCGTGCCGCCGACGACGACCGCGGCGATCACGTCGAGCTCCAGGAGCGTGCCGTTGGTCGAGGAGCCCGCGCTGGTGCGGGCGAGGATCATGATGGCCGCGATGCCGGCGGTGAGGCCGGACAGCGCGTACACGTACACGAGGTGCCGCTGCACCTTGATGCCGGCGAGCCGGGCCGCCTCGGGGTTGCCGCCGACGGCCACCGTGCGGCGCCCGAACGTCGTGCGGTTGAGGAGGAACCAGCCGAGCACCGCGACGATCGCGAAGATCCAGACGATCTTCGGGACACCGAGGAGGTTGCCCTTGAACAGGTCGAGGAACGCGGAGTCCTTGACGACCTGGGTGCGCTTCTGGGCGATGAGCTCGGCGAGCCCTCGCGCGGCGACCAGCATCGCGAGCGTCGCGATGAACGCCACGACTTTGCCGTAGGCGATGATGAGGCCGTTGATGAGACCGGCACCCACGCCGACGGCGAGCGCGCAGATCACCATGACGGCCCAGCCGTAGGACTGCGTCGCCAGCGTCGTCGCCCAGACCGAGGCCAGCCCGAGCACGGAACCCACCGACAGGTCGATGCCGCCCGTCGTGATGACGAACGTCATGCCGATGCTCACCACCCCGAGGACCGCGCCCAGGCTGAGGATGGTCATGAGGTTGCTGACGCTCGCGAACCGCTCGCCGCCCGTCGCGAAGCCCACGACGCACAGGAGCAGCAGCGCGACCACGAGGCCGAGGTTGCGTCCCGCCGGACCGCTGAGCAGCCCGCTCCTGCGAGGTGCGGCGGCCGCGCTCGCCTTCTCCACCCGAGCGGTCTCGTCGCTCGGCGCGACGGCGACCTTGTCGTCGCCCACCTTGTGCTCGCTCACGCGACACTTCCTTCCATGACGAGGTCGAGCACTCCGTGCTCGTCGATCGAATCTGCGGGTCCCTGGTGCACGACGCGGCCCTCGGAGACGACGAGCACGCGGTCGGCGAGACCCAGGACCTCGGGGATCTCGCTGGAGACGACGACGACGGCGGCGCCCTCGTCGGCCAGGCGGCGGATGAGCGCGTAGATCTCGGCCCGAGCCCCGACGTCGACGCCGCGCGTCGGCTCGTCGAGGAGCAGGACGCGGCAGCCGTGGACGAGCCAGCGGGCGAGCATCGCCTTCTGCTGGTTGCCGCCCGACAGGGTGCGGATCGCGCGGTCGACGCCCGCGGGACGGAGCTCGAGCGAGTCCGCCTGCTCCTTGGCGGCGCGCCGCTCGGCCCGCTCGTCGAGGAAGCCGCCGCGCGCGAAGCGGGCGAACGTCGACAGGGTGACGTTGCGGTAGACCGGCTCGTCGAGCAGCAGTCCCTGGCTCTTGCGCTCCTCGGGCGCGAGGCCGATCCCGGCGTCCACCGCGGCGGCCACGGAACCGGCGCGGAGCTTCTTGGAGTCCACCGTGACCGTGCCCGCGGTCGCTCGACGCGCGCCGTAGATCGTCTCGATGATCTCCGAGCGGCCCGCGCCCACGAGCCCGGCGAGACCGACGATCTCTCCGGCGCGTACCTGGAGCGACACGTCCTCGAACACGCCGCGCAGGCCGAGGCCCGCCACGTCGAGCACGACCGGGGCGTCGTCCGACGGGCCGTCCGTGACGGGGAACACGTACTCGACGGAGCGCCCCGTCATGAGGGTGATGAGCTGCGCCGTCGGCGTCTCGGACACCGCGAGGTTCTGCGCGACGGTCCGGCCGTCCTTGAGGACCGTGATGCGGTCGCCGATCTCGCGGATCTCCTCGAGCCGGTGGGAGATGTAGACCACCGCGACCCCGGCTCGCGTGAGCTCCTTGACCACGCGGAAGAGGTTGGCGACCTCCTCGGAGTCGAGCACCGCCGAGGGCTCGTCCATGATGATGACCCGCGCGTCGTGCGAGAGGGCCCGCGCCATGGAGACGATCTGCTTGCCCGCGGCCGAGAGGTGCTCGACCTCCTTGGTCGGCGAGATCTCCGAGTGCCCGAGGCGCCGGAGCAGGTCGCGCGTCTTGCGCACCGCCTCCCGGCGCTGCGAGAACCCGAGCGTCGACAGCTCGTGCCCGAGGTAGACGTTCTCCGCGACGGTCAGGCCGTCGACGACGTCGAGCTCCTGGTACATCGTCGCCACGCCGTGCTTCAGCGCCGCCACGGGGTCGGAGATGGTGATGGGCTCGCCGTCGAGCAGGATCCGGCCCTCGGTGGGCTGGTGAGCACCGGCGAGCACCTTGATGAGCGTGGACTTGCCGGCCCCGTTCTGGCCGAGGAGACAGTGGACCTCGCCCGGGAGGATCTCGAGATCGACGCCGTCGAGCGCACGAGCCCCGGGGAAGACCTTGACGATGCCCTGCATCTGCAGGAGCGGCTGGGGAGGGTCTGCGGTGACCATGCGGTGAACCTAGCGAACCTTTTGACGAGCGTCAATCATAAGGTTGTCGTCTTTTGCCACTGTTACCACTCCGTGACCGACAAAAGTGTGCGCGCCCTTGGCGCCCGATGGGAACGCTCCCGCCGCTCGGTGCACGTCATGGGTTGCGGCAGAGGCGGTAGGGTCCGGCAGGCCCTGCACGAGCAGGGATGCCGGGAAGCTCGACGTGCGATCGGGGGCCAGGGGGAGCTCGAGGGGCGGTCGTCGCCCGGACCGGAGGACCGTCGTCGGACCTCCACACCTTTCGACGACGTCCATGTCGCCTTGGGAGGGGACAGTAGGGTACCTTTTGGCGATCGTCAAGCAAAAGCCGATGACTCGTCCGCATGGTACGGACGACCGACGAGAGGCTCCGTGATTCACTGTGCCCATGGAGGAACTGCTGAAGTTCGCGCCGCGCCCGACCGGTGCCGGCGACATGTTCCAGCTGCTCCGGGACGGTCAGCCGCGCACCCGTGCGGACCTCGCAGCGATCACGGGACAGGCGCGGTCGACCATCGCCGCCCGGATCGACCTCCTCATGTCGGCCGGCCTCATCGCCCCCGCGGGCGAGGCCAGCTCGACCGGCGGGCGCCCGCCCGTGACCTTCGCCTTCAGCCCTGAGGCGCGCATCGTCCTGGCCGTCGACCTCGGCGCTACCCACGCCCGCCTGGCGGTCACGGACCTCGCGTCCAACGTGCTCGCCGAGACGGACGCGGCGCTCGCGATCGCGGACGGCCCCGACGTCGTCCTGTCGTGGGTCGCGGACACCGGCGAGAAGCTCGTCGCGACCACCGGGCGCAGCATCGACGACCTGGTCAGCGTCGGCGTCGGCCTCCCCGGACCCGTCGAGCACTCCTCCGGGCGGCCCATCAACCCGCCGATCATGCCCGCGTGGGACGACGTCGACGTCCCCGGCATCCTGCAGAAGCGGTTCGACGCCTCCGTGCTCGTCGACAACGACGTGAACATCATGGCGCTCGGCGAGCACCGCACGGCCTGGCCCGCCGTCACCGACATGCTCTTCGTCAAGGTCGCGACGGGCATCGGCTCGGGCATCATCGCCGACGGCGAGCTCCGGCGCGGCGCGCAGGGCGCCGCGGGCGACATCGGGCACGTCGCGGTCCCGAGCGCCGCCGACGTCCCGTGCCGCTGCGGGAACGTGGGCTGCCTCGAGGCCGTCGCCAGCGGCCAGGCCGTCGCCGCCGCCCTCGCCGCCGCGGGCCTCGACGCCACCACCAGCTCCGACGTCGTCGCGCTCGTGCGCGGCGGCGACCTCACCGCGAGCCAGGCCGTGCGCCAGGCCGGGCGCGACATCGGCTCCGTCCTCGCGGCGTGCGTCAGCCTGCTCAACCCCTCGCTCATCGTCATCGGCGGCATCGTCGCCGAGGCCGGCGAGCACCTCATCGCGGGCATCCGCGAGATCGTGTACCAGCGGTCGCTGCCGCTCGCGACGCAGCACCTGCGCATCGTCACCTCGCAGGCACGAGGTCAGGCCGGCGTGCTCGGTGCGAGCGCCATGGCCGTCGATCACGTACTCTCGCCCGCAGCGATCGACGCGCTCATCGCCTGAGCGCGGTCGACGGGGGCCGCTGCCCGCGCGCGCGGGCGCGACGAGTGTGACGAAGCACGAGGAGGAGTCATGACCGAGCGGAACCGTCGAGCGCTCGTGGTCCGGGGCGGGTGGCCCGGGCACGCACCCGAGGAGGCCGCCGAGCTGTTCATCCCGTTCCTCGAGGCGTCCGGCTACGACGTGACGCTCGAGGGGTCGCTCGAGGCGTACGCCGACGAGGAGTTCATGGCGAGCCTGGACCTCGTCGTGCAGTGCTGGACGATGGGCGAGATCCTCCCGGACGAGATGCGCGGGCTGCGCACCGCCATCGCGAACGGCACCGGGTTCGCGGGCTGGCACGGCGGCATCGTCGACTCGTTCCGCCTCGCGACCGACTACCTGCAGATGGTGGGCGGGCAGTTCGCCGCCCACCCGCACGACCTCGTGGACCACACGATCGAGATCGTGCCCGAGCGCGCGGACCACCCCGTCGTCGCGGGGATCGACTCGATCTCCTTGCACTCGGAGCAGTACTGGGTGCTCGCCGACTCCTACAACGACGTCCTCGCGACCACGACGATCCTCCCGCGCGACGGCGACCCGTGGCACGAGCCCGTCGTCTCCCCCGCCGTGTGGACGCGCCGCTGGGGCGCCGGACGCATCTTCGTGTGCGCGGCAGGCCACCAGCTCGCCGACCTCGAGGTGCCGCCGATCCGCACGATCGTCGAGCGCGGCATCCTCTGGGCGAGCCGCTGAGCCGGCGCGCGTGACCGCCTTCCGCGGCCTCCTCGCCTACCCGATCACGCCCCTCACCGACGACGACGCTCCCGACCTCGACGCCCTCGGCCGCCTGGTCCGGGACGCCGCCGCGGCGGGGGTCGACGGCGTCGTCGTGCTCGCGTCGTCGGGCGCCGGGGTCACGTTCGACCCGGACGAGCGCGACGCCGTCGTGCGCGCGGCCGTGTCCGCGGGGTCGACGGGCGCCACGCCGGTGCCCGTCCACGTCGCGGTGAGCGGCGCGGCGACGCGCGAGGTCCTCGCGCGGGCCCGCGCGGCGCGCGACGCGGGCGCCGACGGGCTCGTCCTCGCGCCGTTCTCCTACCTCCCGCTCGGCGAGGCGGAGGTCGTCGCGCTGTTCGAGGCGGTCGCGGCGGTCGTCGACCTGCCGGTGTGCTTCTACAACCGCAGCGTGCAGACCGCGTACGACCTCTCGCCCGGCGCCCTCGCGCGTCTCGCCCGCACGACGACCGTCGTCGCGGTCAAGGACGCGGCGTCCACGCCCGCGCGGCCTCAGGGCCGGGTCGCGGAGCTGCGGGCCGCGACCGACGGGCTCAGGGTGAGCGTCGGTCTGAGCGGCGACGTCCCGCTCGTGCGCGGCGCCGAGCCGGCCGACGCCTGGCACACCGGGCTCGCCGCGCTCGTCCCCGCGGAGTACGTCGCGCTCCGCCGCGCCCGCACCACGGGCACCGTGCCGGACGCGCGGGTCGCCCGCTGGCTGCACGACCTCACCGACGTGCTCGCCGACCTGCGCCCGGTGAGCGGGTTCCACGCCCTCGCCGCCCTGCTCGGCGTGCCGACCGCTCCCCCGCGCGGACCGTCGCTCCCTGTCCCGCCCGACGGCGTCGCGCGGCTGCGCGAGGTCGTCGCCCGGCGGCCCGGGGGCTGAGCCGTCAGACCGCCGCGAGCACCGCGGCGTGCAGGTCGAGCAGGCCGGTGGTGCGCTCGCTCGGGCCGCGGCCGAAGCCGCACTCCGTCGCGACGCCGACCGGGCGGTCGCCGAGCACCGCCGCCGCCGCGGCGAGCCGACGACGCGCCCCCTCGACGCCGTCCTCGTGGTGCAGGAGGCCGAGGTAGAGCTCGGTCGCCGGGTCGAGGCGCAGGTCCGCCAGCGGCGCGACGTACGCGGCGTCGTCGCGCGCGATCGGGACCGGCAGGTGGACCCAGTCGACCGGCCGGTCGAGGTGCTCCAGCAGGGCGTTCGCGACGCGCACGAGGTTCGCGGTGTCCGTCGGCTCGACGAAGTGCTTCTCCGCGACGTCGCCGTAGCAGAGGTGGAACCCCAGCTCCGCCGCGGCGGGGACGTGCCGCGCGAACGCCGCGGCCCGGCGCGCGCACCCCGCGACGACGTCCTCGTCTCCCCCGGCCTCGGCGTCGAACCACGCGCGCGCCGCCCCGCCACCGAGGTTCGCCCCCTCGACGAACGCGAACTCGGTCGCGAGGTCGACCTGGACCGCGAGGTCCTCCGCCGGGACCGCGGCGACGATCGTCGCGAGCTCGCGGACGAGCGCGGCCTCGTAGACGGGGTGCACCGCCGCGCGGTCCTGGGGCGCGACGAACGCCGTCACCGGCGCGAGCGGCGAGGGCAGGCACACCTGGAAGCGGGTCCCGGCGGGAAGCGCGCCCTCCTCGCGGAGAGCGACGAAGTCGGCGTACGAGGCGAGGGCGGCGTCCGCGTAGCCGAGCGGGCCGAACCGCAGGTCCGCCGCGTCGACGGAACCGTCGAGGACGTGCGGGCGCACGTCGAACCCCGCGACGACGACCGGGTCCACCGGGACGCGGGCGAGGCCGTCGACGGCGGAGAACCGCTCGCCCTGGAAGAGGATCCAGTGGAACCGCTCGCCGACCTCCCCGTCGGGGACGCGGCGCACGTGGCCGCCGAGCTGCTCCCCCACCGCCCGGAAGGTCTCGCGCGCGGTCGACAGGTTCACGGAGCCCACGAGGTGGGCGCCGCGCAGGGTCGGGAGGGTACGGGACGGGGCGGTGGTGGCGTCGAGCACCGGAGCATCGTAGGCGCCCGGCACGACGCGCGACTCAGCCGTCCGCGTCGGGCTCTCCCCCGCCCTCCGTGGCCGGGGCGGCGTCGGTGCCGTCCGACGTCGCGCCCGCACCGACGCGGTCCGCCACGGCGTCGGGCCCCCCGGCGAGGAGCGCGACGAAGCCCTCCTCGTCGAGGATCGGCAGGCCGAGCTCTCGCGCCTTCGTCTCCTTGGAGCCGGCGCTCGCCCCGACGACGACGTAGTCCGTCTTCTTGGAGACCGACCCCGACGCCTTGCCGCCCGCCGCGATGACGGCCTCCTTGGCGCCGTCGCGGCTGAATCCCTCGAGCGACCCCGTGACGACGACCGTCAGCCCGGCGAGCGGACCGGTCGGCTCCTGGCGCGCGCCGGGGCCGGGGTGATCCGGGATCTCGAGGCGCACCCCGGCCGCCCGCCAGCGATCGACGATCTCGACGTGCCAGCCGACGGTGAACCACTCGACGACCTGGTCGGCGATCACGGGTCCCACGCCCTCGACCGCGGCGAGCTCGTCGCGCGACGCCGCCCGGATCGCGTCGAGCGAGCCGAACCAGTCCGCGAGGGCGCGGGCCGCGACCGGGCCCACGTGCCGGATGTTCAGGCTCACGAGGATGCGCCAGAGGTCCTTCGTCTTCGCGAGCTCGAGCTCCTCCACGAGCTTCGTCGCGTTGGTCGACGCCTCGAAGAGCGGCTCTCCCGCCTCGATCGCCTCGCGCTCCGCGGCCTTCGACAGCTTGCGCTTCTTCCGGAACGGCCACACGGACTTCACGGTCGCGGTCGAGCCGTCCGGCATCGTGATCTCGGCCGGCTCGCCGGTGCCGTCGTACTCGCGCGGCAGCCCGGTCTCGGAGTCGCGCACGACGACCCGGATCGGGACGAGCTGCTCGACGCTCAGCTCGAACAGCCCGGCCTCCGTGCGCAGCGGCGGCTCGGCGGGCTCGAGCGGCTGCGTGAGCGCCGCCGCCGTCACCTCGCCGAGCACCTCGACGTCGAGGCCCCCGCGCGACCCGATGTGCTCGACCCGGCCACGTACCTGGGCGGGGCACGACTCGGCGTTGGGGCAGCGCAGGTCGACGTCGCCCTCCTTCATGGGGCGCAGCGGTGTGCCGCACTCCGGGCAGTCCGCGGGCATGACGAAGTCCTCGCGCGGGTAGCCGTCGTCCGCGAGCGCCGCGACCGGGCCCAGGATCTCGGGGATCACGTCGCCCGCCTTGCGCAGCACGACCATGTCGCCGATGCGCACGCCCTTCGCACGGACGACGTCCTGGTTGTGCAGGGTCGCCTGGCGCACCGTGCTGCCCGCGACCTTGACCGGATCCATGACCGCGTACGGGGTCGCGCGGCCCGTGCGGCCGACCCCGACCTGGATCGCGAGGAGCCGCGTGTTCACCTCCTCGGGCGGGTACTTGTAGGCGATGGCCCACCGGGGCGCGCGGCTCGTGGCGCCGAGCCGCCGCTGGAGCGCGAGCTCGTCGACCTTGACGACGATGCCGTCGAGCTCGTGCTCGATGTCGTGGCGGTGCTCGCCGAAGTAGGCGATGCGGTCCATGACCTCGTCGAGCCCGTGGACGACCCGGTTGTGCGGCGACACGGGGACGCCCCACTGCTCGAACAGGGCGTAGGCGTCCGACTGCCGCGCGAGCTCGGCGTGCTCGCCGGCCTCCCACTGCAGCGCGCCGACGCCGTGCGCGTACATGCGCAGGTTGCGGCTCGCGGTGACGGCCGGGTCCTTCTGGCGCAGCGACCCGGCCGCGGTGTTGCGCGGGTTCGCGTACGGCGCCTGGCCCGCGGCGACGAGCTTCTCGTTGAGCGCGGCGAAGTCCGCGACGCCCATGAACACCTCGCCGCGGATCTCGATGACGTCGGGGTGCGTCGCGGGGTCGCCGCCGAGGCGCTGCGGGATCCCGGTGATCGTCCGCACGTTGGCGGACACGTCCTCGCCCGTGCGCCCGTCGCCGCGCGTGGCCGCCCGGACGAGGCGGCCCTTCTCGTAGAGCAGCGCGATGGCGAGGCCGTCGATCTTGACCTCGCACAGGTAGTCCACCTCGGCGTCCGCGGCCACGCCGAGGTCGCGGTGCACGCGCGCCGCCCACGCGGCGAGGTCCTCGGCGCTGAACGCGTTGTCGAGCGAGAGCATGGGCTCGAGGTGCTGGACGGTCGCGAAGCCGGTCGCGGCCCGGCCGCCCACGCGCTGCGTGGGCGACTCGGGAGTCTGGAGGGCGGGGTGCGCGGCCTCCAGCGCCTGGAGCTCGTGCATGCGCGCGTCGTACTCCGCGTCCGACGAGACCGGCTGGTCCTTCTCGTAGTAGGCCCGCTGGTCGGCCTCGATCTGCGCGACGAGCTCGGCCCAGCGCCGCTGCGCCCCGGCCTCGTCGAGCTCGGCGGCGGACGACGCCGTGGGCACGTCCTCGTCCGTCGGGGTCGGGGGGGTCGGCGCGGACGTCGCGGGGGTGCTCTCGCTCACCCGCACATCATCGCGCGGACCGCCCACATCCGCCGCCCCCGGACCGCAGCCCGGCGGGCCCTCACCCCCAGCCGTGCGAGGCGTCCTCGTGCATCGGCGGGCACGTCCCGCCCGGCTCCGTCGCGGCCTCGAAGTGCCACATCTCGTTCGCGTACGTGCGGCACAGGCCGAACCGGGGGCCGTGCTCGCCGAGCCACAGCGCACCGTCCGTCGGCCCGACGTCGATCGCGAGGCCCGCGACGTGCTCCGAGGTCTCGGGCGGGAGCACCCACCGGTGGGCCTCCTCGGGCGACCCGTAGCGCTCGAGCGCCGCCTCGACGAGCTGCTCCTGCTCCGCCGCGGTCCGCCACCCCGAGGTGAGCGTCAGCTCGACCCCCTCGGCGTCGGCGGCGGCCCGCGCCTCGTCGAAGCGGCGTTCGAGCTCGGGGTCCAGCCCGGTCGCGGTCTGGGGGCGCAGGGTGGGCGACGGGTCGGCGACGGCGTCGCCGTCGTGCGTCGTCACGGTGAGGTACGTGAGCGCGCCGGCGGCGCCGAGCGCGCCGACGGCGAGGACGCCGAGCACGGCGCGGGCGACGCGCCGCGGGCCGCGGGGGCCCGGGACGTGGCGGGTGGGAGGGGTGGGACGCAGGGGTGTCGTGGTCATGCCACGAGGCTCGCCCGCAGCGCCCCTCGCCACATCGACCCGACGGCGGCTCCTCGCCCCCCGCCGTGCGGTGCACCCGGGCCCGTGGCGTCAGCCCCCGGCCCGACGTCCTTCCGCCCTGGGGCGGAGGTCGCGCGGGCGGGGTTCCCTCCCGGGGCGGTGCCGCGCACGACGCGCCCCGGCTACCGTGGACGCGTGCCCCAGCCGACCCGCCTGCCCGTGTGGGCGCAGGACCTCGCGACCGCGCTCGTCGCGGGCGCCGCGTGGTTCACCGTGGTCATGGTCATGGAGCGCGGCGACTACTGGTACCCGCGCTTCCCCGACTCGTACCGGATCGCCGGGCTGGGGATCGTGCTGGCGCTCGCGCTGCGGCGCGTCGCGCCCGGCCCGCTGTTCTGGGGCACCGTCACGCTCTACCCGCTCGCGATCCCCTGGATCATGCAGACTCCGTTCGAGCTCGTGCCGCTCATGATCGCGAGCTTCGCGGCCACGCGCTCCGGGGCGGTGCCGCCGATCCTCGCGACGGTCGGCGCCGGCCTCGCCGCGTTCGCCCTGCAGCTCGCCGGGCGCCCCGGCCTCGTGCTGCCGCCCCAGCCCTTCTTCGTCGAGGAGCTCTGGGTCGCGAACTCCCCCTCCGACGTCGTCCTCGCGCTCGCCCTCGTGCTCGTCGCGGTCGCCGCCGGGTACTTCTTCCGCCGCCTCGCCCTCACGTCCGAGAGCCTGCGCGAGCGCAACGCGGAGCTCCAGGCGCTCCAGGCCGAGCTGGCGGAGCGCGCCGTGCTCGCCGAGCGCACGCGGATCGCGCGCGAGCTGCACGACGTCGTCGCGCACCACATGTCGGCGATCGTCGTGCGCGCCCAGGCGGCCGACCGCGTCGCCGCGAACCGCCCGGACGCACCGGCCGAGGCCGTGGGGTGGATCGCCGACGAGGGCAAGCAGGCGCTCACCGCGATGCGGTCCGTGGTGCAGGTGCTGCGCCGGGGCACCGAGGCCGACGGCGGCACCGCGGCCCTCGCCCCGACGCCGGACGGCGACCGGGCCGCGGACGAGCTGCGCGCGGCAGCCCGCCGCCTGCGCGACGCCGGGCGCGCCGTCGACCTCACGCTCCCCGACCCGTGGCCCACGACGAGCACCGAGTCCGGCCTCGCCGTCGTCCGCATCGCCCAGGAGGCCCTGACCAACGTGCTGCTGCACTCCCTCGCCCACGACGTGACCCTGACGCTGACCGACCGCGCGGGCGACCTGCGCCTGCGCGTCCACGACCCCGGGCCGCCGCTGCCGAGCACCGACGGGCGGCAGGGTCACGGCCTGACCTCCATGCGCGAGCGGGCGCTCGCGGCGGGGGGCGCGCTGGCCGCCGGGCCGGACGGCCGCGGCGGCTGGACGGTCGAGGCGCGGGTCCCGCGGGAGGCCGCGTGAACGCCCCCGGCACGGGCACGACGGCGGTCGCCCCGGTCCGCGTCGTCGTCGTCGACGACCAGGCGACCATCCGGCTGGGCCTGCGCATGATCCTCGACAACGAGCCGGACGTCACGGTCGTCGGCGAGGCCGGGGACGGGGAGACGGCGGTCGCCATGGCGCGCGCCCTGCGCCCCGACGTCCTGCTCATGGACGTGCGCATGCCCCGGCTGGACGGCATCGAGGCGACCGCGCGCATCGTGGCCGACCCCGAGCTCGCGGCGGTGCGCACGCTCGTCCTCACGACGTTCGACGACGACGAGTACGTGTACGGCGCGCTGCGCGCGGGCGCCGCGGGGTTCCTCCTCAAGGACGCCGACCCGCAGTCGCTCGTCGACGCCGTGCACCGCGTCCACGCCGGCGACTCCCTGCTCGACCCGGCGGTGACGGGCCGCATCATCTCGACCTACGTCGAGCTCGCGCGGCAGGCACCGCTTGCCACGGCCGACACCGCGGCCACCGCCGCCACGGTCACCGGGCTCGACGCGGCGACCCCGCGCGAGCGCGAGGTGCTGCTCGCCGTCGCGCGCGGCCTGTCGAACCGGGAGATCGGCGCGGAGCTGCACCTCACCGAGGCCACCGTGAAGAGCCACGTGCGGTCGCTGCTCACCAAGGTCGGGCTGACGAACCGCGTGCAGCTCGTCATCCTCGCGTATGAAGCCGGGTTCGTGCGGCCGGGCGGCGCGGCCTGAGCCCGGCTCACGCGTCCGGGGGCAGGCCCTCGACCGCGTGCCCGAACGCCTCGACGATGCGCCACATGTCGCCGAGCAGCACCTCGACGCGCTGCTCGAAGCCGTCGCCCACGTAGACCCACGTGTCGTGGGAGCCGTCCCTGCGGTGGAGCGACAGCACGAGCTCCGACGCCGACCGCTCGTCCCGGTGCACGCCGTCCGGCGACGCGTGCGCCGCGAGCGTCGTGGCGGGCACCGTGAGCTCCGGGCCGAGGTGCTTGCGGTCGTGCGGGTGGTCGTCCTCCTCGTGGACGGCCACGCACCACGGCGGGCAGTCGTCCACCTGCCAGGACGGCCTCCCGAGCGGCGAAGCCCACACTGCTGATCCCCCTGTCGTGCTGTCGAGCACGTCGGTCATGCCGATCACCTCCCCGGCGACGGGACCATGATGCCGGGGGCGTCCGACACGCCGGACCGCGCCGTTACGAAGGCGGTGGACGGAGGAGCGAGACGGGGTCGACGTCGAGCCGCTCGGCGAGCTTCTCGACCGAGCGGAGGGTCAGGTTGCGCTCGCCGCGCTCGACCCCGCCCATGTAGGTCCGGTGGACGCCGAGGAACTCGGCGAAGTCCTCCTGGCTCATCCCGCGGCGGACCCGGAGGGTCCGCAGGTTCTCACCCAGCGCGCGCTGCAGATCTCCTTGCACGCGTGCAACCGTCACCCAGCGCTACTCCTCGGTCTACAGACTTATCAGTATCACCCCGTTCTCGAACGACCCCCTCCCCCGCTCCGCGAGGGACGCCCGCGTGACGCGTGCTACTCATAGATAGCACATGTCAGGCTCTCCCGTCACTCGCCAGGCCGTCCCGTCGCACGACGGAGCCCGACGGCGGAAGGGGACTCGCGCCGTCGGGCTCCGGGTTTCGTGGGGCCGGGAAGGGTCAGCCGGCCGCCACGCTCTCGGCAGGCGGGGTCGCCGCCTGCCCGTCCTCCGCGCTCGCGCCCTCGTGGGCCGCGAGCCGCTCTCCCCGCACGACCTCGCGGCTGCTGCCGCGGTAGGCCGCGACGAGGATGTCGCGCATGTCCTCCAGGACCGGCATCCGCGGGTTCGCCGGGGCGCACTGGTCCTCGAACGACCGGAGCGCGAGGTCGTCCAGGCGGCTCATGAAGGCCCGCTCGTCGACCCCCTGCGCCGCGAACGTCGCCTCGATGCCCACCTTGGCGCGCAGCTCCTCGACCGCCTTCGCGTACGACTCGACGCCCTCCTCCGGGGTGGAGGCCGGCAGGCCGAGGTGCTTCGCGATCTCCTGGAACCGCTCGGGCGCCACGTAGCGCTCGTACTTGGGCCAGCTCGTGAGCTTCGTGGGCACCTGGCCGTTGTAGCGGATCACGTGCGGCAGGAGCACCGCGTTGGTGCGCCCGTGCACGAGGTGGAACGTCGAGCCCACGGTGTGCGCCATGGCGTGCACGATGCCGAGCATCGCCGAGCCGAACGCCATGCCCGCGATGGTCGCCGCGTTGTGCATCTTCTCGCGCGCCTTCGGGGCCGCCGCGCCCTGCGTGACCGAGTCCTCGATGTGCTCGAAGACCATCTTGATCGCCTGCAGGCACAGCCCGTCGGTGAAGTCGTTCGCGTAGACGGAGACGAACGCCTCGGTGGCGTGCGTGAGGGCGTCGAAGCCCGAGTCGGCCGCGAGCTTCGCCGGCATGGTGTCCGTGAGCACGGGGTCGACGATCGCGACGGTCGGGGTGAGCGCGTAGTCCGCGAGCGGGTACTTGAAGCCCGTCTCCGGGTCGGTGATGACCGCGAACGGCGTCACCTCCGCGCCGGTGCCCGACGACGTCGGGATGCACACGAGCTTCGCCCGGCCGCCGAGCTCCGGGAACTTGTACGCGCGCTTGCGCACGTCGAAGAACTTCTCGCGCATGTCGGAGAACTCGATCTCCGGGTGCTCGTAGCGCAGCCACATGACCTTGGCGGCGTCCATCGGCGACCCGCCGCCGATCGCGATGATCGTGTCCGGCTCGAAGTCGCGCATCGACTCCGCGCCGCGGTTCACGGTGCCGACGCTCGGCTCCGGCTCGACCGCGTCGATGATCTGGATCGCGACCTTCTCCTCGCGGCGGGCGAGGACGTCGAGCAGCCGGTCCACGACGCCGATGCGGCTCATGACCTTGTCGGTGACGATCGTGACGCGGTGCACGTCGCGCATCTGCGCGAGGTACTGGATCGAGTTCGGCTCGAAGTACGTCTTGGCGGGCACCTTGAACCACTGCATGTTGTTGTTGCGCCGCCCGATCCGCTTGACGTTGATGAGGTTGACCGCCGACACGTTGTTCGACACCGAGTTCGCGCCGTAGCTGCCGCAGCCGAGGGTGAGCGACGGGAGCAGCGCGTTGTAGATGTCACCGATCCCGCCGAGCGACGTCGGGCTGTTCCACAGCACGCGCACGGCCTTGACGCGCGACCCGTACCGCTCGACGAGCTCCTCGTCGGACGTGTGGATCGCGGCCGAGTGGCCCAGGCCGTCGAGCTCGACCATGCGCTCCGCGAGGCGGACGCCGTGCTCGGTGTCGCGGGCCCGCAGGACGGCCAGGACGGGCGTGAGCTTCTCGCGGCTCAGCGGCTCGTCAGGCCCGACGTCGTCGATCTCGGCGAGGATGATCGACGTGTCGTCGGGGACCTCGAACCCGGCCTCGCGCGCGATCCAGACGGGCGACTTGCCCACGACCTTCGGGTTGAGCTTCGCGCCGGCGCAGTTCGTGCCGTTCGCCTCGACACCGAAGATGAGGCGCTCGAGCATCGCCTTCTGGGCGGGCGTCACGCGGTAGGCGTGCAGGCGGGCCAGCTCGCGCATCGCGTCGTCGTAGATCACGTCGTCGAGGATGAGCGCCTGCTCCGACGCGCAGACCATGCCGTTGTCGAACGCCTTCGACATGACGACGTCGTTGATCGCGCGACCGAGGTCGGCGCTCTTCTCGACGTAGGCCGGGACGTTGCCCGCGCCGACACCGAGCGCCGGCTTGCCGGCCGAGTAGGCCGCGCGGACCATGCCGTTGCCGCCCGTCGCGAGGATGAGCGCGACGCCCGGGTGGTGCATGAGCGTGTTGGTCGCCTCGATCGACGGGTGCTCGACCCACTGGATGCAGTCGTCGGGCGCGCCGGCCGCGACCGCGGCGTCGCGCACGATGCGGGCCGCCTCGACCGACGAGCGCTGCGCGCTCGGGTGGAACGCGAACACCACGGGGTTGCGCGTCTTGAGCGCGATGAGCGACTTGAAGATGGTCGTCGACGTCGGGTTCGTCACCGGCGTCACGGCGCAGACCACGCCCACGGGCTCGGCGATCTCGACGACGCCCGTGAGCTCGTCGCGACCGATGACGCCGACCGTCTTGAGGTTGGCCATCGAGTTGGGCACGTGCTCGCACGCGAAGATGTTCTTCGTCGCCTTGTCCTCGAACACGCCGCGCCCGGTCTCGGCGACGGCCATCTGCGCGAGGTGGCCGTGCTGGTGCAGGCCGGCGACCGACGCCTTGAGGACGATCCGGTCGACGTCCTCCTGCGTGAGGCTCATGTACTGGTCGAGAGCCTTGCGGGCCCGCTCGACGAGGACGTCGATCTCGTGCGTCGTGCGGGTGTCCTCGGTGCGGTTCTCGGCCTTCGTGCTCGCGCTCTTCGCGCTCATGCGTCCCCTCCGGTGCCCGGCCTCGCCGGGCGTCGGCCGCGGGTGTGCCGGGGCCGGGATGCCCCGGCTCCTTCGGCGGTCTCTCTACTTGTGAAGGTTTTCACAAGGGACCCGTCCCCACAAGGGTCCGGCCCCGATGCGGGCCGAAGGTCCCCGCCTCCTCGTGACCTCCGCACCACCGCCCGCGCGCCGTAGGGTGGGTGACCATGACCGCCGAGCAGACGACGAGCCCCTCGCCCGCGACCCGGAGCCGCGCCGCGACCGACCGACCGGACGGCACCCCCCACGACCCGTACCTCTGGCTCGAGGAGGTCGAGGGCGACGAGGCTCTGGCCTGGGTCCGCGCCCGCAACGCCGAGGTCGCCGACACGCTCGAGACCGCCGACGAGTTCGCCGCGACCGAGCGCGCGGTCCGCGAGGTGCTCGACTCCGACGCCAAGATCCCCGAGGTCTCGAAGATCGGCGACCGGTACTACAACTTCTGGCGGGACGCGCAGCACGAGCGCGGCGTCTGGCGGCGCACGACGCTCGAGTCCTACCGCACCGACGACCCGGAGTGGGAGACCGTGCTCGACCTCGACGCGCTCGCCGCGACCGAGGGCGAGTCGTGGGTCTGGCACGGCGCGAACGTCCTGCGCCCGACGCCGGAGCAGCTCGCCGCGGGCGAGCCCTGGCGGCACGCGCTCGTCGAGCTCTCCCCCGGCGGCTCCGACGCCGACGTCACGCGCGAGTTCGACCTCGTCGAGAAGCGGTTCGTCGCGCCGGAGGACGGCGGCTTCCACCGCGCCGAGGCCAAGGGCTCGCTCGGCTGGATCGACGCCGACACCGTCTACGTCTTCACCGACTTCGGCGAGGGCACGCTCACGCCGTCCGGGTACCCGCGCGTGGTCAAGCGCTGGACGCGCGGCGCCCCGCTCGAGACCGCGGTGACCGTCTACGAGGGCACCGACGAGGACATGTACATCTCCGCCTGGCGCTCGCACACGCCCGGGTTCGAGCGCGACTTCGTGCACCGCTCCAAGGCGTTCTACTCCGACGAGCTCTACCTCGCCGAGCGCACCGGCACGCCCGAGCAGCGCCTGACGAAGATCGACGTGCCCGACTCCGCCGAGGTCGGCGTGCGGCGCGAGTGGCTGCTCGTCGAGCTGCGCGACGACTGGACGGTCGGGGGCACCACGTACCGCGCCGGGTCGCTCCTCGCGGCCCGGTTCGACGACTTCCTCGCGGGCGACCGTGGCTTCACCGTGCTCTTCGAGCCCACCGCGACGACGTCGCTCGCCGGCGCCACGTGGACGCGCCACCACCTCGTCGTCAACGTGCTCGACGACGTGAAGAACCGGCTGCACGTGCTGACGCCGCCCGACGCCGCCGCTCCCGGGGACGCCGGGGCCGTCGTCGGGCAGGAGACCGCGGACGCGCCGTGGGTGCGCTCGGAGATCCCGGGCCTGCCCGCGCTGGGCACGGTCGCCGTCGGTGCGGTCGACCCCGTCGACACCGACGACCTCTGGCTCGTCACGACCGACTACCTCACGCCGACGACGCTCTCGCTCCTGGCGCTCGGCGAGCACCCCGGCGACGCGGGCGCGCCCGAGGTCGTCAAGGCCAACCCCGCGTTCTTCGACGCCGACGGCATGACCGTCGCGCAGCACTTCGCCACGTCCGACGACGGCACGCGCGTGCCGTACTTCGTCGTGGGCCGGGCGGACCTCGTCGCGGGCGACGGCGACACGGGAACCGGCACCGCGCCCACGCTGCTGTACGGGTACGGCGGGTTCGAGATCTCGCTCACGCCCGCGTACTCCGGTGCGCTCGGCCGTGCGTGGCTCGCGCAGGGCGGTGTCTACGTCGTGGCGAACATCCGCGGCGGCGGCGAGTACGGTCCCGCATGGCACCAGGCCGCGCTCAAGGCGAACCGCCACCGCGCCTACGAGGACTTCGCCGCCGTCGCGCGCGACCTCGTCGCCCGCGGGATCACCACGCCCGAGCACCTCGGCATGGAGGGCCGCTCCAACGGCGGCCTGCTCGCCGGCAACATGCTCACGCAGTACCCCGAGCTGTTCGGCGCCGTGATCGTCGGCGTGCCGCTGCTCGACATGCGCCGCTACACGAAGCTCCTCGCCGGGGCGTCGTGGGCCGCGGAGTACGGCGACCCGGACGACCCCGAGCAGTGGGAGTTCATCCGCACGTTCTCGCCGTACCACCTGTTCGACGCCGAGCGCGACTACCCGCCCGTGCTGTTCACGACGTCGACGAAGGACGACCGCGTCCACCCGGGCCACGCGCGCAAGCTCGCCGCGAAGATGCTCGGCGAGGGCAAGGACGTCACGTACTACGAGAACATCGAGGGCGGCCACGGCGGCGCCGCGAACAACGCCCAGGCCGCGCACATGGCCGCGGTGCACTACCGCTTCCTCGCCGAGCGCCTCGGCTGACCCGGCGCTCCTGCGGGGCCGAGCAGGTGGTCCTGGCGCGTCGGCGAGGCCGGACGCGCCAGGACCACCTGCTCGGCGACGTGCGGGCGGCCCTCAGGAGTGCGGCACCGTCGCGGTGATGAGGGTGCCGTCCTCGCGGCGGTTGCCGGAGAGCGCGCGCAGGCTCGGACGGCCCGGCTTCACCGGTCCCTGGCCGTCGAGCGCGACGCGCGCGACCTCGCCCGGGACGACCTTCACCTGCTCGCCGCGCACGACGACCTGCGCGCCGTCGCCGGTCTCGGCGTCGAGCTCGATCGCGTCGGGCAGCACGGTGACGCGCAGCCGCGAGCCGCGCCACTGCACGCGGAAGGTGAGCGACTCCCACTCCTGGGGCAGGCGCGGGTCGAACGTGAGGTCGCCCTCGGAGTCGCGCATGCCGCCGAACCCGTACGCGAGCGCGGACCACGTGCCGCCCGCGGACGCGACGTGCACGCCGTCGGCGGCGTTGGCGTGGAGGTTCGCGAGGTCGACGTAGATCGACGACACGAAGTACTCGAGCGCGAGCTCGTGGTACCCGACCTCCGCCGCGACGATCGACTGCACGACGCCGGACAGCGTCGAGTCGCCCGTGGTCAACGGGTCGTAGTACTCGAAGTCGGCGAGCTTCTCCTCAGGGCTGAAGTGCTGCCCCTGGAGGAACAGCGCGAGCACGACGTCCGCCTGCTTGAGCACCTGGTAGCGGTAGATGACGAGCGGGTGGTAGTGCAGCAGGAGGGGCCGCTTGTCCTCGGGCGTGTGCGCGAGGTCCCAGATCTCGCGCTCGAGGAAGTGCGAGTCCTGCGGGTGGATCCCGATGCTCTCGGCGTACGGGATCGACATGTGGTCGGCGGCGCGGACCCACTCCGCGGCCTCGTACGCACCCAGCGAGAGCCGGTCCACGAGGCGCGCGTAGTCCTCGGGGTGGTCGGCCTTCATGCGCTCGACGACGTACGCCGCGGCCCGCAGGTTGAAGCGGGCCATGACGTTCGTGAAGAGGTTGTCGTTGACGACCGTCGTGTACTCGTCCGGCCCGGTGACGCCGTGGATGTGGAAGTTGTCGTCGCCGTTGGCGCGCCAGAAGCCGAGGTCCTCCCACATGCGCGCGGTCTCGACGAGGATGTCCGCGGCCTCGCGGCGCAGGAAGTCCTCGTCGCCGGTCGCGCGCACGTACTGCACGAGCGCGTAGCTGACGTCGGCGTCGATGTGGTACTGCGCGGTCCCGGCCGCGTAGTAGGCGGACGCCTCCTCGCCGTTGATCGTGCGCCAGGGGAAGAGCGCGCCCTTCTGCGACAGCTCCGCGGCGCGGCGGCGGGCGGCGTCGAGCATCTGGTAGCGGAAGCGCAGCGCGTTGCGCGCGTACCGCGGGCTCGTGTAGGTGAGGAACGGCAGGACGTAGATCTCGGTGTCCCAGAAGTAGTGCCCGCTGTACCCGGAGCCGGTGAGCCCCTTCGCGGGGACGCCGTTGCCCTCGGCCCGCGCGGTCGCCTGCGCGAGCTGGAACAGGTTCCAGCGGACGGCCTGCTGGATGCCCGGCTGGCCGGGGATCTCGACGTCGGAGCGGGCCCAGAAGTCGTCGAGCCACTCGCGCTGGAGCGCGAGCTGGGCCTCGACGCCGGACTCGCGCGCACGGTCGAGCGTGCGCCGGCAGCGGTCGACGAGCTCGCGCGGCGGGACGCCGCGCGACGTGTGGTACGCGACGAGCTTGGTCAGCCGGATCGGCCGTCCCGGCTCGGCCTGCACGCGGAACACGTGCTTCGCGAGGTCCTCGTCGGCGAGCGTGCGCACGTCCCACTCGTTCTCGGTCTCGAGCACGTGCTCGGCCGCGACCGCGAGCGTCATGCCGGAGTTGGTGCAGCGGTAGGAGAGCACGAGGCGGTCGTCGTCGCCGAACTGCGTCTGCGGCTGCAGGACGCGCCCCGTGAACTGGTTCGTCTTGCGCGGGTCGAAGCCCTCCCCGAGCGACGCGGACCGCACGTGGTACTCGTCCTGACCGTCCTGGCGGTTGAGGATCTGGGACGAGATCGCGACGGGCGCGGCGGCGTCGAGGAGCGTGACCTCGAACGTCATGACGGCGAGGTGGCGCTCGACGAACGACACCATGCGCTGCGAGCGGATCTGCACGCGCTTGCCCGACGGCGTGCGCCACAGCAGCTCGCGCCGCAGGACGCCGTCGCGCAGGTCGAGCGAGCGCTCGTAGTCGATGAGGTCCGCGACGGGCAGCAGGAGCGGCTCGTCGTCCACGTAGAGGCGGATGACCTTGGCGTCCGGGACGTTGACGATCGTCTGCCCGACGCGCGCGAAGCCGTACGCCTCCTCCGCGTGCCGGATGGGCCACGTCTCGTGGAAGCCGTTGATGAACGTGCCGTGCGAGTGGGACTCGCGGCCCTCCTCGACGTTGCCGCGCATGCCGAGGTAGCCGTTCGCGACGGCGAACAGCGTCTCGGTCACGCCGAGGTCCTCCGCGGAGAACTGCGACTCGACGAGCCGCCACGGCTCGGCCGGGAAGCGCAGGCGGTCGACGGTGCTGCGCTCGTCGGCGGTGCGGCGGATCACGCGCCTGCCTCCTCGTCGGCACGGGTGGTCTCGGCGGGGAGGGCGGCGTCGGCGGTCGCGGCGCGCGGGTGGTCGAGGACCGTCGCGTCGAGGTCACCGAGGTCGGCCACGACGACGTCGGCCCCGTGCGCGCGCAGCGCGTCCGCGCCCACGCCGCGGTCGACGCCGAGCACGAGCCCGAACCCGCCGGCCGCGCCGGCCTGCACGCCCGAGATCGCGTCCTCCACCACGACGGCCTCCCCGGCGGGCACGTCGAGCAGCTGGGCCGCGTACAGGTACGTGTCCGGTGCGGGCTTGCCGGCGACGTGCTCGCGCGCCGCGACGTTCCCGTCCACGACGACGGCGAACCGGTGCGTGAGCCCGGCCGCCGCGAGGACGGCGGGCGTGTTGCGCGACGACGACACGACGGCGACCGCGGCACCCGCCGCCGTCACGGCGTCGAGGAACCGGACCGAGCCCGGGTAGGGCGCGATGCCCTCCTCGGCGAACATGCGGTTGACGATCTCGTCCTTGCGGTTGCCGAGCGCGCACACCGTGGACTCCCCCGGCGCGTCCGTGACCTCGCCGCGTGGCAGCGTGACGCCCCGCGACGCGAGGAACGTCGCGACGCCGTCGTAGCGGGGCTTCCCGTCGATCGACGCGAAGTAGTCCGCGGCGGTGTACGGGGCCAGGCCGTGCGCGGCGCAGTAGGGCGCGAACAGCCGTTCCCAGGCGCGCATGTGGAGCTCGGCGGTCGGCGTGAGCACGCCGTCGAGGTCGAACAGCACGGCTCGCAGGACGGGCATGGAGATCCTTCGCGGTGGGGGGACGAGGGTCTGCGCCCGGTCGTTCCCGCGCCGTCCGGAGGCCGCGGGACGGCCGTCCGCACGTCGCCGTCGTGACCGTCGCGCGAGGTCAAGCGTACGCACCCGGAGCCGTGCGCGGAAAGCGCTCAGGGCGTGTCCGGGCGACGCTCAGGCGTGGGCGCGCTCGGCCAGGACGTCGGCGACGCGGCCGAGGTTCGCGAGCAGCGCGCGGTGCTCGTCGGGCGTGCCGCCGACCCCGCGACCGGGGCCGCCGCCGGACCGCGGCGCGCCGAGGAGCGTCACGTCGTCGAGCGCGGACGGCTCGAGCCCGATGCGGCGCCACGGCACGCTGACGAGGTCGGCGAGCTCGCCGAGCGCTGGCCCGGCGCACTGCGAGACCTTCGCGGGCGGCAGCGCGGCCCAGAGGCGCACGCCTCGCTCGACCGCGCGCGCGACCGTCTCCCACGACCGCTCGTCCCACGCGCCGAGCGTCAGGCCGACCGCGTCGGCGCCCGCGAGGACGACCGGCGCGACGCCCACCCAGGCGGGGCCCACGTGGACGACCGTCGACGCGGACGCGGCGCGCGCGGCGTCGAGCACCGGGCGCAGCCCGTCCACGAGGTCCGGGCCCGGGACCGCACGCAGGCGCGAGTACCCCGAGAACGTGGGCAGCACGCCCGCCCCCACCTGCGCGAGCAGCGGCTCGTCCACCTGCACGACGACGTCCGCGCCCGGGACCTGCCGGCGCACCTGCGCGACGTGCTCGGCCACGCCCGCGGCGAGCGCCTCGACGACCTCGTGCACCGCACCGCGGTCGGACAGGACGCGGTCGCCGCGCGCCAGGTAGACCTCCGCGGCGAGCGTCCACGGACCGGTGACCGTCACGGCGAGCGGCCCCGCGTACCCGGCGCCCGCGATGGCGAGCGCCTCCACGTCCTCGCGCAGGTACGCCTCCGCCCGCCGCAGGTCGGCGCCGCCGTGGTCGGCGAGCTTCCAGCCGTGCGGGCCGAGCTCGACGGGCAGCCCCGGCAGGAGCGCCGTCGTGCGGCCCGTCGCGTCGGCACCGGGCCCGCGGCCCGGGAGCTGGACGAGGAACGGCACGCCCTGCACGCCCGTCGGCACGTCGGCGAGGTCGCCGAGCACCGTGAGCTGGGCCTCGAGGACGTCCGTGCCCTCGCCGCCGGGCCACGGCCCGAGCCCGCTCACCGCGGTCATGCCGCACCCCCGCGCGCCGCCTCGCGCGGGAGACCGCGCACCTCGTCACGAACCACGTGCCGTCCACCTCTCTCCAGGAGCACACCGGAACACCGAGCCGTGCCGCGACCCCGCCGGGGTCCGGGGGCCGCGCGGCCGTCCTGCGGAAGGACCCCGCCATGGGCACGCACGAGAACAAGGCCGTCGCCGTCGCCGTGCACACGCACGCGATCCCGGGCAACCACGCCGACGCCGTCGCGGCGCTGCTCGCGCCGGGCTTCCGCAACCACGACGCCGCACCGGGCGGCGACGGGGGCGACGAGGGCCTCGTCGCGACCATGCACTGGTACGCGGACGCGTTCGAGGACCAGCGCGTCGAGGTGCTGCACGCGGTCGCGGAGGGCGACCTCGTGGCGCTGCACGTCGAGCTCAGCGCCCGGCACACGGGCTACTTCCGCGGCGTCGCGCCGACGGGCCGCCGGTTCCGCGTGCGCGAGATGCACGTGCTGCGGTTCGCCGAGGGGCGCGCGGCCGAGCACTGGTGCGTGCGCGACGAGTCGGCGCTCGTGCGGGCGCTCGCTCACCCGGCGGCCGTCGGCGTCGGCTGAGCGCCCCGTGCGCCCGGGGTACCGGGGCCGGGGGCGGTGCGGCCGGCCCGGTACGCCCGGTCGACCGTGCCCTGCCCGAGCACGCGCGTCCCGGCGTAGACGACGAGCGACTGCCCGGCCGCGACGCCCCGCAGCGGCGTGCCCGTGAGCTCGACCTCGATCGACCCGCCGGGGACGCTCCGCACGCGCGCGGGGACCGGCGCGCCGTGCGCCCGGACCTGCACCTCGACGTCGGCCGGCTCGCCCGCGGGCGGGCACGCGTCGTCGAACCAGACGGCGGACCCCGCCTCGATCCGGTCGACGCTGAGCAGCTCGGCCGGTCCGACGACCACCCGGTTGCTCGCGGGCTGGACGTCGAGCACGTACCGCGGGCGGCCGTCGGGCGCGGGTCGGTCGATGCCGAGGCCCTTGCGCTGGCCGACCGTGTAGGCGTAGGCGCCGTCGTGCTCGCCGAGCACCGCGCCGTCCGCGTCGACGATCTCCCCCGGCCGCGCGCCCAGGCGCGCGCGCAGGAAGCCCTGGGTGTCGCCGTCGGCGACGAAGCAGATGTCGTAGGAGTCCGGCTTCGCGGAGACCGACAGGCCGCGCCGCGCCGCCTCGGCGCGGACCTCGTCCTTCGAGGCGAAGCCGCCGAGCGGGAAGACCGCCCGCGCGAGCCGCTCGGGACCCATGACCGCGAGGACGTAGGACTGGTCCTTCGCCGTGTTCGGAGAGCGGTGCAGCTCGTGGACCGTGCGCGTCCCGCCCGGGGCGGACGCGTCGGGGACCTCCCGCGTCTCGACGCGCGCGTAGTGGCCCGTCGCGACGGCGTCGAACCCCAGCGCGGTCGCCTTGTCGAGCAGCGCCTCGAACTTGATGTGCTCGTTGCAGCGCACGCACGGGTTGGGCGTGCGCCCGGCCTCGTACTCGGCGAGGAAGTCGGCCACGACCGTGTCCTCGAACCGCTCGGAGAGGTCCCACACGTAGTACGGGATGCCCAGGACGTCGGCGGCACGCCGCGCGTCCCCCGCGTCCTCGATCGAGCAGCACCCGCGCGAGCCGGTGCGGAACTGGTCGCGGTCGCGCGAGAGCGCCATGTGCACGCCGACCACCTCGTGCCCGGCCTCGACCGCGAGCGCCGCGGCGACGGCCGAGTCGACGCCGCCCGACATGGCGGCGAGGACCCTCACGCGGCACCGCCCGTGCGGCGCGCGACGCGCGGGCGCGCCGGGCTCGACGCGAGGCCCGCGGCCCGGGCGCGCTCGACCGCCCGGGGCAGGGCGTCGAGGAGGCGCGCGACGTCGTCGCGCGTGGACGTGACGCCGAGCGAGAAGCGGAGCGCGCCCCGCGCGTCGGCCTCGGGCACGCCCATCGCGAGCAGGACGTGCGACGGCTGCGGCACGCCGGCCTGGCACGCCGACCCGGTCGAGGCCTGCACGCCCGCGGAGTCGAGCAGGTAGAGCAGGGAGTCGCCCTCGGCACCGGGGAAGGTGAAGTGCGCGTTGCCGGGCAGCCGGACGACGCCGTCGTGCGCGCCGGGCTCGGGTCCGCTGAGCACGGCGTCCGGGACGCGCTCGCGCACGCCCGCGACGAGCTCGTCGCGCAGCGCGGCGAGGTGCGCGGCCCGCTCGGCCCGGTGCGCGACCGCCTCGGTGACCGCGACGCCGAACGCGCGGATCGCGGGGGCGTCGAGCGTCCCGGAGCGCACGCCGCGCTCCTGGCCCCCGCCGTGCAGCACGGGCGTCAGCGGGGCGTCGCGCCGCGCGAGGAGCGCGCCGACCCCGACGGGCCCGCCGACCTTGTGGCCCGACACCGTCATCGCGTCGAGCCCGCTCGCGGCGAAGTCGACGGGCACCTGCCCGACGGCCTGCACGGCGTCGGAGTGCACCGGGATGCCGTGCGGACGCGCGAGCTGCACGACCTCCGGCACGGGCTGCAGCGTCCCCACCTCGTTGTTCGCCCACATGACGGAGATCAGGGCGATCTCGTCGGCGTGCTCCGCGATCTCGGCGCGCAGGGCGTCGAGGTCCACACGCCCCTCGGCGTCCACGGGCAGCAGGACGATCTCGGCGCCCGCGTGCTCCGCCATCCAGAACGCGGGGTCGAGCACCGCGTGGTGCTCGACGGCGGACACCACGATGCGCCGGCGGCGCGGGTCCGTGGTCCGGCGGCCCCAGAACAGCCCCTTGACCGCGAGGTTGTCGGCCTCGGTGCCGCCTGCCGTGAAGACGACCTCGCTCGGGCGGGCGCCGAGCGCGGCCGCGACCGACTCGCGCGCCTCCTCGACGGTGCGCCGCGCGGCGCGGCCCGCGGCGTGCAGCGACGACGGGTTGCCCGTGCGGGTCAGCTCGTCGACGAACGCGTCGCGCGCCGCCGGGGACAGCGGCGTCGTGGCGGCGTGGTCGAGGTAGGCCGTCACGGGGACGGGGGTCGGCCCGCCGGGCGCACCGGGGCCGACGCCGGTCACGGGGCCGGGAGCAGGGGTCACGGTCACCCAGTCTACGAACCGCGGGGCGACGCTCGCGGTCCGAGGGGTGGGCGGCGCTGGACATCCCGGTGGAAAGCGCTAGGTTGTGGGACATCTACGCCCGGCCGTCGCCGGGCGCTCGCCCGGTCGCAGGACCGCCGTCGCGCGCCACACGTCGCCGCGGGACGGGAACGTGCCGCGGGCGGGACCGCCAGCCACCGACAGGGGAAGTGGCCTCTCGATGCCCGACGACGTCGCGCCGCCCGCCGTCGAGACCACCGGGGACGTCCCGGTCGCCTCCGGCGGTCGACGCCTGCTCTGGGCCGACCTGCCGCTCGCGCTGCGCGACGAGCTGGAGGCCGTCGCCGGGGGCAGGGTCGTGCACGAGCGCTCGGTACCGGCCGGGTTCAGCCCGGGCCTCGCGTCCGTCCTCACGCTCGACGACGGCAGCCGCCTCTTCGTCAAGGCGGCCCGGACCGCCGACGAGCCCGTGGCCGCCGACCTGCACCGCGCCGAGGCGAAGGTCGCGACGCGGCTGCCGCGCGCCGTCCCCGCGCCACGCTTCGCCTGGGGGCACGGCGACGGCGACTGGGTCGCGCTCGCGTACGAGGCGGTCGACGGGCGCTCGCCCGGCACGCCGTGGGACCCGCACGAGCTCGACCGCGTGCTCGCCGCGCTCGTCCGGGTCGCGTCCGCGCCCGGGGCCCGAGCCATGCGCCTGCCGCCCACCGGCCCGGACTTCGCCGGCATGGCCACCGGCTGGCGCGCCCTGCGGGCCGACCCGGACCCCGGCCTGGCAGCGCTCGTGCCCTGGGCGGCGGCGCGCCTCGACGCGCTCGCGGAGGCCGAGCGCGGCGCGCTCGTCGCGTGCGAGGGCGAGTCGTTCGTGCACGGCGACCTGCGCGCCGACAACGTGCTGCTGACCCCGGAGAAGGTCTACCTCGTGGACTGGCCGTACGCGTCGCGCGGCGCGGCGTGGCTCGACCTGGCGATGCTCCTGCCGAGCGTCGTCATGCAGGGCGTCCGGGACGTGTGCGAGCCCGTCACGGTGAGCGCCGACCCGGCACGACGCGCGCGGGGGGGCGCCTGGGCGGCCGCGACGTTCGCCGCGCACCCGCTCGGCCAGGACGTGCACCCCACGGACCTGCGTGCCGTCGTCGCGGGGATCGCCGGGTACTTCCTGCACTCCGCGCGGCAGCCCGCGATCCCGACCATCCCCCGTCTGCGACCGTTCCAGCGCGCCCAGGGCGTCGCGGCCCTCGCGTGGCTGGAGCACCTGGGGCTCTGAGCGCGCAGGCCCCGGCGCCGTCGTGGCGCCGGGGCCCGGGCGTCAGTCCTGCCAGACCTGCACCACCGCGGGCCGCGGCCCGGCGAAGGCTCCCGGGGGCACCGGAGCCCCCGGGGTCAGGTAGTCCGGGAAGGACGACACCTGCGCGTCGAACGTCCCGTCCTCCCCGGGGTGCTGCACCGCGACGTAGACCATGCGGTCCGCCGAGTCGACGAGCGGCCCGCACGTCTCGGCGCCGCGCGGCACCGAGAGGAACTGCTCGACCCGCCCGCGCTCGCGGCCGTCGAGCGTGACCTTGAACAGGCCGTCGCACTTCTGGATCGTGCTCGGCTGGCCGTCGGTCGAGATCCACAGGTTGCCCTCGGCGTCGAACGCGAGGTTGTCCGGGCACGAGATCGGGGAGACCTTCTCCCTCGGGTAGCCCGAGAAGTAGGTGGAGGAGTTCGTCGCGGGGTCGCCCGCGACGAGGAGGAGGTTCCAGCGGAACGTCAGCGACGCGGCGTCGTCGCGGTCCTCGACGATCTCCACCACGTGCCCGTCGCGGTTCGTGCTGCGGGGGTTCGGCTCGGTCGCGCCCTCGGCTGCGCCCGGGCCGCGCGAGGTGTTGTTCGTGCACGCGACGTACACGCGGCCCGTGACGGGGTTGGGCTCGACGTCCTCGGGGCGGTCCATCTTCGTCGCCCCGACCTTGTCGGCCGCGACGCGGGTGTAGACGAGCACCTCCTCGACGCTCATGCCCGGGACGGCGCTGCGCCCGTCGACGACGAGCGGCAGCCACTCGCCGCGGCCGTCGAACGCGCCGTCGGACGGCACCGCGCCCGAGCCGTCGATCTCGGACGCCGGCGAGTCGCCGCGGAACCGCGCGACGTACAGCGAGCCCTCGGTGAGCAGCGTCTTGTTGTGGCGGCGGGCGCCCTCGCTGTTCCCCGGGCGCATCGTGCGCGAGGAGACGAACTTGTACACGTAGTCGAAGCGCTCGTCGTCGCCCATGTACGCGACCGCGTTCCCGCGGCGCGACAGGATGACATTGGCGCCCTCGTGCTTGAACCGGCCGAGCGCGGTGTGCTTCACCGGCGGCTCGGCGGGCGCGTACGGGTCGATCTCGACGATCCAGCCGAACCGGTTCGGCTCGTTCTCGTACCCGGGGTTGCGGGCGTCGAAGCGCGGGTCGTCGAGCTCCCAGCCGTACCCCGTCGCGGCGTCGCGCAGGCCGTAGCGGGCGTCGTGGCCCGTGCCCGACGTGCGGAAGTACCCGTTGTAGTTCTCCTCGCCCGAGAGCACCGTGCCCCACGGCGTGGTGCCGCCCGCGCAGTTGTTGAGCGTGCCGAGCACGCGCGTCCCCGACGGGTCGGCGACGGTCCTGACGAGGTCGGACCCCGCGACCGGCCCGGTGAGGCGGAGCTCGGTCGTCATGTGCACCCGGCGGTTGTACCGGCTGTCCGCCACGTAGTCCCACGGCGTCCCGGTCCGACGACGACGCACCTCGACGACGGACATCCCGTGCGCCGCGCGCTCGATCGCCCGGCGGGTCGGGGCGTCGTACGAGGCGTCGAACATGATGGCGGGGTTCGTGTACTCGTGGTTCGCGACGAGCAGCCCGCGCGTCCCGCGACCCGGTCCCTTGCCCGCGCCGCGGCCGCCGGCGAGGGCGTGCTGGCGCTCGAACGGCAGGATGTCGAGGTAGTCGTTGTTGTAGCCGAACTGCCGTGCCTGCTGCTCCGGGGTCTGGCGCGAGACGTCGAACGGCGCCCCGCCGCGCAGGATCGGGTCGCCCCAGCGGATCACCGGGCGCCACCGGTACCCGTCGGGGACGACGAGCGCGTCGCGCGCCGCGGGCTGGGGCGAGATCGCGCCGAACGCGAGCCCCTTCCGCGGGCGGCCACCGCCGTGCCCGCGGTGCGCCGCGACGCCCTGGGCGGCGGCGGACGGCGCGGTGACCGTCTGCGCGCCGAGCACGACGGCCGCGGCTCCCACCGCGAGCCCGCCGAGCAGCGCGCGGCGTGACAGCGCGCCGGCGACGACGTCGCGGAACGTCTCGTTCGCGCTCTCGTTGGGGACCGGGCGCGAGCACGCGTCCGCGCACTTCAGCCGGCAGGTGACGGGGCTGCGCTTGCCGCGCGCGTGCGGCGCGACGGAGAGCAGGGGGCGATGCTCGGGGGCAGGCGTGATCGTCATCGGTCGTCTCCACGGGTCGGGGGGCCTCCCCGTCACCGGGGAGTCGGCCCGACGCTAGGAACGATCGGTGACCGGCCGGTCACCGCCCGGAGGACACCGGGTGAACTCTCGGCGCCGACCGGGCGGTCAGCCCTGCGACGCGCGGTGCTCCCGCAGCACCTCGGCCGCCTGCGGCAGCACGTCCGCGAGGTCGCCCACGACCGCGAAGTCCGAGATCTCGAACAGCGGGCACTCCGGGTCGTTGTTCACCGCGACGATCACCTGCGACGCCTGCATGCCGCCACGGTGGTGCGGGGCGCCGGAGATGCCCGCGCCGATGTACACGCGCGGTGCCACGGTGACGCCCGTCTGCCCGACGAACTGGTCGTGCCAGCCCTCGTAGACCGCGTCGCGCGTCGCGCCCACGGCGGCGCCCAGCGCGTCGGCGAGCTCGACCACGGGGGCGAAGTCGCCGTTCGTGCCACGGCCCCCGGCCACGACGATCGCGGCCTCCCCGAGCGCGGGACGGCCCGCGCCCGCGGACGCGTCGACCGTGCGGGACACGACGCGCGCCGCGGTCGCCGCGGGGGTCAGCTCGACGCGCAGCGCCTCGACCTCGGTCGCGACGGCGGCGTCCGCCGGCTGGGGCACCACCGAGTTCGCGCGGAGCGTCAGCACCGCCGGGTCGGTGAGGATCTCGCTGCGCACGTCCCACGAGCCCGCGAAGACGCGCTTGTCGGCCACGAGGTGGGTGCCGTCGTCGTGCAGCGCGGACGCGTCGACGACGAGGCCGGCCCCCGTGAGGAACGCGAGGCGCGCCGCGGCCTCCTTGTTCGGGAACGACGACGTCAGCAGGACGGCGTCGGCGTGCGACGCGCGCGCGGCCGCCGCGAGGACCTCCGCGACGACGGGCGTCAGGTGCAGCGCGTCGCCGGTGACGACCTCGCCGCCGGACGACGGCTCGGCCTGGCGCACGAGCGCGACGCCGTGCGCGCCGAGCTGGGCGAGGACGCCGACGCTCGGCGCCTCGAGCGCGACGGCCTCCACGCGCCCCAGCGCGCGGCCGAGGGTGATCAGCTCCAGCACGGGCGACCGCAGCTCGGTGGCTGCGGAGTCGAGGAGGACGAGGACGGTACGGGCCCCGGGGGTGCTCATGTGCGGACGCCTCTCAGACCAGGTCGTTGCGGATGAGGAACTCGGCGAGGGCGCGGCCGCCCTCGCCCTTGTCGACGACGATCTCCGCGTCGGGGCGCGGCGGCCGCGGCGACGCGTCGAGCACGCGCGTGCGGGCGCCCGCGTCGCCGACGAGCGCCGCGTCGACGCCGAGGTCGGCGAGGCTCCACGCCTCCACGGGGCGCGTGCGCGCCGCCATGATGAGCTTGAAGTTCGGCATGCGCGGGTCGTTCGCGTGGTCGGTCACCGACACGACGGCGGGGAGCGGCGCCTCGAGGACCTCCTCGACGCCGTCGAGCTCGCGCGTGACGCGGGCGGTGCGTGCGCCCGGCTCGCCCTCGACCTCGAGCCTCCCGGCGAGCGTGAGCTGCGGCAGCCCGAGCTCGGCCGACAGGAGCGCCGGGACGACGGATCCCAGCCCGTCGAGCGCGGCCATGCCCGTCACGACGACGTCCACCGGGGCCTCGTCGGCGAGGCGGCGCACCGCGGCGGCGAGGACGCGTGCGGTGCCGAAGTAGTCCGAGCCCGCGATCGCGTCGTCGCTCACCCGAACCCCGCGGTCGGCGCCGAGCTGGTAGGAGCGGCGCACGGCGCCGTCGGCGTCCGGCCCGGCGACGGTGAGCACGACCACCTCGCTGGTCTCGCGCTCCTCCTCCGGCAGCGCCTCCTTGAGGCGCAGCGCGGCCTCGACCGCGTTCTCGTCGAGCTCGTTGAGCGTGCCCTCGTCGGCCCGGCGCACCACGCGGCCGTCCTCGAAGCCCCGGTCGGCGTGGATGTCCGGGACGTACTTCACGGCGACGACGATCCGCATCGGCTGCTCTCCCTGTGCGCTGGGCGGTCGGCCGGAGAGGTACCCGGCCCGCTCCGCCGAAGCCTACCGGCGGGCGACCGGAGGAGCCGGTGACACCCGCCACAATGGACGGGTGCACGAGCCGTCGCCCGACCCGAGACCCGTCCCGCCGACCGCCCCCGGGAGCGTCGACCGGCACGCCCTCGTCCCACCGCTCGGGGTCCGCCTCGCCGGCGACGGCGTCGACGTCGCCGTGCTCGCGTCGCACGCGACCGCCGTCGAGCTGTGCCTCGTGGACGTGGTGGACGCGGCGCTCCCCGCGCACGACCCGGCGCGCTACCGCGAGCGCCGGGTCCCGCTCGCCGGCCCCGCCTACGGCGTGTGGCACGGCCACGTCCCGGGCGTCGGTGCCGGCCAGCGGTACGGCTTCCGCGTCCACGGGACGTGGGACCCGGCCGCCGGCCTGCGGCACAACCCCGCGAAGCTGCTCGTCGACCCGTACGCCCGGGGCCTCGCCGGCGAACTCGTGGACGACCCGGCGATCCGCGGCCAGGTCGGCGACGACCCGTACGGCCCGCCCGACCCGCGCGACTCGCTGCCGTTCGTGCCTCACGCCGTCGTGGTCGCCGAGCCGACCGGGACGCTCGCTCCCCGCCCGCGCGTCCCGTGGCGCGACACCGTGGTCTACGAGGCGCACGTGCGCGGGCTCACGCAGCGTCTGGAGGCGCTGCCCGAGCACCTGCGCGGCACGTACGCGGGCGTCGCGCACCCGGTGACGATCGAGCACCTGCAAAGCCTGGGGGTCACGAGCGTCGAGCTGCTCCCGGTGCACGCCAACGTGCCGGAACCACACCTCCTGGCGAGCGGCCGCACCAACTACTGGGGCTACTCGACCCTCGGGTTCTTCGCGCCCCACGCCGCGTACGCCACGCGCGCCGCGCAGGAGGCCGGGCCGGGCGCCGTCCTCGACGAGGTGCGCGGCATGGTGCACCTGCTGCACGAGGCGGGGATCGAGGTGCTGCTCGACGTCGTGCACAACCACACGTGCGAGGGCGGGGCCGACGGGTACCACCTGTCGTGGCGCGGCCTCGACAACGCCGGGTACTACCTGCACGACGGCGGCTCCCCCGCACGTCTCGCGGACGTCACCGGGACGGGCAACTCGCTCGACTTCCGGCGGCCGGCGGTCGTGCGGGCGGCGCTCGACTCGCTGCGGTACTGGGCCGAGGTCGTCGGGGTCGACGGGTTCCGGTTCGACCTCGCCGTCACGCTCGGCCGGGGCCCCACCGGGTTCGACCCGGACCACCCGTTCCTCGTCGCGCTCCAGACGGACCCGGTGCTGTGCGGGCTCAAGCTCGTCGCCGAGCCCTGGGACGTGGGCCCCGGCGGGTGGCGCACCGGGCAGTTCCCGCCGCCGCTCGCCGAGTGGAACGACCGCTTCCGCGACGCCGTCCGCCAGTTCTGGCTCGCGGACGCGCGCGAGGCGTCGCACGGGCGGCCGGGCCACGGCGTGCGGGACCTCGCGACGCGCCTCGCGGGCTCGGCCGACCTGTTCGGCCGCTCGGACCCGCCGCTCGTGCGCGGCCCCGTCGCGTCCGTGAGCTACGTGACCGCGCACGACGGCTTCACGCTCGCCGACCTCGTCGCGTACGACCACAAGCACAACCTCGCGAACGGCGAGGACAACCGCGACGGGACCGACGACAACCGGTCCTGGAACCACGGGCTCGAGGGCCCGGTCGCGCCCGACGCCACCACGGGCCGAGGGCTCGCCGGCCCCGGCGTCGAGATCGCCCCGCTCCGCCGCCGCTCGATCCGCAACCTGCTCGCGACGCTCGTGCTCGCCGCGGGCACCCCGATGATCACCGCGGGCGACGAGATGGGCCGCACCCAGCGCGGCAACAACAACGCCTACGTGCAGGACGACGAGACGTCGTGGGTCTCGTGGGACCTGTCCCCGTGGCGCAAGGACCTGCTCGCGACCGCCCGCCACCTCCTCGCCCTGCGGCGCGAGCACGCCGCGCTGCGCCCCGACGCGTTCTTCACCGGCCGCCCGCGCCCCGCGGCGCCGGACGGCTCCGGCGGCGCGGCCGCCGGCACGGCGGCGGGCGGGGCGGCCGGCACGGGGGCCGGTACGGCGCCCGACGGCGGCCACGGCCCCGGCCCGACGGCCGTGCCCGACCTGGCGTGGTTCGATGCCGCCGGCGGACCGCTGGACCACGGGGCGTGGCACGACCCGGGCGTCCGGACGCTCCAGATGCTGCGGACCGCCCCGGAGCCCGGCGACGCCGACGTGCTCGTCGTGCTCACCGGGGCGCTCGACCCGGTCGACGTGACCCTCCCGGGTCTGCGGGCCGACGCGGCCGGCGAGCCCGAGCGCTGGGAGCTCGCGTGGGACTCGGACTGGGAGCACCCGGACGACCCGGACCGCGCCGCGGGCGAGAGCGCCGCCCGCCCGGGCGACGTCGTCGGGCTCGAGGCGCTGAGCCTGCGCGTGTATGTCTCCCCCACCCCGCCGAGGCAGACGCCCGGCCCCGCGAGGTAGAGCCGAGGTCCCCGAGGAAGAGCCCAGGTCACGCGAGGTAGAGCCCTGGTCACGCGAGGTAGAGCCCTGGTCACGCGAGGCGGAGGCGCGGTCACGCGAGGCAGAGCCGTGGGCGCTCGCGCCCGCCGGGTCTGGACACGTGCTCTACTCTTCCCGCATGAGTGACAGCGCGGTCGACTCCTCCCCCAGCTCTCCCACGATCGAGGACCCCGAGGTCGTCGTCGTAGGGGCCGGGCTCTCCGGTCTCGTCGCGGCGACCGAGCTCACGGCGGCGGGCCGCCGGGTGGTCCTGCTCGACCAGGAGCCCGCGGCGAGCCTGGGCGGGCAGGCATGGTGGTCGTTCGGCGGGCTCTTCCTCGTCGGCTCGCCCGAGCAGCGGCGCATGGGCGTCACGGACTCCGCCGAGCTCGCGTTCGACGACTGGCTCGGGTCCGCGCAGTTCGCGCCCGGCGCGGACCGCGGCGAGGGCCCCGACCGGCACGGCTACGCGTGGGCGCAGGGGTTCGTGGACTTCGCCGCCGGCGAGTTGCGCGGCTGGCTGCACGACAAGGGCGTGCGGTGGTTCCCGCTCGTGCAGTGGGCGGAGCGTGGCGGGTACCCGGTGCGCTCGGGCGCCGACGGGTCCGCCGGGGGCGCGCACGGGAACTCCGTGCCCCGCTTCCACGTCACGTGGGGCACCGGCCCGGGCGTCCTCGAGCCGTTCGTCCGCGCCGCCCTGGACGCGCGCGCCGCGGGCCTGCTCGACGTGCGGTTCCGGCACCGGGTCACGTCGCTGGTCGTGACCGACGGCGCGGTGACGGGCGTGCGCGCGGAGGTGCTCGCACCGTCGGACGCCGAACGCGGGGCGCCGTCGTCGCGCGCCGTCGTCGGGGAGGTGGAGATCGCGGCGAGCGCCGTCGTCGTGACCTCCGGCGGCATCGGCGCGAACCACGAGCTCGTGCGCTCGCGCTGGCCGCAGACGGCGGGCCGGCTCCCCGCCCGCATGCTGTCCGGCGTCCCCGACTCGACCGACGGGCTCATGATCGGTGTCGCCGCCGACGCGGGTGCGGCACTCGTGCACGAGGACCGCATGTGGCACTACCCGGAGGGGATCGCGAACCACTCGCCGGTGTGGACGGACCACGGCATCCGGATCCTGCCCGGGCCGAGCTCGCTCTGGCTCGACGCCGACGGCAACCGGCTGCCCGCGCCGCTGTTCCCCGGCTTCGACGCCCTCGGCGCCCTCCAGCACGTCACCGAGCGTGGCGACGACCACTCCTGGTTCGTGCTCAACAAGGCGATCATGGAGTCGGAGTTCGCGCTGTCCGGCTCGGAGCAGAACCCCGACCTCACCGGCAAGGACGTGCGGCTCCTCGCCCAGCGCGTGCTGCCCGGCGCCGTCGGGCCGGTCGCGCGCTTCGCCGAGCAGTCGCCGGAGTTCGTGTGGGCGGACACCCCCGAGGAGCTCGCCACGCGCATGAACGCGCTCGTCGAGGCGACGCCGGGCTCGCGCGGGCACGTCGACCCCGCGGCGCTGGCCCGCGTCGTCCGGCTGCGCGACGAGCAGGTCCGCACCGGGCTGGGCAAGGACCCGCAGGTCGTCGCGACGGCGATGGCCCGCCGCTACCGCGTCGACCGGCTCATCCGCGTGTCGCCGCCGCGGCCGCTGACGACCCCGAAGGACGGGCCGCTGCTCGCCGTCCGCCTCTCCGTGCTGACGCGCAAGACGCTCGGGGGGCTGTGGACGGATGGCTCCGCGCGGGTCCTGCGCGCGGACGGGTCCGTGCTGCCCGGGCTCTGGGCCGCCGGCGAGGCGGCAGGGTTCGGCGGGGGCGGCGTGCACGGCCACCGCGCGCTCGAGGGGACGTTCCTCGGCGGGTGCCTCTACTCCGGCCGTGTCGCCGGCCGCGCGGTCGCCGTCGACCTCGGCTGACCCGGGTAGGGTCGGCGACCATGACCGTGCCCGACGACGCGTCCCCGGCCCCCGCGCCGGGCGCCCCCGCGGCGGTCGACCAGCTCGACGTCCCCGCCTGCGAACGCCTGTTCCGCCGCAACGGTCTCCCGCTGCTCGTCGAGGGGCACTCGCTCGACCGCGACGTGTTCGGGCGGTCCGCCCCGTTCCTGCTCGTCGTGCTGCTCGCCGAGCTCTCCGGCGCGGTGCGGTCGGGCTGGCCCGCGTGGGCGAACGCGCTCGCGCTCCTCGGCGCCGCGGCGATCGTCGCGGCCGCGTACGCGGGGCTCAACGTGGTGCGCGGTCGGCCGTGGTCCACGCTCCCGCAGTCCGTCGGCGTCCCCGAGCTCGCGTTCTTCGTGCTCGTGCCGGCCCTCCTGCCGGTCGTGTTCGGTGGGCAGTGGGGCGACGCCCTGCTCACCGTCGTCGGCAACCTCGTGCTGCTCGGGGTCGTGCGCGTCGTCGTCGGGTACGGCGTGCTGTCGTCGTTGTGGTGGGGGCTCGCGCGCGTCACCGACGAGCTCGGTGCCGCCCTGCTGCGCCTCGTGCGTCTGCTGCCGCTGCTGCTCGTGTTCTCCCTCGTGCTCTTCTACAACGCCGAGGTGTGGCAGGTGTTCGACCGGACGCACGGCGTCGCCGACCTCGTGCTCGGCGCGTTCTTCGCGCTGCTCGTCGTGCTGTTCGTCGGTCTGCGGTCGCCGGCCGAGGCCCGGGAGGCGCTCGCGGAGACCGCCGCGCGGCACCCCGGGCACGAGGACGCAGCACGCTTCAGCCGTGGCCAGACGGCGAACCTCGCGACGATGATCGCGACGAGCCAGCTCCTCCAGGTCCTCGTCGTGAGCCTCGGCATGGGCGTGTTCTTCATGGCGCTCGGCACGCTCACGGTGACCCCCGAGGTCATGGCGCTGTGGGACGTCGACGGCGGCACCTGGCAGCGGACGCTCTCGCTCGTCGGCGGGGGCGGCGTCGGCGGCGCGGACCTCGTCGTGACCCAGACGCTGCTGCGCGTCTCCGTCGCGATCGCGACGTTCACCGGGCTCTACTACGCGATCTCCGTGCAGGTCGACGCCGTGTACCGCGAGGAGTTCGTCGACGGCATCGAGACCCAGCTCGCCGACGTCGTGCGCGCCCGCTCGCGCTACCTCGACCTCCTCGCCACGCCCCCGCCCGCGAGATAGAACCGAGGTCGGCCGAGGTAGAGGCCAGGTAGGCCGAAGTAGAGGCCAGGTTCATGACCGCGCCTCTACCTCGACCGACCGGGGCTCTGCCTCGACCGACCAGGGCTCTGCCTCGGCGCGGAGGGCCGCGAGCTGTCGGCGCGGCGACGGAGCGCGAGGCGGCGTGACTCCGCGAGACGACAGCCGACCGCCACCGGGTCGCCCAGGTCGTCCCAGGTGAAGCGCACGACCGTCCAGCCCGCTGCCACGAGCGCCGCCTCGCGGGCGTCCTGCGCGCGCCGGACCTCTGCCGGGTCCCCGAACGCCCCGCCGGAGTACTTCACCGCCCCGTCGAACTCGATCACCAGACGGGCGTCGAGCCAGGCCAGGTCGACGACGTACGTCCCGCGCGACGTCGCGACCGGTACCTGTGGCCGGGGTGCGGGCAGACCGCCGAGCACGGCCGCGAGCCGCACGAGCGTCTCGCCCGGCGACTCCGACCTCGAGTCCGCGAGCTCGAGAGCACGGCGTGCCCGCACGATGCCGCGCTTGCCGCGCGACTCCTCGACGATCGACTCCACCACGTCCCGATCCGCACCCAGGCGCAACGCGGAGTCGACCACGACGAGGCTGCGCTCGAGCGGCAGCGACCGTGCACAGTCGACGAGGGTGCGCTCGAGGCTGGTGACAGGGACGCCGTCGAGGACCGCGCGGTCACGGACCGGTAGATCGGTCCAGTGCCGGCGCACAGCCACGTCGCGCTCTCGCGTCACGTTCGGCTGGCCGAGCTGGGTCAGGTGCGCGAACGGCGGGAGCCGCCACGTCCAGCACCCCCAGAGCAGAGCTGCGGTGTCGTGGCTCACCCAGAACGGTGTCCTGAGCCGGCTGACCAGCCCACGCACCTCGCCGAGCAGCCACTCCTCGCGCTCCGACGGCGCGGAGTGCGCCGAGGGGAGGTAGACACCGCGCCGCACCCGCACGAGCTCACCAGCGCGTGCTCGCGCCGCCAGCTCCGCGCGGCGTCGACGCACGTAGGGCACAGCAGACGGAACCTTCCGAGGCCCGTTGGTGTCCGCCGTGTAGCGACCGGCGGGGCGGGTCGGGACTCGATCGGCCCCGAGGCTGCGCTGTGCTCTCGGGTCGTGGCTGGTCGGGATGCTGCCCGTCGTCTCGTCCATCGGCCCAGCGTGCCGGTCAGCGCGCCCTCACGGGGCGCGCGCGGCAGATCTGTGGACGACGAGGTCGGCGCCCCTGTACGACGGTCCGCCCCGTCGACCACCACCCACGCTCGGACGCGCCGAGAGGGCCCGGCCGACGACGGCCGGGCCCTCTCACGCACCGTATGACGCATCCGCATCACGTGACCACGCCTCTACCTCGCGTGACCGCACCTCTACCTCGCGCGACCGCACTTCTACCTCGCGCGACCGCACTTCTACCTCGTGGGGCCAAGGCTCTACCTCGGCGGAGTGGGTCAGGCGTTGGTGACGAGGCCCAGCTCGGCGACGCTCGGGAGGCCGTCGTGCGTCGGGACGACGCGGACGGTGTAGCCGAACGGTCCGGACGCGTCGAGCACGACGTCGCCCGCGAACGCGTAGCGGCCGGCCTCGTACGTCTCGGCGAGCGCGAGCGGCTCGGCCGTGAACTCCTCGATGACGTCGGCCTCGCTGACGCGACCGTGCACGACCTGCACCTGGACGTCCTCGGGGCGGAGGTCGCCGAGCGACACGTACGCGCGGACCGTGAGGCGGTCCCCGACCTGAGGCACCTCGCCGATGCCGGCCGAGTCGACGTGGTCCACGCGCACGCGCGACCAGCCGTCGCGCACGGCGTGCTTCCACTGCGCGAGCTCCCGGGCGGGTGCGAGCCCGTCGGCGGCCAGCGCGCGCCCGGCCGCGGCGGCCGGGGCGTACAGGCGCGTGACGTACTCGCCGACCATGCGCGTCGCCTGGACCTTGGGGCCGAGCGTCGCGAGCGTGTGCCGCACCATCTCGAGCCACCGGCCGGGCACGCCGTCGGCGTCGCGGTCGTAGAAGCGGGGCGCGACCTGCTGCTCGACGAGGTCGTAGAGCGCGGCGGCCTCGAGGTCGTCGCGACGGTCCGCGTCCTCCACGCCGTCGGCGGTCGGGATGGCCCAGCCGTTCTCGCCGTCGTACCACTCGTCCCACCACCCGTCGAGGATCGACAGGTTGAGGCCGCCGTTGAGCGCCGACTTCATGCCCGACGTCCCGGACGCCTCCAGCGGGCGCAGCGGGTTGTTGAGCCAGACGTCGCAGCCCGGGTAGAGCGACTGCGCCATGGCGATGTCGTAGTTCGGCAGGAAGACGATGCGGTGCCGCACCTCGGGGTCGTCCGTGAAGCGGACGAGCTGCTGGATGAGCCGCTTGCCCTGGTCGTCCGCAGGGTGCGACTTGCCCGCCACGACGAGCTGGACCGGGCGCTCGGGGTGCAGCAGCAGCGCCTTGAGGCGATCCGGGTCGCGCAGCATGAGCGTGAGCCGCTTGTACGTGGGCACGCGGCGCGCGAACCCGATGGTGAGGACGTCGGGCGAGAGCACGTCGTCCACCCAGCCCAGCTCCGCCGGGGTCGCGCCGCGCTCGCGCCAGGACTTGCGCACGCGGCGACGCGCCTCGTCGACGAGCCGGCCGCGCATCTCGCGCCGGATCGCCCAGAGCTCGCCGTCGCCGACGGCGCCGTCCCCGTCGCCGCGCAGCCAGCGCGACGACGCGTGCTCGGCCGTGAGCTCGTCGAGCCCGAGCCGCTCGGCCTCGAGGGCCGCGAGCGCCGGGTCGACCCACGTGGGCGAGTGGACGCCGTTCGTCACCGAGGTGATGGGGACCTCGCGGGCGTCGAAGCCCGGCCACAATCCCTCGAACATCCCGCGCGACACCTCGCCGTGCAGGAGCGAGACGCCGTTCGCCCGCCCGCCGAGGCGCAGGCCCATGACGGCCATGTTGAACACGGTCGGGTCGCCGCCGTCGTAGTCCTCGGCACCGAGGGCGAGGACGCGCTCGACGGGCAGGCCGTCGACCGCCATGTCGCCGCCGAAGTACTGCGCGACGAGGTCGCGGCCGAACCGGTCGATGCCGGCGGGAACGGGCGTGTGCGTCGTGAAGACCGTCGCGGCGCGCACGGCCTCGAGCGCCGCGTCGAACGACAGGCCCTGCTCGACGAACTCGCGGATGCGCTCGACGCCGAGGAACCCCGCGTGGCCCTCGTTGGTGTGGTAGACCTCGGGCTCCGGCGCGCCGGTGAGGCGCGACCACAGGCGCAGCGCGCGCACGCCGCCCACGCCGAGCAGGAGCTCCTGCTGGAGGCGGTGCTCGCCGCCGCCGCCGTAGAGGCGGTCGGTCACCTTGCGCGCGGCCTCGTCGTTGCCGGGCACGTTCGAGTCGAGCAGGAGCAGCGGCACGCGGCCGACGGCCGCGACCCACACGTGCGCGTGGAGCGTCCGCCCCCCGGGCAGGGCGAGCGAGACGCGCGCGGGCGTGCCGTCGTCGTCGCGCAGGAGGGTGAGCGGCAGGCCGTCCGGGTCGAGGAGCGGGTACGTCTCGACCTGCCAGCCGTCGCGCGTGAGCGACTGCTTGAAGTAGCCGGCGCCGTAGAGGAGCCCGACGCCGACGATCGGCACGCCGAGGTCGCTCGCGCTCTTGAGGTGGTCGCCGGCGAGGATGCCGAGGCCGCCGGAGTACTGGGGCAGCACGGACGTGATGCCGAACTCGGGCGAGAAGTACGCGATCGCGGCCGGGAGAGCGCCACCCTCCTCCGCCGACGCCTCCGCGGCACGCTCCTGGTACCACAGCGCGTCGTCGAGGTAGTGGCGCAGGTCGGCCGCCGCGGCACGCACGCGCTCGACGAACGCGCCGTCGGCGGCGAGCTCGGCGAGTCGCTCGGGCCCGAGCGCACCGAGCAGCGCGACGGGGTCGCCGTGGACCGCCGCCCACGTCTCGGGGTCGATACCGGCGAACAGGTCGCGCGTGGGCGCGTGCCAGGACCAGCGCAGGTTGTGCGCGAGCTCGTCCAGGTCGCGCAGCTCGGCGGGCAGCAGGGTGCGGACGGTGAACCGTCGGATGGCTCTCACGGGGACGAGACTACGCAGCCTGGCGCCGGTGCACACCCCCGCGCCGCAGCCTGTGTGTAACGCTTGCATGAAATTTCACCCGGGTACGTGCGAGACCCGCCCGCGACGCGCCGACCCCTCCCCCACGTGCCTGGCCCCCGTGCCCCTCGATACGTTGTGCGTGTGACGTCGACCCCTCCGGCCCTCGCGCCGCACCGCCCCCGCGCCACCGGTGCCCCTCGTCCCCGAGGCGGCGCCCCCGCCCCCGCCCCCGCCGCGCCCGTCGGACGCATCCCCGTGCTCGAGGTGTCGCCCGTCGTCGAGGGCGGCCGGTGGCCCGCCAAGGCCGTCGTCGGCGAGATGGTGCCGATCGAGGCGACCGTCTTCCGGGAGGGCCACGACGCCGTCGCCGCGACCGCCGTCCTCGTCGCGCCCGACGGCACCGAGCGCACGGCGCCCATGGTCGACGTCGCCCCCGGGCTCGACCGGTTCCGCGCCACGCTCCACCCGGACGCGGTCGGCGACTGGTCGCTGCGCGTCGAGGCGTGGAGCGACCCCTACGGCACGTGGGCGCACGACGCGACGGTCAAGGTCGCGGCGGGCGTCGACGTCGAGCTCATGCTCGCCGAGGGCGTGCGGCTCTTCGAGCGTGTCCTCGCCGACGCCGTCCCCCTCCCCGGGCGCGACGGCACTCCCGGCCGCCGGGCCCCCGCAGACGACCGCACGCTCGCCGACGCGCTCGCCGCGCTCGCCGACGCGAGCCGCCCCGCCGAGGCGCGGCTCGTCGCGGCGACGTCGCCCGAGGTGCGCGACGTCCTGGAGCGTGCCCCCCTGCGCGACCACGTCACGGCGTCGGCCACCTATCCGCTGCGCGTCGAGCGCCCGCTCGCGCTCGCGGGCGCGTGGTACGAGATGTTCCCGCGCTCCGAGGGCGCCCGACGGCTCAAGGACGGGCGCTGGCGCTCGGGCACGTTCACCGCCGCCGCCCGCCGTCTGCCCGCGATCGCGGAGATGGGCTTCGACGTCGTCTACCTGACGCCCGTCCACCCCATCGGGACGACGCACCGCAAGGGCCGCAACAACTCCCTCACCGCGCTCCCCGGCGACCCGGGCAGCCCGTACGCCATCGGGTCGAAGGACGGCGGCCACGACGCGATCCACCCCGAGCTCGGCAGCGAGCGCACGTTCCGCGCGTTCGTCAAGGAGGCCCGGCGGCACGGGCTGGAGGTCGCGATCGACCTCGCGCTCCAGTGCTCGCCCGACCACCCCTGGGTCACCGAGCACCCCGAGTGGTTCACGACGCGCGCCGACGGCTCCATCGCGTACGCCGAGAACCCGCCGAAGAAGTACCAGGACATCTACCCGCTCAACTTCGACAACGACCCGGAGGGCATCTACGCCGAGGTGCTGCGCGTCGTGCGCGTGTGGATCGACCGCGGCGTCACCGCGTTCCGCGTCGACAACCCGCACACCAAGCCGCTCGACTTCTGGGAGTGGCTGCTCGCCGAGGTGCGCGCGACGAACCCCGAGGTCGTGTTCCTCTCCGAGGCGTTCACCAAGCCCGCGATGATGCACACGCTCGCGCGCATCGGGTTCCACCAGTCGTACACGTACTTCACCTGGCGCAACACGCGCGACGAGCTCGCGGAGTACCTCACCGAGGTCTCGGGCGAGGCCGGCGCCTACATGCGCCCGAGCTTCTGGCCCACGACCCACGACATCCTCCCGCCGTACCTCCAGCACGGCGGCGTGGCAGGCTTCGCGGTGCGCGCGGTGCTCGCCGCCCTCGGCTCGCCCACGTGGGGGATCTACTCCGGCTACGAGCTCGTCGAGAACGTGCCGCGCCCGGGCGTCGAGGAGCAGATCGACAACGAGAAGTACGAGTACAAGCCGCGCGACTGGGCGCTCGCCGACGAGATCGGGATCTCGACGCTGCTCACGCGGCTCAACGAGATCCGCCGCGACCACCCCGCGCTGCGCCAGCTCCGCAACCTCACGGTGCACCCGACGACGAACGACCAGGTGCTCGCGTTCTCGCGCCACCTGCCGGCCGAGCACTCGCCGACCGGCGAGGCGGACACGGTCGTCGTCGTGGTGAACCTCGACCCCCGCTCCCCGCAGGAGTCGAACGTGCACCTGGACCTCGCGGCCCTCGGCCTCCCCCCGCTCGCGGACGGCCAGGACCCCTGGGCGCCGTCGTTCGTCGCGCACGACGAGCTGACCGGCGAGAGCTACGGCTGGGGCCAGGACGTGTACGTGCGCCTCGAACCGCTGCGCCAGGTCGCGCACGTCATCCACGTGAGGGCGTCGTGACGCTCCCCCGGGACGCGGCCCCGGTCCCCGTCCGGGGACCCGCCGCCGGTCCCGCGCCCGTGTCCCCGACCACCGCACCCGTGCCCGTCGCCGCTCTCCCGCCGCGCCGCCAGCCTGCGCCGCCCGTCGAGACGCGCCCGGGGCTGTCGGACGACCCGGACTGGTACCGCACAGCCGTGTTCTACGAGGTGATCGTCCGCGCGTTCTCCGACTCCGACGGCAGCGGGACGGGCGACCTGCGCGGGCTCATCGACCGCCTCGACTACCTCCAGTGGCTGGGCATCGACGCGCTGTGGCTGCCGCCGTTCTACCCGTCGCCGCTGCGCGACGGCGGCTACGACGTGTCCGACTACACGGCGATCGCGCCGCAGTACGGCTCGACGTCGGACTTCGCGGAGCTCGTGAGCGAGGCGCACGCGCGCGGGATGCGCGTCGTCATCGACCTCGTCATGAACCACACGAGCGACCAGCACCCGTGGTTCCAGGCGTCGCGCGCCGACCCGGAGGGCCCGTACGGCGACTTCTACGTGTGGAGCGACGACGACACGCGCTACCAGGACGCGCGCATCATCTTCGTCGACACGGAGACGTCCAACTGGACGTTCGACCCGGTGCGGCGCCAGTTCTTCTGGCACCGGTTCTTCTCCCACCAGCCCGACCTCAACTTCGAGAACCCGCGCGTCGCCGACGCGATGCTCGACGTCGCGCGGTTCTGGCTGCAGGTAGGGGTCGACGGTTTCCGCCTCGACGCGGTGCCGTACCTCTACGAGGCCGAGGGCACCAACTGCGAGAACCTGCCGCAGACGCACGAGTTCCTGCGCCGCGTGCGGCGCATGGTGGACACCGAGTTCCCGGGCCGCATCCTCCTCGCCGAGGCGAACCAGTGGCCGCGCGACGTCGTGGACTACTTCGGCACCGAGGAGGAGCCGGAGTGCCACATGTGCTTCCACTTCCCCGTCATGCCGCGCATCTTCTACGCGATCCGCGACCAGCGGGCGAACCAGGTCCTCGAGATCCTCGCCGACACGCCCGACATCCCCGCGGGCGCGCAGTGGAGCACGTTCCTGCGCAACCACGACGAGCTGACGCTCGAGATGGTCTCGACGGAGGAGCGCGCGTCGATGTACGGGTGGTACGCGCCCGACCCGCGCATGCGCGCCAACGTCGGCATCCGCCGTCGGCTGGCGCCCCTGCTCGACAACTCGCGCAAGGAGGTCGAGCTCGCGCACGCGCTGCTGCTCTCGCTCCCGGGCAGCCCGTGCCTGTACTACGGCGACGAGATCGGGATGGGCGACAACATCTGGCTGCCCGACCGCGACGCCGTGCGCACGCCCATGCAGTGGACGCCGGACCGCAACGCCGGGTTCTCCACCGCGGACCCGGGCAAGGTGTACCTGCCGCTCGTGCAGTCGCTCGTCCACCACTACGGCTACGTGAACGTGGAGGCGCAGCTCGAGCAGTCGACGTCCCTGCTGCACTGGGTGCACGGCATGCTCAAGGTCCGGCGCCGCCACAAGGCGTTCGGCACGGGAGACTTCGTGGCGCTCGAGTGCGACAACGAGTCGATCCTCGCGTTCCTGCGGCGCACGCCCACGGAGACCGTCCTGTGCGTGGCGAACCTCTCCGCGACCGCCCGGTCCGCGGCGGTGCACCTGCCGGGGCACGCGGGCGCGACGCTCACCGACGTGTTCGGCGGCGCGCGCTTCCCGGCGGTCGGGGACGACGGGCGCGTCGTCATGACGTGGGGCTCGCGCGACTTCTACTGGCTCGTCGTCGGGAGTCCCGAGGGCACGACCGCCTGACGGACGGCGAGATCGGGCGCCTCGTGGTCGGATGGTGCCTGCCCGACACGACCTGCCGACGACCAGCCCCAGGAGGCCTGCATGACGCTCCGACGGACGGACCTTCCCTCCTCGGAGCTCATGACGCTCCTCGACGCGTGGCTGCCGGAGCGCCGGTGGTACCCCGTCAAGGGCGTCGAGGTGCAGCACGTGCCGTGGCTGTCGTTCGCGCTCGACGTCCCGGCGGCGCCGGACCCGGCGCGGGCCCCGCGCGTCGTCCTCCACCTGCTGCGGCTGCTCGGGGACGGCGTCGACCTCGTCGTGCAGGTGCCGCTCGTCCTCGAGCCGGTCGACGCGGCGGCGGGTACCACGGGCGCCGCGGACCCGGCGGGCACCCCCGCCACGCCCGCCGGGCCGGGGCGCGCCCCCGCCGCCCCGCTCGGGACGGTGCACGACGCCGGGAGCGGCGCGACCGCCGGCACGTCCTGGCTCGTGCACGACGGCGCCGCGCACCCGGCGTGCTGGGCGGCGCTCCTGGCCGTGGCCGAGTGGGGCACGACCCCGGCCACCGGAGCAGCGAGCGCCGACCCCGTCGACCTCGCGGGCGGGCGCGCTCTGAGCGTCGAGCAGTCGAACAGCTCGGTGCTGCTCCCCGGGGTCGCCGGCGGGACGATGCTCAAGGTCCTGCGGGCCATCGCGATCGGGCCCAACCCTGACCTGACCATCCCGCGCGCGCTCGCCGCGCAGGGGTGGGCGGGCGTCCCGCGACCGCTCGCATGGCTCGAGGTGGGCTGGGACGCGCAGGACGACCCGGCCCGCCCGGGCCACGTGCCGGACCCGACGGCGCCGCGCTCGGCGCACCTCGCGATCCTCAGCGAGTTCGTCGACGGCGCGCGCGACGGCTTCGACCTCGCGTGCGCGTACGCCGGGCAGGGGTCGTCGTTCGCCGACCTCGCCGCCGACCTCGGACGGGTCCTCGCCGACCTGCACGCCGCGCTCCGGCGCGCGTTCGACGTGGGCTCCCCCGTGGACGCGCGGTGGCTCGTCGCCGACCTGCGGCGCCGCTCGGACGAGGCCGTCGCGTCGTCGGGCGCGCTCGGCCGGCGCGCGGCCGAGATCGCCGCGTTCTGGGACCGCACGGCGGCACGGCTCGCGTCCGTCACGCGCGTCCCCGACGCCCTCCCGCGGCTCCAGACCGTCCACGGCGACCTCCACCTCGGGCAGGTGCTGCACGCCCGCCGGTTCGGCTGGAAGGTGCTCGACTTCGAGGGCGAGCCGCTGCGGCCGGTCGCGGAGCGCACCCGCCCCGACCTCGCGCTGCGCGACGTCGCCGGGATCGTGCGCTCGTTCGACTACGCGGCCGCCGTCGGGCGCGCGCCCGACGCCGCGTGGGCCGTGCAGGCGCGCGCCGCGTTCCTCGACGCGTACGAGCGCGCGGACACCGCGGGCGTCGACCACGCGACGTCGGAGGCGCTCGTCCGGGCGCTCACGCTCGACAAGGCGCTCTACGAGGTCGTCTACGAGTCGCGCAACCGCCCCGACTGGGAGCCCATCCCTCTCGCCGCCGTGGACCGGCTCCTCGCGGGCAACGCCTGACGTGCGCGGTCGCCCGGGCGCACGCACCGGACCGTCCGGCGAGCCCGTCCTGTGGGGGCGCGCGGGACGTGGAAAGGTTGCCCCATGACCGGGCCCGCCGCTTCCGCCACCCCGCCCCCCGTCGTCGTGCCGCCGGACGCCCTCGCCGCGGCCGCGGGCGGGCGCACGTTCGACCCGCACGCCGTGCTCGGCCCGCACCTCGCGGACGACGCCAGGGACGCGCGGGCCGTCGTCCGCGTCCTGCGCCCGCTCGCGGACGAGGTCGTCGTCGTCACCGCCGACGGCGAGCACCCGGCAGCGCACGAGCAGGACGGGGTGTGGGCCGCCGTCGTGCCGGTGCACCAGGACGCCGACGGCACGCGGCACGCTCCCGACTACCGCGTCCGCACGCGATACGGGCACGAGGCCACGACCGTCGACGACCCCTACCGGTTCCTGCCCACGCTCGGCGACGTCGACCTGCACCTGATCCGCGAGGGTCGGCACGAGGAGCTGTGGCGCGCGCTCGGGGCGAACGTCCGCACCTACCCGAGCGACCTCGGCGACACGACCGGCACGGCGTTCGCCGTCTGGGCGCCGAACGCGCGCGCGGTCCGCGTCATCGGTGACTTCAACGGCTGGGGCCCCACGCACCCCATGCGCTCCCTCGGCTCGACCGGGGTGTGGGAGCTCTTCGTGCCCGGCGTCGTCGCGGGCGCGCGCTACAAGTACGAGATCCTCGGGCCCGACGGCTCGTGGCGCCAGAAGGCCGACCCGCTCGCCAAGGCGGCCGAGGTGCCCCCGGCGACGGCGAGCATCGTGGTCGAGTCCCGGTACGAGTGGTCGGACGACGCGTGGCTCGCCGAGCGCGCCGCGCACGACCCCCACACGCGGCCGCTCAGCATCTACGAGGTGCACCTCGGCTCGTGGCGCCAGGGGCTGTCCTACCGCGACCTCGCGGAGCAGCTCACGGCGTACGTCGTCGAGCAGGGGTTCACCCACGTCGAGCTCCTGCCCGTCGCCGAGCACCCGTTCGGCGGGTCGTGGGGCTACCAGGTCACGGGCTACTACGCCCCGACGTCACGCTTCGGCCACCCCGACGACTTCCGCTACCTCGTCGACCGCCTGCACGCCGCCGGGATCGGCGTCGTCGTCGACTGGGTGCCCGCGCACTTCCCGCGCGACGAGTGGGCCCTCGCCCGCTTCGACGGCACCCCCTGCTACGAGCACGCCGACCCGCTGCGCGGCGAGCAGCCCGACTGGGGCACGTACGTCTTCGACTTCGGCCGCAACGAGGTCCGCAACTTCCTCGTCGCCAACGCGACCTACTGGCTCGAGGAGTTCCACGTCGACGCGCTGCGCGTCGACGCCGTCGCGTCCATGCTCTACCTCGACTACTCGCGCGGTCCCGGCCAGTGGCACCCCAACGTGCACGGCGGGCGCGAGAACCTCGAGGCCATCGCGTTCCTCCAGGAGGCCAACGCCACCGCGTACCGGCGCACGCCCGGGGTCATGATGATCGCCGAGGAGTCGACCGCGTGGCCGGGCGTCACCCGGCCCACCTCCGCGGGCGGCCTGGGGTTCGGGCTCAAGTGGAACATGGGCTGGATGAACGACTCCCTGCGCTACGTCGCCGAGGAGCCGATCAACCGCCGGTACCACCACCACGAGATCACGTTCTCCATGGTCTACGCGTACTCCGAGCAGTTCGTGCTCCCCATCAGCCACGACGAGGTCGTGCACGGCAAGGGCTCGCTGTACGGGAAGATGCCCGGCGACGACTGGCAGAAGCGCGCCGGCGTCCGCGCGTTCCTCGCCTACCAGTGGTCGCACCCCGGCAAGCAGCTCCTCTTCATGGGCAGCGAGATCGGCCAGCACTCCGAGTGGAACGAGGGCCGGTCGCTCGACTGGGACGGCCTCGCGGCCGACCCGGGCCGGCAGGGCGTGCAGCGCGCCGTGCGCGACCTCAACGCGCTCTACCGCGCGACCCCGGCCCTGTGGGAGCTCGACCACGACCCCGCGGGGTTCGAGTGGCTCGACGCCGACGACGCCGACCACAACGTCCTCGCCTACGTGCGCCGCGGGCGCGACGGCAGCGAGGTCGCGGTCGTCGTGAACTTCGCCGGGACGCCGCACGAGGGCTACCGCGTCGCGCTGCCGTCGGGCGGCGCGTGGCGGGAGGTCCTCAACACCGACGCGGAGGTCTACGGCGGCTCCGGCGTCGGCAACCTCGGCGAGGTCGAGGCGGAGCCCGTGCCGTGGAAGGGACGCGCGTTCTCCGCGGCCCTGCGCGTCCCTCCGCTGGGCGCGCTGTACCTCGTCCCGTCGTCGAGGTAGAGGCCTGGTTCGCCGAGGTCGAGGTCTGGTTCGCCGAGGTCGAGGTCTGGTCGCCCTGGGTGGCGGGTGGGGCGGTGGCGCCGGGTCTACCATCCGCCGCTCGTTCCTCGCGGTTCCCGCCAGGCCCGCCACGACCCGGCGCCACCGCCCCACCCACCCGGCTTCGTCTCACCCTTGGCGCTGCCTCCTCGGCACCATGCCAGCCGGTCACCTCGCGGTGACCGCCCGCACGACGGCGGCCGGTCACCGTGAGGTGACCGGCCGCCGTCGTGCGTGGCTCGGGTGCGTCAGTAGAGGCTGATCGCGAGGCGCTGGCGGGCCTTGCCGACGCGGGGGTCGGTGGGGCCCACGACCTCGAAGTAGTCGAGGAGCCGCACGCGGAGCTTCTCCTTGCCGTCGTCGTCGGCGCCGGGCAGGAGGTCGAGCAGGCGGCCGAGCGCGTCGTCGACGTGGCCGCCGAGGATGTCGAGGTCGGCGATGGCGAGCTGGGCGTCGACGTCCTGCGGTGCGGCGGCGGCTGCGGCACGGACCGTCGCGAGGTCCGCGTCGCGCGTGCGCTGGAGGAGGCGGACCTGCGCGAGCCCCGCGACGGCGAGCGCGTCGCGCGGGTCCTGCTTGATCGCCTTCTCGTAGGCCGCGACCGCGGCGTCGAGGTCGTCGCGCTCGATCGCGTCGTACGCCTCCTGGTGCAGCGGCGGGAGCTCGGGCTCGGGCTCCGCGACGGGCTCCGCGGGGCGCTCGGGCTCGCCGTCGGCGCCCTGTGCAGGCGCGCGGCCCGTCACGCCGTTCGCCTCGGCCGCCTGGAGCACCTGGTCGAGCACGGCGCGCACCTGCTCGACGGGCGCCGCGCCCTGGAACAGCGGCACCGGCTGGCCCTGGAGGATCGCGACGACGGTCGGCACGCCCTGGACCTGGAACGCGGCCGTGATCTGCGGGTACGCCTGGGCATCGACCCGGGCCAGGAGGAAGCGGCCGGCGTACTCGTCGGCCAGCGCGCCGAGGTCGGTGCCGAGCTGCGCGTTCGCCTGGTCCGTCGGGATCCACAGGAGCACGACGACCGGGTACTGCGCCGAGTCCTGGACGAGCTGACCGAACGTCTCGTCCGTGACGTCGACGACGTACCCGCCCGCGGCGGGCGCGCCGCCCTCCTCGCCGGGCGGGGGTGACTGCGGCCTGGTCAGCGCGGACAGGTCGACCGCGCCGCGCACGTCGAACGTGGGCTGGGTGGGTTCGCTCATGGACGCAATCCTACGGAGCGTCAGGAGTTCGCGACCGACGTCGCGACGTGCTCGTTGCCCACCACGCGGATCTTCTCCTCGGATCCCGCCGGCGGCACGTAGAGCGCGACGACGTCGACGTACCCGACCTTCAGCACGTTCGTCGGGGCCTTGTCCCCGTACAGCGCCTTGATCGACTCGGTGTCCGGGGGCACCTGCGCGCCCTCCTCGGCCGTCATCGACTCCTGCGAGGTCATGGCCCCGACCACGAGGGCGCCGCCGTCCGCGGTCCGGACCGCGCGCACGGGCTCGTCGGGGTTGGGCGTGAACGTCAGCGCGTAGGCGCCGGCGGCGGGCTCGAGCGCCGTCGTCCAGTCCTGCGCGCGCTTGGCGAGCAGCGTGCGGAACGAGTCCTCCTCGAAGGACCCCGCGAACCCGGATCCCCCGCCCAGGTTCAGCACGTCGGCGTACTGCGCGACGGCGTCCGTGGGCGTGACGAGCAGGCTCGAGTCGTCGGGCGCGACGTCCTCGCTCCCGATGCTCGGGTCCGCGAAGCTCGGCATGGTGACGCCGGGCAGGAGGCGGACCCACGCCCAGAGCTGGTAGTCGCCGCGCGCCGTGTCCTGCTCCAGGACGGACAGGCGGGGCGTCTGCAGGTTCTCGGGCTGCACGCTCACGGCGAACGACGTGCGCGGCCAGGTCTGCGTCGTCGGGATGACGACCTGCTGCGCCTCCGTCGGGAGCTCGGTCACGAGGTCGGCGTTGCCCCGCGCGGCGGCGACGGCGAGCTGGCTCGAACGGATCGCGAGGGCGGGGCCCGTGACACGGCCCTCGAGCTGCGCCGCGTCGTTGGTCTCGCTCGCGGCAGCGAGCGCCGCGGCGACCGCGTCGAGGACGGCGGTCTCCTGCGCCTCGGTGAGGACGGGCGGCGGCGGGTCCTGCGTGGGGTCGGGCTCGGGCGTCGGGAGGGGTGCGGAGCAGGCGGCGAGCAGGAGCGCGCCGACCAGTCCCCCGGCCACCCCGCCGAGGTGACGACGGGCGCGGCGGGCGCGGGCCGTGTCGCGGGCGGTGCTGGTCATCGGGTGCTGTCCTTCGTCTCGTCCGGGTCGCTCTCGGGTGCGGGCGCCGGGGCGCTCTCGCCGCTGCCGGGCGTGAAGCCCCACGCCCGGCGCCAGGCGTCGGCGCGCGTGGTCGCGCTGTCCTCCGTGGTCGGGTGCGCGCTCGCGTCGACGGCCGGCTGGGCCGCGGTCCGCGGGCGGCGCTCGCCGCGCGCGACGATCGGGATCTGGCCGGTGAGCCACGCGCGCCGCGGCTTCTGCCCGCGGGCCTGCTGCTGCGCGAGGCGGTCGGCCTCCTCGCGCTCGCGCAGCTCACGTCGCGTGAGCATGCGCACCTGGGCCGTGTCGGTCGGCACCTCGCCGTCGGGCGTGCCGTCCTCGTCCGACGACGTGCCCTCCGTCGCGCCGGCCGCCGCGACCGCGGGGGTCGCGGAGGTCGTGGTGCCGCCGGAGGGACCACGGCGGCGTGGCCGCAGGCTCGCCGCCCCGATGCCGAGACCGAGGAGGATGAGGACGGCGCCGCCGATGACACCGGGCCACAGGAACGGCGTCTCGACCTGGCGCGGCCACGACAGCTCGACGGTCGGAGCGACGGCGCCCTCGCCCACGCCGGCGGCGAGGAGCTGCCAGCGGCCGGGCTGGTCGGACCAGCGCAGGCTCGCCGAGCCGGCGCCCGTCGCCTCTTCCAGCCACATGTCGGAGCCGGCGGGGTCGACGCCGACGACGGGGGCCTCCGCGGCCGCGTCGCCCTCGGCCGGCGTCTCGCCCTCGGCGGGCGTCTCACCCTCGGCCGGGCTCTCGGCGTCGGCCGGCGTCTCGGCGTCGGCCGGGCTCTCGCCGTCCGCGGGCGCCTCGCCCTCCGCGGGCTCGTCCTCCGCGGCCGGTGCCTCGACGGCGCGCGTCGCGAGCGCGTCCCAGTCGGACAGGCCGGTGACCAGGCCGTGCGGGTCCTCGCCGACCCACCCGGTCACGTCGGCCTCGCGGCCGATCGCGAGGGTGACCTGCTGCTCCCCGGGTGCTGTCGCGCGGATCGTCACGTCCTCGGCGACGAGGTCCAGGACCCCGGGCGCGGTGACGAGCACCGTGCCGTCGCCGGTGTACGCCGTGGTCGCCACGACCGTGTCGCTGTCCCGCCAGACGGTGGCGGACGCGACACCGAGGCCGACGGCGACCAGTCCTCCTACGAGCAGGAGGGCGGCGATGATTCGTTGCAGCACCGAGGTTCCCTTCGTCGATCGACGTTCCAGGATAGGTGCGAAACCCCTCGTGGATCGACCGAGACGCCTCGCCTGTGGATCCTCACGAACCGTTCACGTGCCCCTCCCGCGACGGTCTCACCGCTCCCAGGGAACACCGTGCCCGACGGCGGGAAGGGCCGCCGTCCGCGCGGGGGACGGCGGCGCGCGCAGCACTGCGACCATCGTCTCACCCCCACCAATCCGGGTATTCAGGACAGCGTGATCCCCGTATCCTGGTCGGAGCACGGCGGGGCCGTGGCACGACCGCCGCGCCCTCCCTCCCCGGGAGGGGACGCCGCCCGGCGGCGGAAGCCGCGACGACTCAGCACCGGAGGTCATCGACGTGTCCGACGAGCGCACGCTCTTCCCCATCACGATGCGCGGGTACGACCGCGTCCAGGTCGAGGCCCAGCTCGCCAAGCTGGAGAAGGCCGTGGAGGACGCGCGGGCGCGCGTCGAGGCGGCGGACGCCCGCGCCATGCAGCTCACGAGCGAGCTCAACGACGCCCAGCGCCAGCTCCGCGAGGCGGACCGGCCGTCGTACGCGGGGCTCGGGTCCCGCATCGAGCAGCTCCTGCGCTCGGCGGAGGAGCAGTCGGCGGACATCCTGTCGCAGGCCAACGCCCAGGCGGCCGACATCATGGCGCGCGCGAAGCTCTCCGCCGGCCAGGTCCGGTCCCGCGCCGAGAACGAGGTCGCCGAGCTGCTCAACAGCGCGCGCCTGGAGTCGGAGGAGATCCGCTCCACGAGCGCGTCCGAGGCCGAGGGCACGCTGCTCAGCGCCCAGCGCCGCGCGGAGGAGCTCGTGGGCTCCGCGGAGCGCGAGGCCGCGCGCATCCAGAGCGCGCTCGCCACGGAGGAGAGCGAGCGGCGCGCGTCGCTCGAGCGCGAGCTCGGCACGCTGCGTGCGACGGCGGAGCGCGAGACGACGGAGCTGCGCGTCACGACCGAGCGCGAGGCCGCGGAGCTCCGCGCACGCGTGGCGGCGGAGACGGCGGCACAGCGCGAGGCCGCCGAGCGCGAGTCGGCCGAGCTGCTGGAGAACGCTCGTCGCGAGGCGCAGCGCCAGGTGGACGAGGCGCAGCGCAAGGCGACCGAGGCGGCGAACGCCGTCACGTCCGAGATGGAGGCGCTGCGCGACCAGGCCCGCACCGCCCTCGCGGACGCCGAGCTCGAGGTCGTGCGTCGCCGCGAGGAGGCGGAGCGCGAGAACGCCGAGCGCCACGCCGCCGCCAAGGCGGAGACGGAGAAGCTCGTCTCGACGGCCGAGGAGCACGCCGCGGAGGCGGAGAAGCGTGTCGCCCACGCGCTCCGGCAGGCGGAGAAGGTCCGCAGCGAGTCCGACGCGTACGTGAAGGACCTCCTGTCGACGGCGCGCCGCAACGCCGACCAGGTCGTCGCCGAGGCCCGCGCGTTCGCCGACCAGACGGTGAGCGACGCCAAGGCCGAGGCCGAGCAGCAGCGCAACGTCGCCCAGCGCCAGCTCGAGGACCTCACGCGTCAGCACGACTCGATCAACACCTACCTCGACGAGCTCCGCGGTCTGCTCGGCAGCGAGGGCGAGGCCACGAAGGCCCCCGCGAAGAAGGCGGTCCCCGCCGGGACGCCCGCGCAGCAGGCGCGCGCCGCGACGCTGATGACGGCCGAGTTCCCGGTCGTCCCCGAGGAGTCCGCGCAGCGGGTCGGGACGGTCGAGGCGCCGACGAAGCGCGGCCCGGCGAAGTCGGCGGACGCGAAGGCGGCCGACGCGAAGCCCACGGACGCGAAGTCCGCCGAGACGAAGCCGGGCGCGGAGTCCGACGCCCCCGCCTCGGCCTGACGCCGTGCCGACCGGCGCGGGCCCGTCGGGCCCCTCGGGGTCCGCTGCCGACGACTGGCGTCGGCAGCGGACCGAGGCCGCCGCGCACCAGCAGCGCGAGCTCGACCGGCAGCGCGCCCGCGAGAGCGATGCGGCCCGGGCCCTGCTCGCCGACTTCGTCGGGCGGGCGCGCGCACGGGGTCTCGCTCCCGAGCCGCTCCGCGCCCGCGCGTTCGACGGCATCGCGACGTACCGCACCCCGCTGCGCGGGTGGTACCTGCGCCGCAACCGCAGCGTCGCCGTCGGCGAGGACGGTGAGTTCTACGTGCTCTCGGTGCCCGGCGGCGTGCTCGCGCGCCTGCGGGGCGTCGCGGTCGAGCCGTCCGACCCGCCGCTCGTGCTCGGCAAGGGCGGGCGGGACGGCGAGTCGATCGACCTCGCCGACGCGCTCGCGCTCGTGCTCGACGGGCGCTGACGCGCGGTCAGCGGCTCAGACGGCCGCTCGCGCCAGGAGGTCCGCGAGCGCATCGGCCACCGCGGCGGGGTCCTCGACCGCGCTCATGTGTCCCGCGCCCGTCACCTGCACGAGCTGCGCGGTCGGCGCCGCGGCGACCATGTGCTCCGCCTCCGCCACCGGCGTGACCTGGTCCTCCTCGCCCACGACCACGGCGACCGGCCCCGCGAACCCCGCGAGGACGGACGTGCGGTCGGGGCGGGCCGCCATCGCCCGCTGCGACCACGCCACGCCGTCGGGCCGCTGCGCACGGATCCACTCCTCGAGCCGGGCCGTCAGGTGCGGCCGTGCGGCCTTGCTCGTCTCGCCGAGGAGGACCCCCGGCATGCCGAGGACGGCGTCGACGGTCTGCGAGCTCGCCGCCTCGTCGGCGATGCGCAGCCGGTTGGCGCGGGCGTCGTCGGAGTCGGCCGTGGACTTGGTGTCGACGAGCCCGAGCCCGGCGACCAGCTCCGGCCGGCGCTCCGCGAACGCGAGGGCCACGTAGCCGCCCATCGACAGGCCCGCGACGACCGCGCGCGTGATCCCCGCCGCGGCGAGCGCGTCGGCGGTCGCGTCGGCCGCCGCCTCGATCGACGGCGGCTCGTCCCCGAGCGGGCTCGCGCCCAGGCCCGGGAGGTCGACGGCGACGACGGTGGGCTCGCCCGGCAGGGCCTCCGCGACGTCCGCCCACATCCGGTGGTCGAGCGGGAAGCCGTGCAGCAGCACGAGCGGGGTCCCGTACCCCTCGCGCAGCGTGAAGGTCTCGAGCGGTGCCGTCGTCACGTGGTCCTCCTGGGGTCGGTCGGGTGCGCGCGACGCCTCGCGCCGCCACGCGGTGTCAGTCGACGACGCCGTCGGACCGGCTCGCGTCGTAGCTCGCCTGGTCCGAGTCGGCCGTGTCGCGGTCCGCGGTCGCGCCGGCCTCGCCGTCCCACGTGGTCGGCAGCGGCAGCGGGAACTCGGGGCGCACGTGCCCCACGATCTCGTCGAGCACGCGCCGCACGGACGACTCCCCCACCCACAGGTGCTTAGCGCCCTCGACGCCGATCACCTCGGCGTTCCGCACGCGTGCGAAGCGCCGGCGCGCCTCGTCGGGCCGCAGGTAGTCGTCGAGCTCGGGCACGAGGACCACGAGGGGCTTGCCGAACGCGTCCCAGCGGTCGAGGTCCGCGTCCGTCGCGCGGTGCAGCGGGGGCGAGAGGAGGATCGCGCCCTCCACCGCCGGGTCCGTGCCGTGCTTGAGCGCGAGCTCCGTGCCGAACGACCACCCCACGAGCCACCGGTTCGGGAGGTCGTGGAACTCGGCGAACTCGATCGCCGCCGCGACATCGAAGCGCTCGGCCTCGCCGCCGTCGAACGCGCCCTCGCTCGTCCCGCGCGGGGACGACGTGCCGCGCGTGTTGAACCGCAGCACGGCGAGGTCCGCGAGCGCCGGCAGGCGCCACGCCGCCTTGCGGTAGACGTGCGAGTCCATGTACCCGCCGTGCGTCGGCAGGGGGTGCAGCGTGACGAGGGTCGCGACCGGGTCGCGGTCCGCGGGGAGCGCCAGCTCGCCGACGAGCGTGAGGCCGTCCGCGGTGTGCAGCTCGACGTCCTCGCGCCGCGCGGGCAGGACGCTGAGCGACCGGATGGGGGTCGGCTCCGTCGAGGCTCGGGCGGGGTCGGGCGCGGTCTCGGGTGCGGTGCTCATCGTCCCGAGCCTAGTGCGTCTACCGGGGCCGACGGCGGCCGCGCGCCTCCCAGCACGACGTGTGCCAGTGGCGACGGTGGTCGAGCGCCGTCTGGGCCCCGAAGAAGGAGTCCTCCTGCCACGCCACGACGTGCCCGGTGCCCGGCGGGATCTCCTGCTGGCAGCCCGGGCAGAGGTACGTCTTCGCGCCGCCCCGCACGGTGCGGACCTGCCACTCGCCGTCGGCTCCCGACTCGCGGCGCGCGCCGCCGAGGGCGCGGTCCAGGTCGAGGGGCGCGGGCTCCGCGCCCCAGGGTCGCTTGCGGGACGGTCGGCGGGACGGCATGGTCCATTCTCCCCCGCGGACCCGCCCGGGACCTCCCAGCGGGCGTCCAGCCGCGACCGCTAGAGTGTCCGGGCCGGTGCTGCACCCGGCGTCCGACCGCGAGGTGGCCCGTCCCCGGGCGCCGACGACCGCCGTCGTGCGGGTGCGGCCCAGACCCGACGGCCCCCGCCGTCCCCCCGACCCGAAGGACCCTCCTCGTGAAGCACCGCACCCTGCGCGGCGTCGCCGCGCTCACCCTGGGCGCCGCCCTCGTCCTCTCCGGCTGCTCGTCGGAGGGCGGCGGTTCCGACGACGAGACGTCGGCGAGCCCGTCCGCCTCCGACGGCGCGACGTCGTCGCCCGAGGACGTCGCGGCGCTCGAGGCCGTGACGGTCACGGGCGACCCCGGCAGCGAGCCCACCGTCGAGTTCGAGGCCCCGCTCGAGGTCTCGGGCCCGGTCGCGCTCTCGCTCGGGGACGGCGACGGCGACGAGATCGCGAAGGGCCAGGAGGTGACGCTGCACCAGGCCGCGTACTCCGGCACGGACGCGTCGAAGCTCGGCTCCACGTGGGAGGACGACTCGGCGCAGCAGATCGTCCTCGACGACCAGGTGTACCCCCAGCTGCTCGAGGCGCTGGTCGGCAAGAAGGTCGGCACGCGCTTCCTGTTCGCCGCACCGGGGCAGGACGGCAGCGCTGTCCTCACCGTCGCCGAGGTCACCGAGGTCCGGGACGCCCCGGTCGCTCCGGACCCCGCCGACGTGCCGGACCGCGCCGAGGGCGAGGCCGTGACCCCGGCCGACGGGCTGCCGGTCGTCACGCTCGACGACACGGGCAAGCCGTCGATCGAGATCCCCGAGGGCTACACCGCGCCGACCGAGCTCGTCGTGCAGCCGCTCATCAAGGGCACCGGCCCGGAGGTCACCGAGGACCAGACGGTCATCGCGCACTACACGGGCTGGAAGCTCGACGGCGAGCAGTTCGACTCGTCGTGGGACCGCGGCGAGCCCTCCACCTTCCCGCTGAGCGGCGTCGTCGCCGGCTGGACCCAGGGCCTGTCCGGCCAGACCGTCGGGAGCCAGGTGCTCCTCGTCATCCCGCCGGCCCTCGGCTACGGCGAGAAGAGCGACACGAACACGAACGAGCTCGCGGGCGAGACGCTCGTCTTCGTCGTGGACATCCTCGCGGCCTACTGACCTGCCGCCGCGTCACGGAGGGCCGCACCCCGCTCGGGGTGCGGCCCTCCGCGCGTCCGGGGGCGTGTCGGGACGCGGCGCGGGCGGGTCGTAGGCTCGACGCATGACGGACGCCTCCACGATCTCGGTCCCACCCGTGCCCGACGACGCCGCCGCCACCCCCTCGACCGCCCCGCCCGAGCGCGAGGTGCTCACGTGGGAGACCTTCGGCGTCGCCGCGCGCGAGCTCGCCGAGCAGGTCGTCGCGAGCGGGTTCCGCCCGGAGGTCGTCGTCGCGGTCGCCCGCGGCGGTCTCCTGCCCGGCGGCGCGGTCGCGTACGCGCTCGGGACCAAGGGCGTCGGGACGCTCAACGTCGAGTTCTACACCGACATCGGCCAGACCCTCACCGACCCGCGCGTGCTCCCGCCCCTCATGGACACGTCCGACCTGCCGGGCGCGCACGTGCTCGTGGTCGACGACGTCGCCGACTCCGGCCGGACGCTCGCCCTGGTCATGGACATGCTCAGCACCCACGGTGCCGAGGCCCGCTCCGCGGTGCTCTACACGAAGCCGCGCACGATCATCCAGCCGGACTACTCGTGGAAGGACACCGACCTCTGGATCACGTTCCCGTGGTCGGCCGACCCGCCCGTGGAGGGCGCGCAGTCCCGGCCGAACGACTGACCCGCCCGGACGACTGAGCCGGCTCGACGACCGAGCCGGCTCGACGACCGAGCCGGCTCGACGACGACGAAGCGGCCGCCCCCGTGGGGGGACGGCCGCTTCGTCGTGGATCAGGGTCGCGCGGGGATCAGAAGTCCCAGTCGTCGTCCTCGGTGTTGACCGCCTTGCCGATGACGTACGACGAGCCGGACCCGGAGAAGAAGTCGTGGTTCTCGTCGGCGTTCGGCGACAGCGCCGAGAGGATCGCCGGGTTGACGTCCGTCTCGTCCTTGGGGAAGAGCGCCTCGTAGCCGAGGTTCATGAGCGCCTTGTTGGCGTTGTACCGCAGGAACTTCTTGACGTCCTCGGTCAGCCCGACGCCGTCGTAGAGGTCCTCCGTGTACTGCACCTCGTTCTCGTAGAGCTCGAAGAGCAGCTCGAACGTGTACGCCTTGAGCTCGTCGCGCTCCTCCGGGGAGAGCTTCTCGAGGCCCTTCTGGAACTTGTAGCCGATGTAGTACCCGTGCACGGCCTCGTCGCGGATGATGAGGCGGATGAGGTCGGCCGTGTTCGTCAGCTTGGCGCGCGACGACCAGTACATCGGCAGGTAGAAGCCGGAGTAGAAGAGGAACGACTCGAGCAGCGTGCTCGCGACCTTGCGCTTGAGCGGCGAGTCGCCCTTGTAGTACTCCATGACGATCTCGGCCTTGCGCTGGAGGTTCGGGTTCTCCTCCGACCAGCGGAACGCGTCGTCGATCTCGCGCGTGGAGCACAGCGTCGAGAAGATCGACGAGTAGCTCTTGGCGTGCACCGACTCCATGAACGCGATGTTGGTGTACACCGCCTCCTCGTGCGGCGTGATCGCGTCGGGGATGAGCGACACCGCGCCGACCGTGCCCTGGATCGTGTCCAGCAGCGTCAGGCCGGTGAACACGCGCATCGTGAGCTCCTGCTCCTGCGCGGTGAGCGTGTTCCACGACTGGATGTCGTTCGACACCGGCACCTTCTCGGGCAGCCAGAAGTTCCCGACGAGGCGGTCCCACACCTCGAGGTCCTTCTCGTCCTCGAGACGGTTCCAGTTGATCGCGCTCACGCGATCGATGAGCTTGAGCTTCCCGGTGGGACTCATGCCGGATTCTCTCCTTCGGGTAGACGCGGGGACTGCTGCTCCGCGTCAGCGATACAGAACTTGCACGTCGGGCTGGTGCGGCCCTTGTTCGTGTGATGACGGGTGTGAGCACTTCGCGCGCTCGACGGCTTGGGCACACCCTTCTGGGCGGCCGATCGCTTGGCACGAGTCTCCTCACTCGCCGTCCTACCGTAGTTCGGGTTCAGCTCACCGCGCCGCATGGCCGAGAGCGCCGCGCGAGCCTCGGGCGACATCGTGTGCCCGTAGCTCGGGTGCTCCGGCCCGAACTTCCCGTAGTTGGGGTTCTCCGGCCCGACAAACGTCCCCTTGCGCTGCTCCGACCAGAGAGCACGCTGCTCGTCCGAGTGCTTGTGACCGAAGAACGGGTTGAGCTCACCCGGGCGGCTGACCCCCTTGCGTCCTGTCGACCTGACCCGAGCCGCCTCGCGCTGCTCCGCGGTCCAGACGACTCCGGTCGGACCGAGTCCGCCGTCTGACACGTTCAGCAGCCGATGCCCGCTGGCGCGCAAGAACTCGATCCACTCGATCTCAGACTCACCGAGCGACTCCAGGTCTCCGAGAGCCGTCTCCAGGACGTCGACCACGACGTCATGCTCGCCATGCTTGCGAAGCCAGTCGCAGAACGGCGTCCGCTGACCATCGCGCGCGTTCCGCAAGTGCTGGCGAAGCCGACGCGACGCAGCCTTCGTCGTGAGCCCGACGTAGCGGTACTCGTCGGACTCGCGCAGGCGGATGCCATACACGAGTCCGGCGGGGACTCTGACCGCGAGGATCTCGTCGATCACGGTTCGTCGCTCACAGCATGCAGGAGACGCAGTTCTCCACTTCGGTCCCTTCGAGGGCCATCTGGCGGAGGCGGATGTAGTAGAGCGTCTTGATGCCCTTGCGCCACGCGTAGATCTGCGCGCGGTTGACGTCGCGCGTCGTGACCGTGTCCTTGAAGAACAGCGTGAGGCTCAGGCCCTGGTCGACGTGCTGCGTCGCGGCGGCGTACGTGTCGATGATCTTCTCGTAGCCGATCTCGTACGCGTCCTCGTAGTACTCGAGGTTGTCGTTCGTCAGGTAGGGCGCCGGGTAGTAGACGCGCCCGATCTTGCCCTCCTTGCGGATCTCGATCTTCGACGGCACCGGGTGGATCGAGGACGTCGAGTTGTTGATGTAGGAGATCGAGCCCGTCGGCGGGACGGCCTGGAGGTTCTGGTTGTAGATCCCGTGCTCCATGACCGAGGCCTTGAGGGCTGCCCAGTCGCCCTGGGTCGGGATGTGCACGCCGGCGTCGGCGAAGAGCCGGCGCACGCGCTCGGTCGCGGGCTCCCACACGCGGTCGGTGTACTTGTCGAAGTACTCGCCCGTCGCGTACTTCGAGTCCTCGAAGCCGCCGAACGCACGCCCACGCTCGATCGCGAGGCGGTTCGACGCCGCGATCGCGTGGTAGGCGACCGTGTAGAAGTAGATGTTCGTGAAGTCGATGCCCTCCTCGGACCCGTAGTGGATCCGCTCGCGCGCGAGGTAGCCGTGGAGGTTCATCTGGCCGAGGCCGATCGCGTGCCCGGACTCGTTGGCACGCTTGATCGACGGCACCGACTCGATGCTCGTCTGGTCGGAGACCGCGGTGAGCGTGCGGATCGCGGTGTCGATCGTCTTCGCGAAGTCGGGCGAGTCCATCGTCTTGGCGATGTTCAGCGAGCCGAGGTTGCAGGAGATGTCGCGGCCGACGTGGTCGTACGAGAGGTCCTCGTTGAACGTCGACGGCGTCGAGACCTGGAGGATCTCCGAGCACAGGTTCGAGTGGGTGATGCGGCCCTTGATCGGGTTCGCCTTGTTCACCGTGTCCTCGAACATGATGTACGGGTAGCCGGACTCGAACTGGAGCTCGGCGATCGTCTGGAAGAAGTCGCGCGCCTTGATCTTCGTCTTGCGGATGCGCGAGTCGTCGACCATCTCGTCGTACTTCTCGGTGACGGAGATGTCGGCGAACGGCTTGCCGTAGACGCGCTCGACGTCGTACGGCGAGAAGAGGTACATGTCCTCGTTCTTCTTCGCGAGCTCGAACGTGATGTCCGGGATCACGACGCCGAGCGACAGCGTCTTGATGCGGATCTTCTCGTCCGCGTTCTCGCGCTTGGTGTCGAGGAACCGCATGATGTCGGGGTGGTGCGCGTGCAGGTACACGGCGCCGGCGCCCTGGCGCGCGCCGAGCTGGTTCGCGTAGGAGAACGAGTCCTCGAGCAGCTTCATCACGGGGATGACGCCGGACGACTGGTTCTCGATGTGCTTGATGGGCGCGCCGTGCTCGCGGATGTTCGACAGGAGCAGGGCGACGCCGCCGCCGCGCTTGGAGAGCTGCAGCGCGGAGTTGATGCCGCGCGCGATGGACTCCATGTTGTCCTCGATGCGCAGCAGGAAGCAGGACACGGGCTCGCCGCGCTGCGCCTTGCCGACGTTGAGGAACGTGGGGGTCGCGGGCTGGAAGCGGCCCGAGATGACCTCCTCGACGATGTCCAGCGCGGCCTGCTCGTTGCCGTCGGCGAGGCCGAGCGCGACCATGCAGACGCGGTCCTCGAAGCGCTCGAGGTAGCGCTTCCCGTCGAACGTCTTGAGCGTGTACGACGTGTAGTACTTGAAGGCGCCGAGGAACGTCTCGAAGCGGAACTTCTTGGCGTAGGCGAACTCGAACAGCGACTTCACGAACTCGTGGTCGTACTTCGCGAGGACGGCCGGGTCGTAGTACTTGTTCTCGACGAGGTAGTCCAGCTTCTCCGCGAGGTCGTGGAAGAAGACGGTGTTCTGGTTGACGTGCTGCAGGAAGTACTGCCGCGCGGCCTCACGGTCCTTGTCGAACTGGATCTCGCCGTTCGGGCCGTAGAGGTTGAGCATCGCGTTGAGCGCGTGGAAGTCGAGCTGGGTGCTCGCCAGCGGCACCTCGGTGACCGTGCCACCGCCTGCCACGCTCACGCCGGAATCCGTGACTGTCGTTGCCAAAATCGTCCCAATCCGTCGCGGACGCGCGCGGCGTCCTCGGCTGTTCCCAGGAGTTCGAAGGCGTACAGGTAGGGCACCTGGCACTTCGCGGAGATGATGTCGCCGGCGATGCAGTAGGCCTCGCCGAAGTTGGTGTTGCCGGCGGCGATGACGCCGCGGATCAACGACCGGTTGTGCACGTCGTTGAGGAACTTCACGACCTGGCGCGGGACGGCACCGCCCTCGTTGCCGCCCCCGTAGGTCGGGACCATGAGCACGTACGGCTCCTCGACGCGCAGGAAGCCCTCGGTCGGACGCAGCGGGATGCGCTGGACGTCCATGCCGAGGGCCGGCAGGTCGAGCCGCTGGACGAACCGGTGCGTGTTCTCGCTGACGCTGGAGAAGTACACGAGCGACCCCACGGGGACGCACCTCCGTCCTGCCCTGCTCCGCCTGCTTCCGTACGTGGTCCGGGCGCCTCGCGGCGCCGCGGGGAGACCGGTCAGGCGACGACCGGCGCGACCTTCTGCGCGAGGGCGGTGATCTGGTCGGGGCGGAACCCGGACCAGTGCTCGTCCCCGGCCACGACCACGGGCGCCTGCAGGTAGCCGAGACCGCGCACGAGCTCGAGCGCCTCGGCGTCCTGGGTGATGTCCACGACGGAGTACTCGATGCCCTTCTTGTCGAGAGCGCGGTACGTCGCGTCGCACTGGACGCAGGCCGGCTTGCTGTAGACCGTGACGCTCATGGGGTGGCTCCTCGTCTCGCGCTCTCGTCCGGGACGGTCCTCGGGGAGGGAGAAACTTCTCTGACCTCGAAGGACACCGGTGGAACTACGTCTGTGTGATTCGCCAGAAGGCCTCCGGCCCCCTGGGTGTGCAACCACTATACCTAGTGGTCGAGACCGTGCCACCGCACTAGATGTCGTGGTGGAACTTCACCCTGGCGGGTGTGCTAAGCGCCATGGATCCATAGTCCCAGGACCCTCTGACACGCCTCGTGAGGGCGTCGTCCACAGCCCGTCGTCCACCGTCCGAAGGCGTCCGAACGGCTCGTTCCTGCGCTCCGCGACGCGCCGTCCACAGGGTGGGGACGGTGTCGGTCCACACCCTGTGCGACCCGGCGAGGCCGCCCCGAGAGCACGCGTCCGCGGTCGTGCGACCCTCCCGGGGCGTCGTCCGAAACATCGCAATCCGGACCTTACGCGCGCGGAACTCGTCGGCGTGTCGCGTTCCCTCGGCGTGTCGCGCGACGACGCGCGGCGTGCGAGAAAGGTCACCTCGGTCTGGCTGCCCTGCAACCACGGTGCCCCCTCGGCGCACCCGGGTTCTCCCTCGGTCTACCAGGCCTCTACCTCGGCGGCTCCTGGACGCGCGAGGGCCCGCCCGGTGCGACCGGGCGGGCCCTCGCAGAACCGCCGCCCGCCTCACCGACGGGCAGGGCAGCGCCGTTCAGCGCCGTTCAGCGCCGTCAGGCGGTCTCGTCGACCGTCGGGAGCGCGTTCGACGCCGCGAGCCGGCGGTACCAGTGCGCGGAGTCCTTCCACGTGCGCTCGAGCGTGTCGTAGTCCACGCGGATGATGCCGAAGCGGCGCTCGTACCCGTAGCCCCACTCGAAGTTGTCGAGCAGGGACCACGCGAAGTACCCGCGCACGTCGGCGCCGGCGTCGATCGCGGCGCCCACGGCGTCGACGTGGTCGTGCAGGTAGGCGACGCGGCGGTCGTCGTGCACGCGGGCGGTCCCGTCGGCGTCGACCGTGACCTCGTCGGCGAACGCGGCGCCGTTCTCGGTGACCATCATCGGCTGGTGCGGGTACGTCTTCGCCACGGAGACGAGCAGCTCGGTCATGCCGGCGGGCTCGATGTTCCAGCCCATGGCGGTGTACGGGCCGGGCTGCTGGACGAACTCCACGTCGTCGACGCCGATCCACGGGCTGTGGCTCGACGCGCCGTGGCCGTCGTTCTCGGACCGCTCGCCCTCGCCGGAGAAGTGGCGCACGCGCACCGTCGAGTAGTAGTTGACGCCGAGGATCGACAGCGGCTGGCGCACCGTCTCGAGGTCGCCCTCCTGCACGAACGACCAGTCGCTCACGTGCGCGGTGTCGGCGAGCAGGTCGGCGGGGTACTCGCCGTCGAGCATGGGGGCGAGGAACGCGCGGTTGGCGAGCGCGTCGATCTTGCGCACCGCGTCGAGGTCCGCGGCCGACGACGGGTCGTCGGGCCGGATGACGTGGAGGTTGAGCGTGACGGACGTCTTCGCGTCCTCGCCGAGCTCGTCGCGGATCGCCTGGACGGCGAGGCCGTGCGCGAGGTTGAGGTGGTGCACGGCCGCGAGCGCCGCGGCCGGCTCGGTGCGGCCGGGCGCGTGCACGCCGGAGCCGTAGCCGAGGTAGGCGGAGCACCACGGCTCGTTGAGCGTCGTCCAGGTGTCGATCCGGTCGCCGAGCTCGCGCGCCATGTGGCGGGCGTACTCGGCGAACGCGTACGCCGTGTCGCGGTTGGCCCAGCCGCCGGCGTCCTCGAGCTCCTGCGGGAGGTCCCAGTGGTAGAGCGTGACGACGGGCTTGACGCCCTTCTCGAGGAGCGCGTCGACGAGGCGCGAGTAGAACGCGACGCCCTCGGGGTTGAGCGGCCCGGTGCCGCCCGGCTGCACGCGCGACCACGAGATGGAGAACCGGTACGCGCCGAGACCGAGGTCGGCGATGTGCTGCACGTCCTCCTGCCACCGGTGGTAGTGGTCGTCCGCGACGTCGCCGGTGTCGCCGTTGAGCGTGCGGCCCGGGGTGTGGGAGTACGTGTCCCAGATGGACGGCGTGCGTCCGCCCTCGGCGGCGGCGCCCTCGATCTGGTAGGCGGCGGTGGCGGAGCCCCAGAGGAAGTCGGTGGGGAACGTGCGGCGGCCCGACGACGCAGGCGCGGCCTGGGCGTCGACGTCGACGGGGGCGGTGGTGTCGGTGGTCACGAGGGTCCTCGCTGGTCGGTCGTCGGACGACGCGGTCCGAGACGGTGGTCGGGTCGGTGGTTCGGCGCGGGCCGACGCCGGGCGGACGCACCATGGGAGCGCTTCCATGGTGCGTCCGCCCAGGATACGTCCTCAGCCGAGGTCGATCGTCACGCTCGTCGCGCCGTGCGCCTCGGCCGACGCCGCGCCGGCCCGCACGGACCAGGCCGCGGGGGCGTCGTCGGACGAGACGGTGAGGGTCGTACCCGACCGGCGCACGCGGAACGTGGCCCCGGCCGCGCCGTCCGACGGCGGGACGACCACGAGCTCGTCGTAGCCGTCGGGCAGCTCGAACGCGTGCAGCGTGACGCCGTCGGCCCAGTCGTAGTCCGGCCGGTCGGTGCGGGCGCCGACCGGGAGGACGGTCCCCGGGCGCACGAGCACCGGGAGCGAGTCGAACCCGTGCGTCTCGGTGACCCAGCGCGGGCCGGTCACGGTCTCGCTCAGGGCGGCGCCGTCGTCGGGCTGGACGAGACGCGTCCACGTGCCCTCCGGCACGTAGTACTCGACGCGGCCGTCCGCGCGGAACACCGGCGCGACGAGGAGCGCGTCGCCCAGCAGGTACTGCGTGTCCGCGGAGTACCCGGCGCGGTCGTGCGGGAGCTCGAGCACGAGCGGGCGCATCATCGGCACGCCGTCGGTGTGCGCCTCCTCGGCCACCCGCCCGAGGTACGGCATGAGCGAGAGCTTGAGGTGCGTGAACTTCCGCGTCACGTCGACGGCCTCGTCGTCGAACGCCCACGGGACCCGGACCGAGCCCGAGCCGTGCAGGCGCGAGTGCGACGACAGCAGGCCGAACGCCGTCCAGCGCTTGAACACGCCCGGGTCGGGCGTGCCCTCGAAGCCGCCCATGTCGTGGCTCCAGTAGCCGAACCCGGACATCGACATCGACAGGCCGCCGCGCAGCGACTCGGCCATCGACGCGTACGTCGAGTCGCAGTCGCCGCCCCAGTGCACCGGGAACTGCTGCCCGCCCGCGGTCGCGGACCGCGCGAACAGCACCGCGTCGCCCTCGCCGCGCTTGCGCTCGAGCAGCCGGAAGACGGCCTCGTTGTAGAGCTGGGCGTAGTAGTTGTGCATCTTGCGCGGGTCGGAGCCGTCGTGCCACGCGATCCCGTCGACGGGGATCCGCTCGCCGAAGTCGGTCTTGAAGCAGTCGACGCCCTGGTCGAGCAGGCCCTCGAGCTTCCCCACGTACCACGCCGTCGCGTCCGGGTTGGTGAAGTCCACCAGCCCCATGCCGGCCTGCCACAGGTCCCACTGCCACACGGACCCGTCCTCGCGCTTCACGAGGAAGCCCTGCTCCGCGGCCTCCGCGAAGAGCGGCGAGCGCTGCGCGACGTACGGGTTGATCCACACGCACACCTTGAGCCCGCGGTCGTGCAGACGCCGGAGCATGCCTTCGGGGTCGGGGAACGTGCGCGGGTCCCACTCGAAGTCGACCCACTGGTACTCGCGCATCCAGAAGCAGTCGAAGTGGAACACCGACAGCGGCAGGTCGCGCTCGGCCATGCCGTCGATGAAGCCGTTCACGGTCTGCTCGTCGTAGCTCGTCGTGAACGACGTCGTGAGCCACAGCCCGAACGACCACGCCGGCACGCGCGCGGGGCGGCCCGTCAGCGCGGTGTACCGGCGCAGCACGTCCTTGGGGGTGGGGCCCTGGATGACCAGGTACTCCAGCGACTGCCCCTCGACGGAGAACTGGACGCGCGTGTTCACCTCGGAGGCGACCTCGAACGAGACCTTCTCCGGGTGCTCGACGAACACCCCGTAGCCCTTGGTCGTGAGGTAGAGCGGCACGGACTTGTACGCCTGCTCGCTCGACGTCCCGCCGTCCTCGTTCCAGATGTCCACCACCTGGCCGTTCTTGACGAACGGGCCGAACCGCTCCCCCAGGCCGTAGACGAGCTCGCCCGGCTCGAGCGCGAGCTGCTCGTGCGTCCACGCGCCGCCGTCGTCCGACGTGACGTGCCCGACCGACTTCGGCAGCGAGGACGTGAGGACCTCGCCGTCCGCCTCGAAGTCCACGCGCCAGCGGTCGCCCCGGTGCACGCGCACCGCGAGGTCCTTGGACCGCAGGACCGCGACGTCGTCGTGCACCTCGACCTCGGGCCGGAACCCGGGCTCGCCGGTCACCTGGAACGCCGGGCCGCGGCGTACCGCGCCCTGGTGGTGCTCGACGCGCACGCGGATCACGCCGGGCGCGGGCGAGGAGTACGTCGTCGTGAGCATCGGGCGGTTGAGCGTGTCGCCCCGGCCGCGGATCTTCGCCGTCGGCGCGTACACGGTGAGCGTGCCGGCCGCCTCGTCCGCGCGGACGTCGTCGACCTCGACCGCGTAGAGCGGGTGCATGCCCGGTCGGACCTGCCAGTACCCGTCGGTGAACTTCATGGGTGGTGCTTCCTTCGTCGGTGCGTATCGGTGTCTCGGGGCGTCAGGCCGGGGGCCTCACTTGACGGCGCCGGCCGTCACGCCGCGGGTGAGGGTGCGCTGGAAGATGAGGAAGAAGATCAGCGCGGGGATCAGCGAGACGAGCGCGCCCGCGTTGGTCGTCGGGGCGTCCATCATCCGGTCGCCCTGGAGCGACGCGAGCGCGATGGGGATCGTCTGGGTGTCGTTGGTCGTGAGCATGACCAGCGGGATGAAGAACTCGTTCCAGGTCCAGATGAAGAAGAAGATCATGAGGACGCCGAGCGTCGGCCGGACGATCGGGTACACGACCTGCCACAGGATGCGCCAGCGGCCGGCGCCGTCGAGCTGCGCCGCCTCGAGGAGCGCGGGCGGGAACGTCCCGAGCACGGACGAGAGCAGGTAGGTGCCGAACGCCGCCTGGATGACCGTGAAGATGATGATGATCGACCACTGCGAGTTCGACAGGCCGACCTTCTGCGCCATGTCGAACAGCGGGTAGATGAGCGCCTCCTGCGGCAGCATGTTCGCCACGAGGAACAGCGTGACGATCCACAGCCGGCCCTTGATGCGGCCGACGCCGATCGCGTACGCGCTGAGGAGCGACAGGAGCGTCCCGAACACGGCGACGAGTGCCGAGATGAAGACGGAGTTCCAGAGCTTCTGCGGGAAGTTCGTGCGCGTCCAGAAGTTCTGGACGCCGTCGAGGTAGAGCTCGCTCGGGATGCTCAGCGGCCCGTCCTGGGAGTACTCGGCCGGGGACTTGAACGCGTTGAGCACCATGATGACGAACGGCGACAGCATGAGGAGCGCGACCAGGACCGCCGCGGCGAGCACGAACCAGCGGCCGATCCCGCGGCGGTAGCGCTCGTCCTGCCGCGTCGCACGCAGGGCGCGGCGGGGGCGGGACGCGTCGGCGCCCGGCGCCACCGCGTCCGCGGGGGTGGTGGTGACGGTGGACATCAGCGGCCCTCCTGCTCACGACGCTCGGCGCGGCTCTGCAGCGCGAGGATCACGACGGCGACGACGATGATGACGAGGGTGAGCACGGTCGCCACCGCGGCGCCGTAGCCGACCTTCGACTTGTCGAAGAAGTTCAGGTACGAGTAGTAGCTCGGGACGAGCGTGGAGCTCTCGGGGCCGCCGCGCGTGAGCACGTAGATCGGTCCGAAGACCTTGAGCGCCGCGACGGTGCAGGTGAGCGTGACGACGAACGTCTCGGGACGGATCTGCGGGATCGTGATGGCCCCGAAGCGCCGCCACCAGCCGGCGCCGTCGAGCTCGGCGGCCTCGTAGAGCTCGGGGTCCACGCGCTGGAGCGCGGACATGAAGATGACCACCGGGTAGCCGATCTGCACCCAGATGAGCACGAGCATGACGCTCGGCAGCGCGGTCGAGGTGTCGCCCAGCCAGTTCGGCGGGTTCTCGACCCCGATCCCGCGCAGCATGACGTTGAGCGCGCCGGTCTGGGCGTTGAGGATCCAGTTCCACAGCACGCCGGCCACGGCGACCGGGAGGATCTGGGGCAGGTAGTACGTCGCGCGCAGGAACGCCGCGACGCGCGGCCCGAACCGGCGGCCGAGGTAGTCGAACAGCACGGCGGCGAGCACGAGGCCGACGAGGGTCGGCACGACCACCATCGCGAGGATCATCGCGATGGAGTTCTGGAACGAGGTCCAGAACGCCGAGTCGTGCATCAGGTCGGCGTAGTTCCCCAGCCCGTACCAGCGCATCGGCGCCATGCCGCCACGCCACTTGAACAGGCTGTAGTAGACGTTCATCGCGAACGGGTAGCCGATCACGACGACGAACGCCACCGCGCCGGGCAGGAGGTAGGGCAGGTACGGGAGCCAGGCGGGCCGGCGACGACGGCGGCGTGCCGCGGTCGCGCGCGACGCCTCGCGCGCGGGTCCGGGCCCGGCCTCGGGCACGGTGTCGGTGCGGGTGGTCATGACGGTCTCTTTCGCGGGAGGTCCTCGGGCGGTGCTCGGGTGGTGCCCGGGGCGGCCGGCCGACGCAGGTGCCGGCCGGCCGCCCGGGACGGGCGGTTCCGCTCAGCTGTCGAGCAGGTCCGCCTTGCCGTCCACGTAGGCGGACTCGAGGCCGTCGAGCACCTCGGTCGGCGACTTCGACTGGTTGATGAGCGACTGGAGCTCGCTGACGATCACGTCGTAGTAGCCGGGCACGGGCCAGTCGGGGTAGAACGCGAGGCCGTCGTCGTCGAGGATCGCCTGGAAGTTCTCGGTGAGCTGCTGCGTGCGCTCGTCCGTGATGACGGACGCGTCACCGGCGACGGGCAGGCCGCCCTTCTCCGCGAGGATGTTCTGCACCTCGGGGCGCAGCGTGACGTCGATGAACTCCTCGGCGAGGTCGGGCGAGTCCGCGTTCGCGGGGACGACCCACAGGTTGCCGGACGAGCCGACCTGGAGCGTGTTGCCGGGGAAGTTGAACTGGCCCCAGTCGGCGTCCATCTCCTCGACGATGCGGCCGAACCACCACGAGCCGGAGACCATCATCGGGTAGGTGCCGTTGATGAACGAGACACCCATGTCCTCGGCGGTGAGCGCCGCGGAGTCGGACGCCACGTAGCCGTCCTTGATCCAGGAGTCGAGCGTCTCGGTCGCCTGCGTCATCTCGGGACCGTGGAAGTCGGGGTCGCCGTCGAAGAGCTGGTACTGGTCGATGAAGTCGCGGTCCGAGTTCGCGAGCACGAGCTCGTACCAGAGCTGGCCCATCGGGTACTCGGCACCGGCCTCGGCGAGCGGCGTGACGCCCTGGGCCTTGAAGGCCTGCATGACGGTCTCGAGCTCCTCGAGCGTCGTCGGCACCTCGAGCCCGTACTGGGCGAACATGTCCTTGTTGTAGTAGACCTGCACGAACTCGCCGTAGTTCGGGACGCCGTACCACTCGCCCGAGCCCATGAGGCCCTGGTCGTCGTAGGTCGCGGTCGTCTGGAGCGAGCCGCTGAGCTTCTCGTCCCAGCCGCGCTCGGTCGCCGCGTCGGTGAGCGGGGTCAGCAGGCCCTGCGCGGCGAGCTGGCCGGCGGTCGCGTTGCCCTTGTTGTACTCCATGACGTCCGGCACGTCGTCGCCGGTGAGGACGATCTTGGCGTTCTTCTGGATCTGCTCGAACGTCTGCTTCTCGACGACGACGTCGACGTCCGGGTTCTCCTCCTCGAAGATCTCGATCGCCTTGGCCCAGGCCTGGCCCATGGCCGAGTCCTCGTTCTCGTAGTGCCAGATCGTCAGGGTCTGGTCGTCGGACCCGCCGCTGCCGCCGGAGCTCCCGCACGCCCCGAGGGCGAGTGGGAGCGCTGCCACGGCAGCGACGAGCGAGATCTTCCGGGATCGCAGCATGTGCGTGTCCTCCTCATCGAGTTCCGGCGGGGGCCGGAGGGCGGCCGGGCGTCGCCCGGCCGGTCGGTGTTCAGCGAGCCGCGGGCTCGGGGTCGTCGTCCGGTGCCCGGCCGGCCGCGGGGGCGACGCTGCTGCCGGGCTCGAGGACGCACGGGATGAGCACGTTCGGTGTGCTCGGACGGGAGCCGTCCACGAGGGACAGCAGCTTCTGCACGCCCAGGCGGCCGAGCTCGGCCCCGGGGGCGTGCATGGTGGTGAGCGGCGGGTTGCTCATCTCCCCGACGCCGGGCGACGTGACGATCGACAGGATCGACATGTCGCCGGGGATCGCGACGCCGCGCTGCTGGAGCTCGGCCACGACGCCGAACGTCGCGATCTCGTTCATGGTGACGAACGCTGTGAGGCGCGGCTCGCGCGCGAGCAGCGTCGCGACGGCGTCGCGGCCGGCGCTCGGCGACTCGTCGACGCGCAGCGCGACCGGCTCGAGCCCGCGACGGCGCATCGCCGCCTCGAAGCCCTCCTCGGCACGGAACGTCGGCGCGTAGCCGTCGTCCGCCGTCGCCTGCGAGTGGTTGACGAGCGCCACGTGCCGATGCCCCAGGTCGACGAGGTGCTGGACCGCGTCGTCCGTCGTGCGCTCGAAGTCGATGTCGACCGACGGCCGGTCGGAGACGTCGCGCGTCCGGCCGATCATCGTGTACGGGACGCCGGCCTCGTCCAGCACGTCGACCCGCGCGTCGTCGAGCGCGACCTCCATGAGCAGGACGCCGTCCGCCATCCCCTGGCGCACGAGGTCGCGGACCTCCGGCGCCTGGGTCGTGCGGAAGGGCCACAGGACCAGGTGGTAGCCGTTCTCGCGCGCGGTCTCCGCCGCTGACGAGACGAACTCCGCGACCGTGCCGCCGAGGCCCTTCTCCATCGCGGGGTAGATGAGGGCCAGCACGTGGCTGCGGCGGGACGCGAGGCCGCGGGCCATCGCGTTGGGCTGGTAGCCGAGCTCGGCCATGGCGTCCTCGATGCGCCGACGCGTGGCGTCGGAGACCGGACGCGTGCCGGACAGGGCGTACGAGACCGTGCTCAGCGAGACCTGCGCGCGTCGCGCCACGTCCTGCATCGTCGCCATCCTCACCACTCCCCTGTGGTCCGGTCCCGCACCTCGGCCGTCGAAGCGCTTCGTCGAAACGCGTCGTCGAAGCGCTTCGATGTTACGAGTATTGGTTGAACAAATGGGTGGAGTCAAGTCCGTCGTGCGAGAGCACGCTCTCTCGTTTCCGCGGGCGCGCCGACCTGCGGCGACGTCCGGACGCGCACGAGCCGCCGGGCGGCAGCACTGCTGCCCGGCGGCTCGACCCGCGCCCCTCGGGCGCCGGATGGGTCAGACCGAGAGGTCGACGCTCTCCCCGGCGCGCAGCACCTCGCGCACCCGCAGGTCGGGGTCCGTCACGACGACGTCGGCCCGCAGCCCGGCGACCAGGCCGCCGCGGTCGTCCAGGCCGAGCACCCCGGCCGGGGTCCACGACGCCGCGCGGACCGCGTCCCCGAGCGGCACGCCCGCCGCGACCGTCTCGCGCACGACGTCGAGCAGGTGGTACGTGCCGCCCGCGATCGCGCCGCCCTCGGTGAGGCGCGCGACACCGTGCGCGACCGTGACGCGCATCGGGCCGAGCTCGTACGAGCCGTCCGCCATGCCCGCCGCCGCCATCGCGTCCGTGACGAGCGCGACGGCGTCGGGCCCGGCGACCGCGCCGTCCGCCCCGACGTGCGGGCCGACGAGCTCGACGACGCTGCGGATCGTGCCGTGCGCGAGGTGGGTGCCGTCGGCGACGAGCTCGACGACCATCTCCCCGCGCGCGGCCGCCGCGAGGCACGCGGCGACGGGCCCGGGCTCGCGGTGGTGCAGCGGCCGCATCCCGTTGAACAGGTGCGTCGCGGTCAGCCGCGCGCCCGGCCGGCCCGCGGCAGCGAAGGCCGCGAGGCCCGCCGCGATCGCCGCCTCGGTCTGCTCCGTGGTCGCGTCCGTGTGCCCGATCGAGGGCACGGCGCCGACCTCGACGAGCGTCTCGATCACACCCCCGGGCCCGACGACGCCAGGCACCTCCGGCGCGACCGTCATGGTGCGCAGGTACCCGCGGGCCGCGGCGGCGATCTCCCGGACGAGGCCCGGGTCGCCGTCGAGCATGTCGTGCGGGTTCTGCGCGCCGCACCGCACCTCGGAGAGGAACGGGCCCTCGAGGTGGATGCCGACGATCTCGCCCGCCTCCGCGAGGTCGGCGAGCGTCGCCGCGCGGGCGAGCAGGACATCACGGGGCGCGGTCACGAGAGACGCGACGAGGCTCGTGGTGCCGTGCCGCAGGTGCTCGCGGGCCCCGCCGAGCGCGTCGGCCGCGCTCGTGGCGTCGGGGAAGCTCGATCCGCCGCCGCCGTGGTCGTGCACGTCCACGAGGCCCGGGAGCAGGGTCGCCCCGTCCCCCGCGGGGACGTCGTGGAACCCGGCGGCCGCCGCCCCCGCGCGCGGCCCGACCCACGCGACCCGCCCGTCGCGGACGGCCACGACGCCGTCGTCGAGCACCCCGTCCGGAGTGACGACGCGGCCCGCGAGGACGCGCGCGGTGCCGGGCTGCTGGTCGGGACGGGGGCTGCGGTCGGCGTCGGTCATGAGACCATTCTGGCGCACTTCGTACACCCGGCGTGCAAACCTCTCGGGTCAGCCGTCGGACGCCTCGAGGAGCCGCCGCGCACCGCGCCCGAGGTGCAGCGCGAACAGCCGCTGGAACGTCGGCACAGCGAACGAGAACGGGCGCACCCACCACAGCACGGGCCGGCTGAAGACGTCGATGCGCCACCACAGGTCGCCGGCGTCGTCGCGCTCGACGGCGAAGCGCTCCTCCCCCACGAACGCGTGCCCCGGGAGCGTCCCGTAGGCGAAGCCCACGCGGTCCTCGGTGCGCTCGACCCACACGACCTCGCACGGCTCGTGCAGGCGCAGGCGCCCGACACCCAGCAGGGTCGTGACCCGCACGCCCGGGGCGGCGACCGCGGCGTCCGTCTCGAGGCGTACGCGTGCCGCGGCGTGCACCTGCCACGTGAGGAGCTGCTCGCCGAGCCGCGCGAGGTCCTCGGGCGGCCGGGCGCGGTCGGTGAGGCGGCGTCGCACGTGCAGGTGCCGGTACCCGGTGGGCCAGCGGTCCGTGCGCGTCGCCCCGACCTCGGGGTAGGTGAACGTCATGCCGTGCTCCTCTCGGCCCCCGGGCGGGGGCTCGTCGGGTCCGAGTCCCCTGCCGGGGCCGGGGTCGTGCCGTCGCGCGCGAGCAGCCGGACGCCGAGCACCGCGCACAGCACGAAGCCGAGCGCGTTCCCGACCCCGTGCGTCGCGGCCATGACGTCGAGGCTCGGGTGCGCGAACCCGAGGGCCTCGCCACCCGCCCACCACAGCGCGAGCACCATCGACGCGCTCACGACGCCGGCCGCCGTCCCGAGCAGCACCCGGGCCGCGGCCGGTCGTCCGCCCGGTCGTGCGAGCGACCGCGCGACGGCGGCCGCCGTCGCCCACAGCGCGAGGGTGAGGACGACCGCCCCGACGAGCTCGGCGACGTCGCCCACGAGGTACCCGGCGAGCACGAGCGCCGTCCCGGCCGGGACGCCCCAGGCGCCCGCCGTCGCGAGCCGGTCGTCCGGGGCGAGCCGGGCGACCGCCCCGGCGACGAGCGCCGCCCCGAAGCCCGCGTAGAGCATGTGCGGCACCGTGAGCGCGAGGTAGGTGCCCGAGAACCCGAGCAGCCCCCACTCCGCCCGCTCGGCGACGAGGGCGCTCGCCCCCACCGCGGGCAGCACGAGCGCGGTCACGGTCGCCACCCGTGCGGCGAGGTCGACGCGCGGCGGTACCTCGCCCGGGATCTCACCCCGGCCGCCGGGCGCGACGGCGCGTGCTCGCGGCCGGAGAGATCGTCCCGTCCCGGGGCGCAGCGTCCGCACCGCCAGACGGACGCCCGCCCCGAGCAGGACGGCGGACGCGAGCACGAAGGGCAACGTCAGCACGACGGCCAGCCGGCTGTGCGGCAGCAGAAGGCTCGCGACGGCGGCGGCACCGGCGAGCGGCCAGGCGGCGCTGCGCGGCGCCGGGACGACCTGCGGCCCGAGGAGCCGGAGGCCCAGCGGGAGCACGACCACCGCGCCGAGCGCCACGAGCAGCCCGACCACCGCCTCCCCCGCGGGGCTCACGACGACACCTCGCGGCCCGGGGTCGGCGCCGAGACGTCCCGGACGAGGCGCAGGGCGTCGTCGACCACGCCGCGGGCGACCGGCAGGCGCGCGAGCCGGACGAGGCTGCCGACGAGCGCGGCGCCGCCGTCGACGAGGCGGCGCGTGCGCGCGAACCCGGGCGACGAGTCGTAGACCCAGAAGAGCGTGATGCCGAGCTGCGCGAGCCACAGCAGCTCGGGAAGGCGCGGGCGGAGGTACGCCGGCACGCGCGACGACGTCCCCGCCACGACCTCCTCGACGAGGTCCCGCGAGAGGTCGCGCGCGTCGGTCGACGCTGCCGAGAACGGGCTCGCGTCGGAGCCCGGACGGATCGCGACCGAGACGAACTCCGCGCCGAACGCGTGGAACGGGGCGAACGCGTCGATCGCCGCGCCCCACACGCCGCGCAGCCGGTCGGAGAGCGACCCGCCCGCCGCGAGGACCGGCGCGGCGAGCACGGCGTGCTCGCGCTGCACGTCGAGGTAGAGCTCCTGGACGAGCGCGTCCTTCGACGGGAAGTGGTAGTACGCGTTCCCCGTGCTCACGCCCGCCTCCGCGGCGACGGCACGCATCGTCGTGCGCTCGTAGCCGACGTCGCGCAGCATCCGGATCGCGACCTCGCGCAGGTGCGCGCGGGTCCGCTCGGACTTCGGCGTGGCGCTCATGCCGGGTTCTTTTTGAACATGTTCAAAAAATACCACGACGCGACACCAGCATGTGCGGAGCAGGGACGGCGCAGAGTCCGGATCGCCGGCGTATCCCGTGGTACGTGGCCGCCGTCAGCCGCCGAGCAGCCGGTCCCGGAGAGACGAGCATGCGGTCATGGTCCGTCCCGGGGCCGGGACGGACCACGACCGCATGCTCGGCGGGTCGGGGTCGGGCGTCAGAAGAGGCGCGAGTCGACGTCGTCGACGCCGCGCATCGCGTCGTAGTCGAGCACGAGGCAGCCGATGCCGCGGTCCGTCGCGAGCACGCGCGCCTGCGGCTTGATCTCCTGCGCGGCGAACACGCCGCGCACGGGCGCGAGCAGCGGGTCGCGGTTGAGCAGCTCGAGGTAGCGCGTGAGCTGCTCGACGCCGTCGATGTCGCCCCGGCGCTTGATCTCGACCGCGACCGTCGCGCCGAGCGGGTCCTTGGCGAGGATGTCGACGGGGCCGATCGCCGTCGGGTACTCGCGGCGCACGAGGGTGTGGCCCGAGCCGAGCAGCTCGATCTGCGCGGCCAGCATCTCCTGGAGGTGGGCCTCGACGCCGTCCTTGACGAGCCCCGGGTCGATGCCGAGCTCGTGCGAGCTGTCGTGCTGCACCTCGTGCAGCTCGATCTCCAGCCGGTCGTCGCTCTTCGCGTGCTGCACGGCCCAGACCTCCGTCACGCCACGCTCACGCGCCTCGTCGGAGGGCGCGCGCACCGCGAGCGTGCAGGGCGGGCTCATCCAGTTCAGCGGCTTGTACGACCCGCCGTCCGAGTGCAGCAGCACGCTCCCGTCGGCCTTGACGATGAGCACGCGCGTCGCGAGCGGCAGGTGCGCGGACAGGCGGCCGGTGTAGCGGGCGGAGCAGCGGGCGACGACGAGACGCATGAGGCAGGTCCTCCGGGTCGGTGGTGGGCGGTCCGGTCACGGCGTCTGCCCTCCGGGCGACGCCTCAGACGACGACGTCGCGCCGGCCCGGGGGCGCGGCCTCCAGCCAGGAGGCGAGGCCCTCGTAGGCGGCCCGCGACATCGTGAGCTCGAAGTCCTCGCCGCGGTAGCGGCACCGGACGAGGTAGGTGTCGGCGCTCCCGCCCGCGAGCGGTTCGCGACCCGCGATGACGAGGTCGTAGCGGGACCACGTGCGGGCCGGCCGGAGCGAGACCGACCACAGGCGCCACCAGTCGATGCGGCCGACGCCGTAGTGCGCGATGCCCGCGACCCACGGGGCCCCGGGGGCGGCCGCGCGTCGCGCGCCGCACTCGAACGAGCCGACGCGGTGCGACAGGGCCCGCAGACGCCACGCCCCCAGCCCGATCGCGACAAGGACGAGGACGAGCAGTCCGAGCGCGATCCAGGCCAGGGGCGTCATGGTCGGGCGAAGGTCAGCGGGCCGGTACGGACTCGACCGAGTCCGCGACGATCGTGACCTGGTTCGAGTCGACGGAGAGGAACCCGCCGGAGACGCGGACCTCGAGGGACTCCCCCTCGCCCGCGATGCGTACCGAGCCCTCCTGCAGCACGGAGAGCAGCGGCGAGTGGTCCGCGAGGATGCCGATCTCGCCGTCCGCCGCGGGGGCCGTGACCCGCTGCGCGCGGCCCGACCAGATCTTGCGGTCCGCCGCCACGAGGTCGACGTTCAGCTGTGCCACGGGAACTCCTTCATGGGCGGTTCATGCCCGGTGTGCTGTCCGGGACGACGCCCGGTCCGCGTGCGGCGGACCGGGTCGGGAGCGACGCCCACGGGGCCGGACCGTGCGGCCCGGCCCCGTGCGAGCGTCGGGTCAGGCGCCGTACTCCTTCTGGATGCGGGCCCAGTTGCGCTCGAGGTCCTCGAGGCCACCGATGTTGTAGAAGGCCTGCTCGGAGATGTGGTCGAACTCGCCGTCGGCGATCTTCTTGAACGCCTCGATGGTCTCGCTCAGCGGGACGGTCGAGCCCACGACGCCGGTGAACTTCTCGGCCATGTAGGTGTTCTGGGAGAGGAACTGCTGGATGCGGCGCGCACGCGCGACGACCGTCTTGTCCTCCTCCGAGAGCTCGTCCACACCGAGGATCGCGATGATGTCCTGGAGCTCCTTGTTGCGCTGCAGGATCGACTTCACGCGCGTCGCGACGTCGTAGTGCTCCTGGCCCACGTAGCGCGGGTCGAGGATGCGGCTCGTCGAGGCGAGCGGGTCCACCGCGGGGTAGAGACCGCGCGAGGCGATCTCACGGGAGAGCTCGGTCGTCGCGTCGAGGTGCGCGAACGTCGTCGCCGGCGCCGGGTCGGTGTAGTCGTCCGCCGGGACGTAGATCGCCTGGAGCGACGTGATCGAGTGACCACGCGTCGAGGTGATGCGCTCCTGGAGCAGACCCATCTCGTCGGCGAGGTTCGGCTGGTAGCCGACCGCGGACGGCATGCGCCCGAGCAGCGTCGACACCTCGGAACCCGCCTGCGTGAAGCGGAAGATGTTGTCGATGAACAGGAGGACGTCCTGCTTCTTCACGTCACGGAAGTACTCCGCCATGGTCAGCGCGGAGAGCGCGACGCGAAGACGCGTGCCCGGGGGCTCGTCCATCTGGCCGAAGACGAGGGCCGTCTTGTCGAAGACGCCCGCGTCCTCCATCTCGTGGATGAGGTCGTTGCCCTCACGCGTGCGCTCGCCGACGCCGGCGAACACCGAGACACCGCCGTGGTCCTGCGCGACGCGCTGGATCATCTCCTGGATGAGGACCGTCTTGCCGACGCCCGCACCACCGAAGAGACCGATCTTCCCACCCTGGACGTACGGGGTGAGGAGGTCGATGACCTTGATGCCCGTCTCGAACATCGTGGTCTTCGACTCGAGCTGGTCGAACGCCGGGGGCTTGCGGTGGATCGGCCAGCGCTCGGTGATCTCGATCGTCTCGCCGGGCTCGGCGTTGAGGACGTCGCCCGTGACGTTGAAGACCTTGCCCTTGGTGACGTCGCCGACGGGGACGCTGATCGGGGCGCCCGTGTCGGTGACCTGCGCGCCGCGGACGAGGCCGTCCGTCGGCTTGAGGGCGATCGCGCGGATGAGCGAGTCGCCCAGGTGCTGGGCGACCTCGAGCGTGAGCGTGAAGGACTTCTCGCCCTCGCCCTGCGACGACAGGTCGATCTCGACGGTCAGCGCGTTGTAGATGTCGGGGATGGCGTCCGCCGGGAACTCGATGTCCACGACGGGGCCGATCACACGAGCGACTCGGCCCACGCCGGGACCGCTGGAGTGCTCGACCTGTGCTTCCACGGTGGTGGCGGTCATTGCTGGCCTCGCTTCGCAGTGCCGGAGTGGTCCCCGGCGGGTTCGGTCAGGATGTCGGTGATGGTGCTGGCCGCGCGGGCCTCGCGGCCCGTCATGACGCCGCCAGGGCGTCGGCACCCGAGACGATCTCGCTGATCTCCTGGGTGATGTCCGCCTGGCGCGCCTGGTTCGCGAGCCGCGTGTAGTTGCGGATGAGGTCCTCCGCGTTGTCCGTCGCGGTGTGCATCGCCCGCTGACGCGCCGCGAGCTCGGACGCCGCCGCCTCGAGGAGGCAGCTGAAGATCCGGCTGCGCACGTAGCGCGGGAGCAGCGCGTCGAGCACCGCCTCCGGCGAGGGCTCGAAGTCGTACAGCGGGAGCACGTCGTGCTTGCCGGCGGGGGCGACGCCCTCGACGACCTCGAGCGGGAGCATCCGCACGACGCGGGGGCGCTGCGTGACCATGTTGACGAACTGCGTGTAGACGATGTGCAGCTCGCTCACGCCGCCCTCGGCGGCCGGGGCGAGGAACGCTCCGAGCAGGGTCTCGGCGATCTCGCCGGCGACCTCCGCGTTCGGGGCGTCCGAGCCGTACGACCACGTGCCCGCGAGCTCGCGCCCGCGGAACGTGTAGTACTGGATCGCCCGACGGCCGGCCGCGTAGAGCGCGACCTCCTTGCCCTCGGTGGTGAGCCGCTCCACGAGGCGCTCCGTCTCGCGGATGATCGACGCCGAGTAGGCGCCGGCCATGCCGCGGTCGGACGCGACGACGAGCACCGCGACACGGTTCGTGTCCGTGCGCTCGCTCGTCAGCGGGTGCTGCGTCGTCGTGTGCGTCGCGACGGCCGACACCGCCCGGGTGATCGCCCGGGCGTACGGCGCCGCGGCCGCGGTGCGGTCGCGGGCCTTGCCGATGCGCGACGCGGCGATGAGCTCCTGCGCGCGGAACATCTTCTTGAGCGACTGCGTCGACTTGATCCGCTGCTTGTAGACGCGCTGGGATCCGGCCATGCTCAGGCCCTCTTCTGCCGGACGATCTGCTCCTGCTCGATCTCCGTCTCGGTCTCGTCCTCGGTGTCGCCGCCGACGAGCGGCGTGCCGTCACCCTTGAGGAAGCCGGCACGGAAGGCGTCGACCGCCTCCGAGAGCTGCGCCTCGGTCGCGTCCTCGAGCTTGCCCGTCTCGACGATCGTCGAGAAGACGTCCGTGTTACGACGCAGGTGGTCGAGCATCTCGGACTCGAAGCGACGCACGTCCTCCACGGGGACGTCGTCGAGCTTGCCCTTGGTGCCGGCCCAGATCGACGCGACCTGCTCCTCGACCGGGAACGGCGAGTACTGGCCCTGCTTGAGCAGCTCCATGAGGACCGCACCACGCTGGAGCTGGCCGCGCGACGCCGCGTCGAGGTCGGACGCGAACATCGCGAACGCCTCGAGCGAGCGGTACTGCGCGAGCTCGAGCTTCAGCGTGCCCGAGACCTTCTTCATCGCCTTCACCTGGGCGTCACCACCGACGCGGGACACCGAGATGCCGACGTCGACGGCCGGACGCTGGTCCGCGTTGAAGAGGTCGGACTGGAGGAAGATCTGCCCGTCCGTGATGGAGATGACGTTCGTCGGGATGTACGCCGAGACGTCGTTCGCCTTCGTCTCGATGACCGGCAGACCCGTCATCGAGCCCGCGCCGAGCTCGTCCGAGAGCTTCGCGCAACGCTCGAGGAGGCGGGAGTGCAGGTAGAAGACGTCACCGGGGTACGCCTCGCGGCCCGGCGGGCGGCGCAGCAGCAGCGACACGGCGCGGTACGCCTCGGCCTGCTTCGACAGGTCGTCGAACACGATGAGGACGTGCTTGCCGCCGTACATCCAGTGCTGGCCGATGGCCGAGCCGGTGTACGGGGCGAGGTACTTGAAGCCCGCCGGGTCGGACGCCGGGGCCGCGACGATCGTCGTGTACTCGAGCGCGCCGGCCTCCTCGAGGGCGCCGCGGACCGACGCGATCGTCGAGCCCTTCTGGCCGATGGCGACGTAGATGCAGCGGACCTGCTTCGTCGGGTCGCCCGACTCCCAGTTCGCCTTCTGGTTGATGATCGTGTCGATCGCGATCGCCGTCTTGCCCGTCTGGCGGTCACCGATGATCAGCTGACGCTGACCGCGGCCGATCGGGATCATCGAGTCGATCGCCTTGAGGCCCGTCTGGAGGGGCTCGTGGACCGACTTGCGCGCCATGACGCCGGGCGCCTGGAGCTCGAGGGCGCGGCGGCCCTCCGTCGCGACCTCGCCGAGGCCGTCGATCGGGTTGCCCAGCGGGTCGACGACGCGACCGAGGTAGCCGTCACCGACCGGGACGGAGAGGACCTCGCCCGTGCGACGGACCTCCTGCCCCTCCTCGATGCCGGTGAACTCGCCGAGCACGACGACACCGATCTCGCGGACGTCGAGGTTGAGGGCGAGACCGAGGGTCCCGTCCTCGAAGCGCAGCAGCTCGTTGGCCATCGCGCCCGGGAGACCCTCGACCTGGGCGATGCCGTCGGCGGCCAGGGTGACCCGGCCCACCTCCTCGGACACGGCGCCCTCGGGCTCGTAGGACTTCACGAAGCTGTCCAGAGCGGCCCGGATCTCCTCCGGCCGGATCGTCAGCTCAGCCATTGCTCTTCTCCTGTCGTGGCCGCACCTCGTGGTTCGGGTGCGGTCGAACGTTTGTCGGTTGTGCGGCCGGTGGCCGGCAGGACGGTCGTCGGTCGGAAGGGTGGGCTTCGTCAGCTCACGAGACGTCGGCGTGCGTCGGCCAGCCGGGACAGCACCGTGGAGTCCACGACGTCGGCACCGACCTGGACGCGCATCCCGCCGAGCACGGCGGGGTCGACCGTGACGTTGAGCTGCACGGCGCGCCCGTAGGCCCGCTCGAGCAGCGTCGAGAGCCGGTCGAGCTGTGCCTGCGTGAGCACCGTCGCCGACGTCACGGAGGCGACGAGGCGCTGCCGACGCTCGGCCGCGACCTCACCGATCCAGCCCAGCGTCGGGACGAACCGGCGCCCGCGCAGCGCGCGCGTCGCGTGGACCGCGAGGACCTCGGTCGCACGGTCGGCCTTCCCGCCGAGCAGCGCGTGCACGAAGGCGGCGCGACGCTCGGGGGCGATCGTGTCGTCGGAGAGGATCTGCCGTGCCTCGCGCTGCCCGACGAGCGCGCGCGACGTCCGGAAGAGCTCGTCCTCGACCTGCTCGAGCGCACCGCGCGCCTGGGCGGACGCGAGGACCGCCTCCAGGCCGAGACGCTCGGTCGCGTCCGCGAGGTCGCTCTCGCGCGACCACCGCGACCGGACGAGCCCGGCCATGAGGTCGACGACGCGCTCGTCGAAGCCCGACGCGAGGACGGCCGTAACGAGCCCGGCCTTGTCCGCACCGGAGCGCGACGGGTCCGCGAGCGAGCGCCGCAGCGGCGCCGACTCGTCGAGCGCCGCCGTGACCGCGAAGAGCTGCTCGCCGAGCGCGAGCGCGCTCTCGCCCGCCGAGCGCAGGACCGGCTCGAACCGGTCCCGCGCCTGCGTCAGGGACTCGCCGCTCGTTCCGCGCATCAGCGCTCCTCGGTGCCGGGACCGGTGCCCGCCGCGCTCGCCGCCGCGGGACCCGCGGCCTCGAGCTCGTCGAGGAAGCGGTCGACGACGCGGCTCTGGCGTGCCGAGTCGGCGAGCGACTCGCCCACGATCTTGGAGGCGAGCTCCGTCGCGAGCAGACCGACGTCGTTGCGCAGCGAGACCGCGGCCTGCTGGCGCTCGGCCTCGATCTGGCGGTGCGCCGTCTCGACGATGCGCGCGGCGTCGTCGGACGCCTTGGCCCGCAGGTCGGAGACGATGGCCGAACCCTCGGCGCGCGCCTCCTCACGGATCTTCGCCGCCTCGGTGCGTGCCTCCTGGAGCTGCTGGTGGTACTCCGCCAGCGCCGCCGCGGCCTCGGCCTGGGCGGACTCCGCCTTGGCCAGACCGCCCTCGATCTTCGCGGTGCGCTCGTCCAGGACCGCCTGGAACTTCGGCAGGACCGCCTTGTAGAAGACGACCGCGATGATGACGAGGACGACGGCCGACCACAGGATGTCGTAGTCGGCGGGGAGGAACAGGTCGATGCCTGCCGGCTCCTCGCCGGTCTCCGCCGCGAGGGTCAGCGCGGCGTCAGCCAGCGCCGTCATCACTGGAAGAGGAAGCCGGCGACGAGCCCGAGCAGCGCGAGCAGCTCGACGAACGCGACACCGAGGAACATGGTGGCGCGCAGCTGGCCGGCGACCTCAGGCTGGCGGGCCATGCCCTCGACGGTCTTGCCGATGAGGATGCCGAGGCCGATGCCCGGGCCGATCGCGGCGATGCCGTAGCCGATCGTGTTGATGCTGCCGGAGACCTCGGCGAGGGTGGTGACGTCCACGTGTGCTCGTTCCTTCCGTTGGGCGCCCGACCGGTCGGCCGGGCGTCACATTGAGTGGTGCGTGGTGGGAGAGGGTCGGTCGGGGCGCGCGGTGCGGCCTCGGGTCAGTGCTCCTCTTCGAGCGCGATGTTGAGGTACACCGACGCGAGGAGCGCGAAGATGTAGGCCTGCAGGGCCGCGACGAGGAGCTCGAAGAGCGTGAAGATCAGCCCGCCGGCGAGCGTCAGCACGCCGAAGGCCTTCATCGCGGGGACCGCCTCGAACACGAAGTACTGCGTCGCGGCGAAGCACAGCACCAGCATGATGTGGCCGGCGACCATGTTGGCGACGAGACGGATGGCGAGCGAGGCCGGCCGGATGATGAGGATCTGGAGCAGCTCGATCGGGGTGACGATCAGGTAGATCGGCGCCGGGATCCCCGGGGGGAAGAGGCTGTTCTTGAGGTAGCCGCCGAGGCCGTGCGCCTTGATGCCCACGGCCCAGTAGGTGACGAGCACCCACAGCGCGAGCAGGAAGGGCAGGCCCATGCGGGCGGTCCCCGCCATGTTGAGGCCGGGGATGATGCCCGTGAGGTTGAAGGCGAGGACCGCGAAGAAGATCGTCGTGATCATCGGGACGAAGCGCTTGGCGTGCTCCTTGCCCATGATCTCCTCGACGATCTGGACCCGGACGAAGTCCAGCATCATCTCGATCGCGTTCTGGAAGCGCCCGGGGACAAGGCGCGCCCGACGCGCGGCGACGACGAAGATCGCGAGGAGGACGATCGTGGCCACGATCCGGACGATCCAGATCCGGTCGATCTGGAAGATGGTGCCCTCGAAGAGGATCGCCGGCGGGAAGAAGTCGGCGATGGACGGCGCGTGGAAGCCACCTTCGCTCTCGGATGCAGCGAGGAGCACGGGGGTCGCAAGCGTGGACAGGGTGGACTCCCAATGGTCGTGTGGTCCGGGCAGCCGTCACCCGTGGGTGGGCACGCCGTCGGACCTGGCCGTCATGGATTCGCCAGTAGCCTAACGTATGGATCCGCGTGCTCTCGCCGTTCCCGGCCGCTTGTGACATTTTGCTCATGCTGCGGGACGAGGGTCTCTCCCCCGGCCCGGCGACCTCGTGGTACGTCGACCGCGCGTCGGTGGTACGTCAGCGCGCCGTGGGGTCGACGTAGGGGATCCGTCCCCTGCTCACCGCCCGGTAGTCGAGCGCCGCGGAGCCCATCACCCCGACGAGCAGGACCCCGGCGAACACCCAGCGGTCGTAGAAGTCCATGCCACGCAGGACGACGAGGACCGCGACGAGCACCACCATCTTGCCGAGCCAGCTCGCCATGACGATCGCCGCCGTCGTCGTCGGGCTCGAGTCGACGGTGCGCAGCATCGTCCAGACCGTGGTCGCGGAGAAGATCAGCGCGACGCCCACGCCCAGGAGCGCGCCCCAGACCCCCGGCAGCCCGGCGACGAGCGCGCCGACGGCGACGCCGAGCACCGTCAGCGCCCCCAGCAGCACCAGCACGTCGCGCAGCGCGCTCCGGAACACCGCGCGCACCGCGCGTCCGTGCGCACCGATCGTCTGCTCGACGGGGCCGCCGGTCGCCGTACCGTCCGACGCGCCCTCCGACCTGGCGTCCGGTCGGTCGTCCGGGCGGGCGGGCTCGGGCTGGCTCGTCGTCATCTCAGGGCTTCCTTCGGCGGGGTGGGGACGGCGGACGACGCGGCCGGGTCGGTCGACCCGGGCGCGGAGGGGGTGGGGGGCGCGAGGACCGGCGGGACGTCGACCGACGCGGCGGCGTCGTCGTCGAGGAACCGCCCGCGCGTGCGCAGGGGTCCGAGCGTGAGGAGCGCAGCGGCCACGACGGCCGCCGCGAGGCCTGCGGCGACACCGTGCCAGTGCCACTGGACCAGCGCGACAGCGGCGAACGCGAACACGGCCGTCCAGACGTAGAGGATGAGCACCGCGCGCCGGTGCGAGTGCCCGATCGCGAGCATCCGGTGGTGCAGGTGCATGCGGTCCGGGTGGAACGGGGACTTGCCGCGCGCGACGCGGCGCACGACCGCCATGACCATGTCGAGCAGCGGCAGGAGGATCACCGCGAGCGGCAGGAGGAGCGGGATGAACGCCGGGATCTGCTGGGCGCCGGAGAGCGTGGTCGTGTCGACCCGGCCCGTCACGACGATCGCCGCGGCGGAGAACACGAGGCCGAGGACCATCGAGCCCGAGTCCCCCATGAAGATCCGGGCGGGGTGGAAGTTGTGCGGCAGGAACCCGACGCAGATGCCGACGAGGGCCGCGATGACGAGGGTCGCGAGGCTCGAGTAGTCGTCGGCGCTCGCCTTCTGCGTGAGCACGTACGAGTAGAGGAAGAACGCGGCGCCCCCGATCGCGACCAGGCCGGCCGCGAGGCCGTCGAGGCCGTCCACGAAGTTCACGGCGTTCATCGCCACCACGACCACGAGGATCGTCGCGACGAGCTGGAGGCGCGAGGACCAGATGAGCTGCTGCTCCCCGATGGGGATGGGCAGCGTGAACAGCACGACGCCCTGGCTCGCCATGAGCCCTGCCGCGAGCACCTGGCCCGCGAGCTTGGTCATCCAGTCGAGGTCCCAGATGTCGTCGGCGATGCCGAGGAGGCAGACGATCGCCGCCGCCCCGACGATCCCCCAGATCCGCGCGTCGGCGACCATCTGCCCCGCGACCTCGCCGACGAACACGCTCTCGAGGAAGGGCATCTGCGACGCGAAGACGACCGCCACGACCAGCCCCAGCAGCATCGCGAGGCCGCCGAGCCGGGGGGTCGGGATCGTGTGGACGTCGCGGTCGCGCACCGCCGTGATGGCGCCCGTGCGCAGCGCGACCCAGCGCGCGAAGGGTGTCGCGAGGAACGTCACCGCCGCGGCGACGAGCATCACGAGCAGGTAGACCCTCACCCGCCGTTCGCCTCCGGCTCCCCGGCGTCGCCGGAGCCTCGGGTCTCGGTAGACGCGTCGGCCAGGGCGTCGGTGGGCGCGGGCCCTGGCCCCTCCGGAGCGGCCTCGGCGGCCAGCTCGTCGTCGGGTCCGAGGACGGGCGCGACCTCGCGCAGCTGCTCGAGCGTCACGGCGCCCTGCCGCACGACGCGCAGTGCGCCGGACGTCGCGTCGACGATCGTGGACGCCACTCCCCCGGGCGCCGTCCCGCCGTCGAGGTAGACGCCGACGGCGCTGCCGAGCTGCTCGCGCGCGTCGTCGACGTGCAGCGCCGCAGGGCGGCCCGTGGCGTTCGCGGACGACACGGCGAGGGGCCCGGTGCGGCGCAGGAGCGCGAGCGCGGCCGGGTGGTCGGGCATGCGCAGGGCGACCGTGCCGTGCGTCTCGCCGAGGTCCCACGCGAGCGACGGCTGGGCCCGCAGGATGATGGTGAACCCGCCGGGCCAGAACGCCTCGACGAGGCGGCGGGCGTCGTCGGGCACGTCGGTGGCGAGGCCGTCGAGCGTGCGCGCGTCCGGGACGAGGACCGGCGGCGGCATGTGCCGGCCGCGGCCCTTCGCGGCGAGCAGCGCGGACACCGCCTCGGCGTCGAAGGCGTCGGCGCCGATGCCGTAGACGGTGTCGGTGGGCAGCACGACGAGGCCACCGCGGGAGATCGCGTTGACCGCCTCGTCGATGCCGGCGCCCCAGGTGTTCGGGTCGGTCACGGGGTGGACGGAGCTCACGGGTCCATCCTTCCACGCCCGTGCGGGGACCCTGGGTCATCGGCGGCACCGACGGCACCGGCTCGGCGCGCCACGACCATGCGGTCGCGGCCCGTGAGGTCCGTCAGGGTGCGCACCTCGACGAACGCGCCTGCGGCGCGGGCGGCGGCCCGCACGTCGGCCGCCTGCACCTCCGCGTGCTCCATGACGAACAGGCCGCCGGGCCGCAGCAGGCGCGCGGCGGCGCGCACGACGGCGCGCGGCACCTCCAGGCCGTCGGCGCCGCGCCCGTAGAGCGCCAGGTCGGGGTCGTGGTCGCGGACCTCCGGGTCGACCGGCACCGCGTCCGGCGGGATGTACGGCGGGTTCGACACGACGACGTCGACCGTCCCGTCGAGCTCGGCGAGCAGCGCCGGGTCGCCCACGTCACCGACGAGCGTGCGCTGGGTGCCCGACCCCACGCGCCCGGCGTTCGCCGTCGTGGCCCGCACGGCGTCGGGCGAGAGGTCGACCGCGACGACCCGCGAGCCCGGCACCTCGACGTCGACGCTGATCCCGATGACGCCCGACCCGCAGCACAGGTCCACGACGAGCGGCGGCCGGTCCGTGCGCTCCGGGTCGCCGCGGAGCCGTGCCGCCTCGTCGATCGCGACCTGCGCGACCGTCTCCGTCTCCGGACGGGGCACGAACACGTCGTCGAGCACCTCGACCGTGACGTGCCGGAAGACCGTGTGCCCGACGATGCGCTGGAGCGGCTCGCGTCCCCGTCGGCGCTCCACCGCGTCCGCGTAGTCGGCGAGGAAGCGGTCGGTCGCGCCCGCGGGCAGCGCCGGGGCGAGCGGGGCGTCGCCCGCGGGCAGCCGGTACCACTCGAGGCGCGGCAGGCCGAGGCTCCAGGCCGCGAGGGCCTCCGCGTCGTGGCGCGCGGACGGGACGCCGGCCTCCGCGAGGATCCCCTCGGCGGCCCGCACGGCGCGCCGCAGGTCGTCCACGGTGAGCACGGCGGGGACCGCGGTCCCGGCGGTCACCGACGCCGCGGGCACGGACGGCTCGACCGGCACGGACGACCCGGAGCGCGCGTCGCGCATCTCAGGCCCCGCCCGCGGCCGCGAGCCGGGCCGCCTCGTCCGCCTCCACGGCCGAGCGCACGACGGGGTCGAGGTCGCCGTCGAGCACCTGGTCCAGGTTGTACGCCTTGTACCCGGTGCGGTGGTCCGCGATGCGGTTCTCCGGGAAGTTGTAGGTGCGGATGCGCTCGGAGCGGTCGACGGTCCGCACCTGGGAGCGCCGCAGGTCCGCCGCCTCCGCGGCGGCCGCCTCCTGCTGCGCGGCGAGCAGGCGCGCGCGCAGCACGCGCATCGCCTGCTCCCGGTTCTGGAGCTGGGACTTCTCGTTCTGCATCGACACGACGATCCCTGTCGGCAGGTGCGTGATGCGCACCGCGGAGTCCGTCGTGTTGACGGACTGCCCGCCCGGGCCCGACGAGCGGTAGACGTCGATCCGCAGGTCGTTCGGGTCGATCTCGACCTCGCCCGCGTCCTCGACCTCGGGGAACACGAGGACACCGGCGGCGGACGTGTGGATGCGACCCTGCGACTCGGTCACGGGCACGCGCTGGACGCGGTGCACGCCGCCCTCGTACTTGAGGTTGGCCCAGACGCCCTCGGCCGGGTCGGACGGCGTGCTGCGCGCCTTCACCGCGACCTGGACGTCCTTGTAGCCGCCGAGGTCGGAGTCGGTCGACTCCAGGACCTCCGTCTTCCAGCCGCGGCGCTCGGCGTACCGCAGGTACATGCGCAGCAGGTCGCCGGCGAACAGCGCCGACTCCTCGCCGCCCTCGCCCGCCTTGATCTCGAGGATGACGTCGCGGCCGTCGTCGGGGTCGCGCGGGACGAGCACGCGGCGCAGGCGCTCGCGCGCCTCCTCCTCGGTGGCACGCAGGCCCGGGAGCTCCGCCGCGAACGCGTCGCCGTCGTCGCCGCCCAGCGCGGCGAGCTCGACCGCGGCCTCGGCGTCGTCGCTCGCCTCGCGCCACGCGCGGTAGGCGCCCACGACCTGGTTGAGCTCGGCGTAGCGCCGCCCGAGCGTGCGGGCGCGGCCCGCGTCGGCGTGGACGGCCGGGTCGGCGAGCTGCGCCTCGATCTCGGCGTGCTCGGCCAGCAACGGCTCGACGGCGGCGAACGACTCGGTCACGGACGGCTCCTCGGACGGTACGGCGGTGCGGGACGGCGGTCGCGGCCCGGGGCGGCGGCGCCGGGCGTGCGGTCGCACGCGGACGCGTCGCGGGGCCGGCCGGTCCGGCCGGCCCCGACAACGCGACAGCGCCGGTGGTCCGAGCGCACCGACTGCCCCTGGAGAGGTTGTCGGGCTCGGACCACCGGCGCTGCGGTGCTGCTACTTGCCGGCGTCCTTCTTGCCGTAGCGCGCCTGGAAGCGGGCCACGCGACCACCGGTGTCGAGGATCTTCTGCTTGCCCGTGTAGAACGGGTGGCAGGCGCTGCACACGTCGGAGCTGATCTTGCCCGACGTCTCGGTGCTGCGCGTCACGAACGTGTTCCCGCAGGTGCACGTCACCTCGGTGACGACGTACTCGGGGTGGATACCAGACTTCACGGTTTTCTCCTTGGGGTGACGTCTCCGGGTCAGGTGCGGCTACCGCGCCTGTGAACCGGCGACAAGCGGCCTGACGAGCGCAGGCCGACGAACCATTGTGCCAGAACGCGCGGGGGCCCCGAGAACTTCCCGGGGCCACCCGCCGTCGATGACCGGGCGACGCGTCAGATCGTGCGGCCGACGTTGTCGTCGTCGGCCAGCCCGCCGGGCGTCGTCTTCTGGACGTGCAGCAGGAACTCGACGTTCGTCTGCGTCTTCTTGAGCTGGCCGAGCAGCAGCTCGATCGCCTGCTGCTGGTCGAGGGCACCCATGACGCGGCGGAGCTTGTAGATGATCTTCAGCTCGTCCTGCGACATGAGGATCTCCTCGCGGCGCGTGCCGGACGCGTTGACGTCCACGGCCGGGAAGATGCGCTTGTCCGCGAGGTTGCGGGACAGTCGGAGCTCCATGTTTCCCGTCCCCTTGAACTCCTCGAAGATGACCTCGTCCATCTTCGAGCCCGTCTCGACGAGCGCCGAGGCGAGGATCGTCAGGGAGCCGCCGTTCTCGATGTTGCGCGCCGCGCCGAAGAACCGCTTCGGCGGGTAGAGCGCGGACGCGTCCACACCACCGGACAGGATGCGGCCCGAGGCCGGTGCCGCGAGGTTGTACGCGCGGGAGAGGCGGGTGAGCGAGTCGAGGAGCACCACGACGTCCTGGCCGAGCTCGACCAGGCGCTTCGCGCGCTCGATCGCGAGCTCGGCGACGATCGTGTGGTCCGACGCGGGGCGGTCGAACGTCGAGGCGATGACCTCGCCGCGGACCGTCCGCTCCATGTCGGTGACCTCTTCGGGCCGCTCGTCCACGAGCACCACCATGAGGTGGACCTCGGGGTTGTTCGCGGCGATCGCGTTGGCGATCTGCTGCATGATGATCGTCTTGCCGGCCTTGGGCGGCGCGACGATGAGACCGCGCTGGCCCTTGCCGATCGGCGCGACGATGTCGATGACGCGCGGCGTGAGACGCGTGGCCTCGGAGTTCTCGAGGCGCAGGCGCTCCTGCGGGTACAGCGGCGTGAGCCGGTTGAACTCCGGACGCTCGCGCGCCGCCTCGGGCGACATGCCGTTGACCGTGTCGAGGCGGACGAGCGCGTTGAACTTCTGGCGCGCGGTGTTGCCCTGGTTCTCGCCCTCGCGCGGCTGGCGCACGGCGCCCGTCACGGCGTCGCCGCGGCGCAGCCCGGCCTTCTTCACCTGGCCGAGCGACACGTAGACGTCGTTGTTGCCCGGCAGGTAGCCGCTCGTCCGGACGAACGCGTAGTTGTCGAGGATGTCGAGGATGCCCGCGACGGGGAGCAGGACGTCGTCCTCGTTGACCTCGATGTCGTCGAGGCCCGAGAGGTCCGGACCCTGGCGGTTGCGGCCGCGCTTGCGGTCGCGGTCGCGACCCCGGTCGCGGCCCCGACGGCGGCGCCCGCCGCGCTCGTCGTCGAGGAGCTGGCGGTCGTCGCGGCGGTCGCCCTGACGCTCGCCGCGGCCCTGCTGACCGGACTGCTGAACGGACTGCTGGCCGGACTGCTTCTCCGGCTGCTGCTCGCGCTGGCGCTCGCCGCCCTGCTGGTCGCGCTGGCGGTCGCCGCGCGGCGCATCGGCGTCGCCCTCGCCCGTGCGCGGTGCGCCGGTGCCCCGACCCGCACGGCGCGAGCCGCGCTCGCCCGTGACGAGACCGACGGCGGCGGCGGCGCGCGCGGCGCGCTCGTCGGGCGACTCGTTCGAGGTGTCGCGCGTGCGCACCCCCTCGCCGAGCGCCTCGGCGACGGCGGCCGCGGCCTCCGAGCGGGCGTCGCGGCGGCCGTCGCGGCGCTCACCGCGCTGCTCGTCGGCGCGCACCGGGAGGTCGAGCACGGGAGCGGCGGTGCGCTCCTCGCGGCTCGCGGCCGACGGCGCGTCCTGGCGCGCCACCGGGGAGTCGGTGCCGGCCGCGGGGCTCGCCGCGGGCCGCTCGGCGCGGCGGCTGCGGCCGCGCCCCGAGGCGACGGGCGCCTCGTTCGTCTCACGCGACGCGGCAGGCGCCGCGTCCGTGTCGCGCCGCGACGCGGCGGGGCGCTCGGAGGCGCCCTGCTCGCCGGTGCGGGCGCGGATGACGTCCACGAGATCGCCCTTGCGCATCTTGGACGTGCCCTTGACCCCGAGCTGGGAGGCGAGCGCCTGCAGCTCCGGGAGGCGCAGGGTGGAGAGCGCGCCGTTCCGGGCGGTACCGCCGGCAGCGGCCGAACCGGTCGCGCTGCTCGTGGCGGTGTCGATGGTGTCTGTCACGAAGGACCCTTCCCCCTCGTTTGCGTCCGTCTCTCAGAGGGCGGACCGCGGGTGGTCGACGCCCGGCCGTGACGGCCGGTGCGCAGGTGTCACCACGCGTCAGTGGTACGACGACGTCATCTGACGCGGGCTGGATTGCCTTCTCTCGGACGGGCTCTGTCGCGGCACTTCCGCGCTGGAGAACGCTCGACTGCTGATGCGAGAGCGTGACCGAAGGCTGGGAACATCCTAGCACCGGCAGGACAGCGCTCAGAGCCGTTCGGCCACGACCCCGCGCGTGTCGACGTCGAGGCGGCTGACCGACCAGTCCGCGCTCCCCCCGACGAGCTCGTCCGCGACGCCCGCGACCTCGTCGAGGCGGTCCGCCCCGGACAGGACGAGGACGGTAGGACCGGCACCCGACACCGTCGCCGCGAGCCCTCGCGCCCGCAGCGCGCGGACGAGCTCCGACGTCGTCGGCATGACGCCGGCGCGGTACCCCTGGTGGAGCCGGTCGTCGGTCGCGTCGAGGAGCAGGTCGGGGCGTCGCGTGAGCGCCTCGACCAGCAGGGCCGACCGCCCCGCGTTGAACGCCGCGTCGGCGTGCGGCACGTGCGCGGGGAGCACGCCGCGCGCGCGGCTCGTCGCGAGCCGCGCCGAGGGGACCAGCACCGTCGCCCGCAGGTCGGGATGCACGTCGAGCCGGACGGCGCGCGCCCCGGATCCGGGCGTCCCGCTCTCCCACGCGACGGTCGCGCCGCCGAGCAGCGCGGGCGCCGCGTTGTCGGGGTGCCCCTCGATCGCGGTCGCGAGGCCGAGAGCGACGTCGTCGTCGAGGACCGACGGGTCGGCGACGAGCGCGCGCGCGGCGACGATGCCCGCGACGACGGCCGCGGCGGACGACCCGAGGCCCCGCCCGTGCGGGACGCGGTTGACGCACGTCAGGTGCAGGCCCGTCTGCGGCGCACCCGCCACGTCGAGCGCGGCCCGCAGTGCGCGCACCACCAGGTGCGACGCGTCGCCGGGCACCTCCCCCGCGCCCTCGCCCTCGACGTCGACCACGACGTCGTCGCTCGCGAGCGCGCGCACCTCGAGCACGTCGTGGAGCGCGAGCGCGAGGCCCAGCGCGTCGAAGCCGGGGCCGAGGTTCGCGCTCGTCGCCGGGACGCGCACCCGTACGTGGTCCGCGCCGAGCTGCATCAGTCGAGCCCGAGGGCGTCGGCGATGGACACGACGTCGGCGGTCACGCGCGTCGGCTGGACCTCGGTGCCGTCGAGCGTGCGCAGCGCCCACTGCGGGTCCTTGAGACCGTGCCCGGTGACCGTGACGACGATCCGCGCGCCGGCGGGCACGAGCCCGCGCTCGGCGCGCGCGAGGATCCCGGCGACGCCGGCGGCCGACGCGGGCTCGACGAACACGCCGACCTCGCTCGACAGGACGCGGTGCGCCGCGAGGATCTGCTCGTCGGAGACGGCCTCGATGACGCCGCCCGACTCGTCGCGCGCGGCCTCGGCGAGCTCCCACGACGCGGGGTTGCCGATGCGGATGGCGGTCGCGACGGTCTCGGGCTCCGTGATCGGGTGGCCCGCGACGATCGGCGCGGCGCCCGCCGCCTGGAAGCCCCACATCTGCGGCGTGCGCGTCGCGACGGCCGGCAGGCCCTCCCCCGCGTGCCCCGCGACGCCCTGGCCGGCGTACTCGCGGAAGCCCTTCCAGTACGCGGTGATGTTCCCCGCGTTGCCGACGGGCAGCGCGTGGATGTCCGGGGCGTCTCCGAGCGCGTCGACGATCTCGAAGGCGCCCGTCTTCTGGCCCTCGATGCGGTCGGGGTTGACCGAGTTCACGAGCTCGACCGGGTACGCCTCGGCGAGCTTGCGCGCCGCGACGAGGCAGTCGTCGAAGTTGCCGTCGACCTGGAGCAGGCGCGCGCCGTGGGCGATCGCCTGGCTCAGCTTGCCCATCGCGATCTTGCCGTCCGGGACGAGCACCGCGCACGTCATGCCCGCGCGCACGGCGTAGGCGGCCGCCGACGCCGACGTGTTGCCCGTGGACGCGCACACGACCGCCTGCGCGCCGCGCCCGGCGGCCGCGGAGATCGCCGTCGTCATGCCGCGGTCCTTGAACGACCCCGTCGGGTTCATGCCCTCGACCTTGACGAAGACCTGGGCACCCGTGCGCGCCGACAGGGCCGGCGCCTCGACGAGCGGCGTGCCTCCCTCGCCGAGCGTGACGATGCGCTCGGACACGTGCGCGGGCAGCCGGTCACGGTACTCGGCGATGATGCCTTGCCACTGGTGGGCCATCTCGTGGGCCATCAGGCTCCCTCGACTCTCAGGACGGACGTGATCGTGCGGACGGGCTCGAGCTCGGCGACCGCCGCGACGGTGGCCGACAGCGCCGACTCCGGCGCCGCGTGCGTGGTGATGAGGAGCTCCGCGACGCCCGGCTCGGCGACGTCGGCCCCGCCGCGCGCCGTCGGCTGGCGGACCGCCTCGATGGACACGCCGTGCTCGGCGAGCGCGTGCGCGACCTGCGCGAGCACGCCCGGGCGGTCCTCGACGTCGAGGCGCACCTGGTAGCGCGTGACCGCGGCGCTCGCCGGGAGGATCGGGAGCTCGGCGTACGTGGACTCCTGCGGCCCCTTGCCCCCGAGCACGCGGTGGCGGGCGGCGGAGACGACGTCGCCCAGGACGGCGGACGCCGTCGGGGCGCCGCCCGCGCCGCGCCCGTAGAACATGAGCTCGCCCGCGGACTCCGCCTCGACGAACACCGCGTTGAACGAGCCGCGCACGTTCGCGAGCGGGTGCGAGGTCGGCACGAGCGCGGGGTGCACGCGCACGGACACGCCCGCCTCCGCGCCGGTGGCGTCGCCGTCGCGCCGCTCGGCGATGGCGAGGAGCTTGATGACGTGGCCCGTCTGCGCGGCCCACGCGACGTCGTCGGCCGTGACGGCCAGGATGCCCTCGCGCGCGACGTCGTCGAGGGACACGCGCGTGTGGAACGCGAGGCTCGCGAGGATCGCCGCCTTGGCCGCGGCGTCGTACCCCTCGACGTCCGCCGTCGGGTCCGCCTCCGCGTAGCCGAGGTCCTGCGCCTCGCGGACGGCCTCGTCGAGGCCCCTGCCCGTCGAGGCCATCTGGTCGAGCACGTAGTTGGTCGTCCCGTTGACGATGCCGAGCACGCGCCGCACGCGGTCGCCCGCGAGCGACTCGCGCACCGGGCGGACGATGGGGATCGCGCCCGCGACGGCGGCCTCGAAGTAGATGTCCACCCCGGCGGCGTCGGCCGCCTTGTAGAGCGTGGGGCCGTCCTCGGCGAGCAGCGCCTTGTTCGCCGTCACGACGGCGGCGCCGGCCTCGATCGCGCGCAGCAGCAGCGACCGCGCGGGCTCGGTGCCGCCCATCACCTCGACGACGATGTCGGCACGCTCGACGAGGCCCGCCGCGTCCTCCGTGAGCAGCGACCGGTCCACCGCGGCGTCGCGCGGCGCGGACGCGTCCCGGACCGCGATCCCGACGAGCTCCAGGGGCGCCCCGACCCGGGACGCGAGGTCGTCGGCCTGCTCCGTGAGCAGCCGCGCGACCTGGGTGCCGACGACGCCGCACCCCAGCAGGGCGACGCGCAGGGGCGGGTGGGACTCGGCGGCAGACGGCACGACGGACCTTCCTCGGGTGGTCAGGACGGGTGCGGCGCCGGGCGCGGCCCGGGTCGTGCCCGGGTGGCTCGGGAGCCGCAGGCACAGGATACGGCGACGCGGGGGCCCGCCCGGGGCGTGCCCACAGGTCGGATGCCGACCCGCGGGCACGACCCGGTGGGCGTCAGCCCTCGTCGAGCGCCAGCAGGTCCTCGACGGTCTCGCGCCGCACGAGCACGCGGCTCGCGCCGTCGTGCACGGCGACCACGGGCGGACGCGTCAGCAGGTTGTAGTTCGACGCCATCGAGCGGCCGTACGCCCCCGTGGCGGGCACCGCGAGCAGGTCGCCCGCCCGCACGTCGCCGGGGAGCAGCACCTCGTGCACGACGATGTCGCCGCTCTCGCAGTGCTTGCCCACGACGCGCGCGAGCACGGGCCCGGCCTCGGACGCCCGCCCGACGACCTCCGCGTGGTACTGCGCCGCGTAGAGCGCGGGGCGGATGTTGTCGCTCATGCCGCCGTCCACCGACACGTACGTGCGCACGCGCCCGTCGTCGAGGGTCACGGGCTTCACGGTGCCGACCGTGTAGAGCGTGAGACCGGCCGGCCCGACGATCGCGCGCCCCGGCTCGATCGAGAACCGCGGCAGCGGAGTGCCGAGCTCCGCGGCCACCGCCTCGACCGCGCGCGCGACGTCCTTCGCGACGCGCTCCGGGTCGAGCGCGACGTCGCCCGGGAGGTACGCGATGCCGTAGCCGCCGCCGATGTCGACCTCGTCGACGAGCACGCCCGAGCGGTCCGCGAGCCGCGCCCGCAGCTCCAGCACGGCGCGCGCCGCGACCTCGAAGCCCGAGGGGTCGAGGATCTGGGAGCCGATGTGCGAGTGGATCCCGAGCAGGTGCAGCTCGGGGCGCGCGACGACGTCGAGCAGCGCGGTCATCGCCGGGGAGTCGCCGGCCGGTCTGCCGTCCGCGGAGCGCGACGACGCGACCGACAGCCCGAACTTCTGGTCCTCGTGCGCGGTCGAGATGTACTCGTGCCCGCCCGCGTGGACGCCCGTCGTCACGCGGACCATGACGGGCGCGACGACGCCGCGCTCCCCCGCGAGGCGTGCGACCCTCTCGACCTCGACGAGCGAGTCGACGATGATCCGACCCACGCCCTCGTCGAGCGCGCGCCCGATCTCGGCGTCGGACTTGTTGTTGCCGTGCAGGCCGATCTCGGGACCGGGGACGCCGGCGCGCAGCGCGACGGCGAGCTCTCCCCCGCTCGCGGTGTCGACGCGCAGGCCCTCCTCGCGCGCCCAGCGCGCGACGGCGACCGTGAGCAGCGCCTTGCCCGCGTAGTACACGTCGACGTCCGACCCGACGGCGCGGAACGCCGTCTCGAACGCCGTGCGGTACGCGCGCGCCCGGGCGCGGAAGTCCGCCTCGTCGAGCACGTACGCGGGCGTCCCGTGCTCGGCCGCGAGCGTGCGGACGTCGACGCCCGCGACCTCGACGACGCCGTCGTCCCGGCGCCGCACGCCGCGCGACCACGGCTCGCCGGGGTGACCCGGCAGGCTCGTGCTCACATGCGCTCCGGCGCGGTCACGCCGAGCAGCCCCAGGCCGTTGGCGAGGACCTGGCGCACCGCGTCGTTGAGCCACAGGCGCGTGCGGTGCGTGTCCGTGACCTCCTCGTCCGGGTAGGGCAGGACGCGCTGCGACTTCTGCTGGTACCACGTGTGGTAGTCGCCGGCCAGGGCCTCGAGGTAGCGCGCGACGCGGTGCGGCTCGCGCAGCTCGGCCGCCTGGGCGACGATGCGCGGGAACTCGGTGAGACGCCCGACGAGCGCCGCCTCGCTCGGGTGGTCGAGCAGCGCGGGCTCGAACCCGTCGGCGCGCGAGACGCCGCGGTCGGCCGCGTTGCGGTCCACCGCCGCGGTGCGCGAGTGCGCGTACTGCACGTAGTAGACGGGGTTCTCGTTCGTCGCCCGCGCGAGCAGGTCGAGGTCGAGGTCGATGTTCTGGTCCGCGGAGGAGCGGGCGAGCGAGTAGCGCGCGGCGTCGACGCCGACGGCGTCCACCAGGTCCTCCAGCGTCACGACCGTCCCGGCGCGCTTGGACATGCGCACTGGCTGGCCGTCCTTGACGAGGTTGACCATCTGCCCGATGAGGAGCTGGAGGTTCTTGCCCGGCGTGTCACCGAAGGCCGCGCAGACCGCCATCATGCGGCCGACGTACCCGTGGTGGTCGGCGCCGAGCATGATGATGACCTCGTCGAAGCCGCGCTCGCGCTTGTCGAGGTAGTAGGCGATGTCGCCCGCGATGTACGCGGCGTCGCCGTCGGACTTGATGACGACGCGGTCCTTGTCGTCGCCGAAGTCGGTCGTGCGCAGCCAGGTCGCGCCGTCCTTCTCGAACATGTGCCCGGACCCGCGCAGACGCTCGACCGCCCGCTCGACGGCGCCCGACTCGTGCAGCGAGTCCTCGTGGAAGTACACGTCGAAGTCGACGCCGAAGTCGTGCAGCGACGCCTTGATCTCGCCGAACATGCGCTCGACGCCGCGCGCGCGGAACACCTCCTGCGCCTCCGCGTCCGGGAGCGTGCGCGGGTCGGGGTCGCCCGCGGCGACGGCGTCCGCGACGACCGCGTCCGCGATCTCGGTGATGTACTCGCCGCCGTACCCGTCCTCCGGTGCCTCCTGGCCGCGCGAGCGCGCGAGGAGCGAGCGCGCGAAGCGGTCGATCTGCGCGCCGTGGTCGTTGAAGTAGTACTCCCGCGTCACGGTCGCGCCGCTCGCCTCGAGCACGCGCGCGAGCGAGTCGCCGACGGCGGCCCAGCGGACCCCGCCGATGTGGATGGGCCCGGTCGGGTTCGCGGAGACGAACTCGAGGTTGACCTTCTTGCCCGCCTCGGAGTCGCCGCGCCCGTACGCCGGGCCGGCCTCGACGATGGTGCGCGCGAGCTCGCCCGCGGCGGCCGCGTCGAGGGTGATGTTGAGGAAGCCGGGGCCCGCGACGTCCACGGCCCGGATGCCCGGGTGCGCGGCGAGGCGGCCCGCGAGGTCCTCGGCGAGCGCGCGCGGCGTCGTGCCCGCCTTCTTCGCGAGCTGCAGCGCGACGTTCGTGGCCCAGTCGCCGTGCTCGCGCTGCCGGGGTCGCTCGACGTGGACGCGCTCGGGGACCGCGGTCGGGTCCAGGTCGAGGGTGCCGTCGGCGACGGCGGCGGCCAGGGCAGCGCTCAGCGCTTCGGAGAGCTCGTCGGGGGTCACCGGGCGATTCTACCGAGGCGCGGGCACCGTCCGTCGCGGGATCTCGCCGGGTCGGCGCCGGGTCGGCGCAGTGCTGGCGCAGGGCTGGCGCGGAGTCGGCCCAGGGGTCCGGCCGGAGGTGGGCCCGGAGGTCGGCGCACCCCGCGCGGGCTGGTAGTCTCGTGCATCGCGTCGGCGGTCACCGTCGGCGCTCGCCCTCGTAGCTCAGTGGATAGAGCGTCTGCCTCCGGAGCAGAAGGTCGTAGGTTCGAATCCTATCGAGGGCACCCGCACCGCTCCCACGAGCCCGGCCCGCCTCGCGCGGCCGGGCTCGCGCCGTCTCCGGCCTGTGCACGAGGTCCCGCCACGACCCCCGCGCTCCCGCTACGGTGGGGCCATGACCGACGGCGGCTACGGGGACTTCGAGTTCGAGCGCCGGTTCCTCGTGCGCGAGCTGCCCGAGGACCTGCGCGACGCGCCCGCCCTCATCGTGCAGAGCTACTACCTGGCGGACGAGGGCTACGCGCTGCGGCTGCGCGCCAAGGTGCCCACGGTCGACGCGACGATGGACGCCACGACCGACCCGGTCCGGCTGCTCGACCGCTACGCCCCCGCCGTCGACCTGTGCACGCTCACCGTCAAGGGCCCGATGGCCGGCGGCACGCGGTACGAGGCGGAGCGCGAGGTCGACGTGGCGGTCGGCGTCCAGATGATCCGCCGCGGCGGTGCGCGCGTCGTCAAGACGCGGTACTCCGTGTGGGTCGGGGCCGACGGCTGGGTCGTCGACGTGTTCGGCGGGGCGAACCACCCGCTCGTCGTCGCGGAGTGCGAGCGCACCGGCCCGGTCACGGACCTGCAGATCCCCGCGTTCTGCGTCACCGAGCTCACGGACGACCCCCGGTTCTCGAACGACGCCCTCGCGGGCCGCCCCTACGGCGCGTGGCGCGAGGAGTTCGAGGCCGAGCTCGCCGCGTCCGGCCCGCGGTTCCTCCAGGACTTCGGCCGCAACGAGCGGCTCTCCGGCCCGTAGCCGCCGCGCGGCCACGCCCGACGGCGGTCCCCCGCCCCGGTCAGCGCAGCGCGTCCGCCGCCGCGCACACCGCGCCGACGTCGAACCGGACCGTGCGCCCGTCGACAGGCACCCACCCGGGCTCGTGCCCGAACAGGACGGCCCACGGCAGCGCGCCGGGCGACACGTGCTCGCGCGCACGGTCGTGCGCACGCGCCTCCGCGACCTCGCGCTCGACGGCGTCCTCCAGCGCGACGAGGTCGGCCCGCACCGCGTCGCCCTTCTCCGTGAGCCGGTGTGCCCGTCCCGTCTCCAGGTAGCCGTCGTGGCGCGCGCTCCGCACGACCCGGCGCGCGGCGTCGTGCACGCGGAGGCGCAGGGCGTCGTCGGCGGGGTCGAGCGCGACGCGGGCGCCCTCGTCCGCCGTCTCGCCGAAGAGGGTCGACAGCGCGAGGTGCTCGCGCTCGGAGGCGGGCGACGCGTCGAGGAGGACGAGGACGGGGGGCTCGCCGGGCGCCGTCGGCTCCACGCGGACGAGGCCGCTCACGGCGAGGCTCAGCACCTGCGCGGCGAACGCGTGCTCGGGGCGGCGCAGGACGACCGCGGCGAGGAGCAGGTCGGCCACGGTCCGACGATACGGCGCGGCGCGGCCGCGCGCGGGGCGACCGGCCGGAGGCGCGTCAGGAGTTCTGGATCTCCTCGACGCCCTGGACGAACTCGAAGTGCCAGGGCTCGTAGGCGCCGCTGCCGCCGCGCTTGGCCCACGCGGGGTTGGCCCAGCCGTACGTGCCGCCGTTCTGGTTGATCCACGCGTAGACCTCGCGCGAGCCGGTCTCCACGGAGCAGAGGTCGATCGCGAGCCCCCACCCGTGCATGGACCAGCCGGGGGGCGCCGCGAAGGCGCCCCGGGAGGACTTGAGCGAGACCTGCGTCGAGAGCGTGCGGTACGACGACACGAGGCAGAGGTCTCGGCCGAAGGTCGCCCGGAACGCCTCGTTCATCGCGGAGAGGGCGACGGCCGCGTCGGGCCGCAGGTGCTCGTCGGCCTGCCACAGCTCGCACAGCGCGTGCTCGTCGAGGTTGCCGTTCGTGCCCTCGGGTCGCACCGTCGGGTCGCAGCCCGGCAGCGGGTCGCGCGCGGCGGAGCGGGAGGCCGCCTCCCGGCGCACCTCGACGCGGGGGGCGGCGGCGACGCTCGGGGACACGGCGGGCGCCGTCGGGGCGGCGGTCGCGAGGTCGAGTGCGCTCGGGCCGACGGGGCGGGTGTCCGGCTCGAAGGGAGAGCCGGTGCCGAGCGCGTCGTCGGCGCCCGCGGAGAGCGGCATCGCGATGGTCGCGGCGGCGAGCGTCCCGAGGACGGCGACGCGCGGCACCCAGCGGTGCTGGCTGGAGACCTGTGCCTGGGGGCGGCGACGCCGGGAGCCCTGCTCCGCCTCGCGCCGGGCCCGTCGTGAGTCGAGGGCGGGTGCGCCGTTCTGCGACTCCACCCGCCACCTGCCTCTCACGTCTTCGGGGTGGCTCCGAGCCACCGATGACCGATCAATCACGGAACAGTAACGAAGGGCTCCGGCGATGCCAAGTCCCCTGCTCAGGGCCTCGGCGGAGCGTCCTCCGCGAACCTCGCGCCGCCGGACCCGCCGACCTACGGCCGACGCTGCATCGCGTCGCGCACCTCGCCGACGAGCTCCTCGAGGATGTCCTCGAGGAAGACGACCCCGAGCGCGCCGCCGCCCTCCGGACCGTCGACGCGCGCCAGGTGCGCCCCCGAGCGCTGCATGGCGCGCAGCGCGTCCTCCACCTCGTCGTCGGGCGCGGCGGCCGCGAGCGCCCGCACGCGCCACGACGGGACGGGGGCCTCGCGCGTCGTCTCGTCCGCGTAGAGGACGTCCTTGACGTGCAGGTAGCCCACGAGGTCGCCCGTGACGTCCGCGACGGCGAACCGGGAGAAGCCGGTCTTCGCGACGAGGCGCTCGACCTCGTCGGGCGTGCAGCCCTCCGTCACGGTGACGAGGTCCGCGACGGGCACCATGACGTCCTGCGCGGTGCGCTCGGAGAACTCGATGGCTCCCGACAGCAGCCCTTGCTCGTCGCGCAGCACGCCCTCGGCCTGGGAGTGCTCGACGATGGACTGCACCTCCTCGGCGGTGAACGCCGACGCCACCTCGTCCTTCGGCTCGACGCCCGTGGCGCGCACCGCGTGGTTCGCGAGCCAGTTGAGCGCGACGATGACGGGGCGCAGCACGCGGCCGATCCACACGAGCGGCGGGCCGAACCACATGACGGCCGTCTCCGGACCGGAGACCGCGAGGTTCTTCGGGACCATCTCGCCCAGCACCACGTGCAGGTAGACGACGATCGCGAGCGCCACGACGAACGCGATCGGGTGCGCGAGCGCGGTGCTCACGCCGAGCGCGTGCAACGGGTCCTCGATGAGGTGCGCGATGGCGGGCTCCGCGACGACGCCCAGACCCGTGGAGCAGACGGTCACGCCGAGCTGGGCGCACGCGAGCATGAGCGACACGTGCTCCATCGCCCACAGGACCGTCTGGGCGCGCCGGTTGCCCTGCGCGGCGAGGGGCTCGATCGCCGAGCGGCGCGCGGAGATCACCGCGAACTCGGCGCCGACGAAGAACGCGTTGCCGGCGAGCAGGAGGAGCGCGACGAGGAGCGCCGTGGTGGAGCTCATGCGTCCCCCTCCGTCGGCGTCGCGCGGACCGAGAGCCGCTCGACGCGCCGCCCCTCCATCGCCTCCACGCGCAGCACCACGCGGTGCCGGCCCGCGCCTGCGGCGACCTCGTCGCCCGGCTCGGGCACCCTGCCCAGGCGGGCCATGACGAGGCCGCCGAGCGTCTCGTAGGCGCCGTCCTCCGGGACACGGAGGCCGGTGACCTCGGTGAGCTCGTCGGGCCGCATGACGCCGGGCACGAGCCACGAGCCGTCCGCGCGGCGGGCCGCGCCGGAGCGCCGGGGGTCGTGCTCGTCCGCGACGTCGCCCACGAGCTCCTCGACGACGTCCTCGAGCGTGACGACGCCCGAGGTGCCGCCGTACTCGTCGACGACGACCGCCATCTGGAGACCGAAGCCGCGGAGCTCGACGAGGAGCGGTCCGAGCCGCACCGTCTCGGGCACGCGCGGGGCGTCGGCCATGAGGGCCGCCGCCGGGACCTCGTGCCTCCGGTCGTACGGGACGGCGACGGCGCGCCGCAGGTGGACGAGGCCGACGACGTCGTCGCGGTCCTCGCCGATGACGGGGAACCGCGAGTGCCCGGTCCGGCGGGCGGCGTCGACGACGTCCGCGGCCGTCGCGTCCCGGTCCACGACGACCATGCGCATGCGGTCGGTCATGACGTCGACGGCGCTCAGCTCGTCGAGCTCGATCGAGTTGGTGAGGAGGGTCGCGACTGAGACGTCGAGCGTGCCCTCCTGCGCCGAACGGCGTACGAGCGCGGCGAGCTCGGACGCCGAGCGGGCGCCCGACAGCTCCTCGCGCGGCTCGACCCCGACGCGGCGCAGGATCGCGTTCGCCGAGCCGTTGAGCACGGCGATGACCGGCCGGAACAGCTTGGTGAACTGCCGCTGCACGGGCACGACCTGCCGCGCGGTGGCGTAGGGCGCGCTGAGTGCGAAGTTCTTCGGGATGAGCTCGCCGAAGAGCATCGAGACGAAGTTCACGACGAGCAGCGCGAGGACGCCCGCGAGGACCGCGGAGGCCGCGCGGCCGAGCGGCGTCGAGCTCAGGGCTTCCCCGAAGAGCGAGAGGAGCGCCGGCTGCGCGGTGTACCCGAGGAGGATGGTGGTGAGGGTGATGCCGACCTGCGCCGAGGAGAGCTCGGTCGACAGGTGCTTGAGCCCGGCCCGGACGCTGCGGTCGCGGCGGTCGGGGCCGCCCGTCCCGCCCGACGGCGGGGAGCCGCGTCTGTCGCCCTCCTGGTCGGCGTCGTCCCCGGCGGGGAGGACGGCGGGGTCGAGGGTGACCAGGGAGAACTCGCTGGCCACGAAGACGGCGGTACCTGCGGTGAGGAGCACCCCGAGCGCGACCATGACCCAGTCGCCTACCACGAGGTGCTCCACCGATATCGGGAGGTGCTCTTCATCGTGCCGACGATGGTAGCGCTCGCCCGTCGCGCGGCGCCCGGGAGGGAGGGGCCTGGCGGCGCCCGGGCGGCCGACCGGGCCACGCGACCTGGCCCCGGGACGACGACGAAATCCAGCCGACCTGGGCCGACGTGTGCCACGCTGTATCCCATGGCAGATCCGAGGGCAGCGAGCGCAGCACCGACCGGCGCGGGGGCCGGTCCCGTCCCCGGCCGCGGGCCCGTGCCCACGACCGCCCCGGTGGCCGGTGGCGGCACCGCGCAGCAGGCGGCCACGGTCCTCGTCGTCGAGGACGAGCCGGCCATCGCGACCGCCATCGCCCAGCGACTGAGCGCCGAGGGCTGGCGCGTCGAGGTCGCGCGGGACGGTCTGTCCGCCGTCGACGCCGCGACGCGGCTGCGCCCGGACGCGATCGTCCTCGACGTCATGCTCCCCGGCATCGACGGCCTCGAGGTCACGCGCCGCATCCAGGCGGAGCAGCCCGTCCCGATCCTCATGCTCACCGCGCGCGACGACGAGACCGACATGCTCATCGGGCTCGGCGTCGGCGCGGACGACTACATGACGAAGCCGTTCTCCATGCGCGAGCTCGTCGCGCGCATCAAGGCGCTGCTGCGGCGCGTCGACCGCGCCACGCAGGCCGCGAGCTCCGCCCCGAGCGACCCGCCCATGACGGTGGGCGACGTGACGATCGACAAGGCCCAGCGCCGCGTCTACCGCGCGGGCGAGGAGGTCCACCTCACGCCCACCGAGTTCGAGCTGCTCGTCATGCTCGCGAGCTCGCCGAAGACGGTCCTCACGCGCGAGCGCCTGCTCGCCGAGGTGTGGGACTGGGCGGACGCCAGCGGGACGCGCACCGTCGACTCCCACATCAAGGCGCTGCGCCGCAAGCTCGGTGCGGACCTCATCCGCACGGTCCACGGCGTCGGCTACGCGTTCGAGCCGCCCGCCGGATGACCTCCCCCGCTGCCGACCCCACCGACCCCGCCGACGGCACGGACCCGGGGCAGGCGCAGGCTCCCGGCCCGGCCCGGCCGGCGCCGCACCGGGCCCACACGATCCGCCCGCACCTGCCGGACGTCCGACCGCTCGACTCGTTCCGGTCGCTGAAGATCAAGCTCGGGGTGCTCGTCGCCGCGACGGTGACGCTCGCCGTCCTCATCACGTGGATCGGGCTGCAGAACCAGCTCGGGCCGTCGCGCACGTTCCCGCTCGCGATCGTCCTGTCCCTGCTGCTCACGCAGCTCCTCGCGCGCGGCATGACGTCCCCCCTGCGGGAGATGACCGCCGCCGCCCGCGCGATGGCCGACGGGGACTACACGCGCCGGGTGCGCGCGACGAGCCGGGACGAGGTCGGGCAGCTCGCGGTGGCGTTCAACGTCATGGCGGAGGACCTCGCGACCAGCGACCAGGTGCGCCGCGAGCTCATCGCCAACGTCTCGCACGAGCTGCGCACCCCGATCGCCGCGCTGCAGGCCCAGCTCGAGAACGTCGTGGACGGGGTGACACCCCCGACGCCCGCGACGATGGAGATGTCGCTCGCGCAGACCGAGCGACTCACGCGGCTCGTCGCGTACCTCCTGGACCTGTCCCGCATCGAGGCGGGCGCGGCGGCGCTCAACATCACCCAGATCGACGTCGGCGACTTCCTCGAGGAGAACGCCGAGGCGGTGTCGATGGTCGAGGCCGGCAAGCAGCTGCGCTACGTCGTCGACGTCACGCCCCCGGACCTCGTGCTCGAGGCGGACCGCGAGCGGCTGCACCAGGTGGTGACCAACCTCCTGCAGAACGCGATCCGCCACTCGCCGCAGGGCGGGGAGATCCGGCTCGAGGCGTACCCGGTGGACGACGACGTCGTGCTCGAGGTCGTGGACGAGGGACCGGGGATCGCCAAGGAGGACCGCGAGCGGATCTTCGAGCGGTTCGCCCGGGCGAGCGCGACGGGCGCGCACACGACGACCGGCGGCTCGACAGGCGGGACGGGGATCGGGCTCGCGATCGTGCGCTGGGCGGTCGACCTGCACGGCGGACGGATCGAGGTCGCGGACTCGCGCCGCGGGGCGACGATGCGCGTCACCCTGCCCGCGCACGCGGGCTCCGCGCCGTTCCCGCCCGAGGACGGCGACGCGTCGTACGCGGCGCACCCCGACGTGCGGTGACCCCGTCCTGACAGCACGCGCACCGGCTCGCGCTCGCGGGTGAGATGCGTCACACCGTCGCGCGGAGATACCTCGGGATGGCGTGGAATTCCGCGATCTTGCCCTCCGACGAGGTGCGCGTGGGGTCGCGTTTGCCTGGCCCAGACACGGCGTGAAGAACCCGCGAACAGGCCGCGCCGGAACGCTCCGCCCAACCCCCGAGGCCGACGACGAGGGCCTAGGCTGGAGTGGTCCGGAACCCGGACGAGCCCGTGCCGACGTCGGGGGCGCCGCAGGAGCGGTGCGCCGTCGTGCCACGGTCGCGGGCTGTGACCGACAGCGACCTGTGTGTGAAAGTGGGCGATCCTCGCGTGTCCCCGAAGGCTGAGTCAGAGGCGATCAGCGACGCAAGCTCCGTGTTCGGAGCGAACGAGTGGCTCGTCGACGAGCTGTACGAGCAGTACCTCCAGGACAAGAACGCGGTGGACCCCGCGTGGTGGGACTTCTTCGAGGACTACCGCCCTGCGGAGCGCTCGGACGCCGACACCACGAGCGACGCCCCCGCGGCGCCCGCGAACGGCTCCCGCCCGGCCGCGGCGCCGGTGAACGGCGCGTCCGCCTCGGCGGCGCCCGCCGCCCCCGCCGCGCCGGCTCCGGCAGCGCCGACCGCCGTGACCGACGGCTCGGCCGCCGCCGAGGCCGCGCAGCGCGTCAAGCCGCCGAAGCTCCCGGCCGACCCGGCGGTCAACGCCGCGGTCGAGGCCGTCCACGCGTCGCGCCCCGTCGCGACCGCCCAGCCCGCGACGGCGCCGTACGCCCAGGTGCCCGCGCGCAAGGTCGCCGGCGCCCCCGCGCCCGAGGACGAGGCCACGGACGACGTGCAGAAGCTCCGCGGCCCTGCCGCGCGCGTCGTGACGAACATGGAGGCCAGCATCCAGGTGCCGACGGCGACGTCGGTCCGCGCGGTGCCGGCCAAGCTCATGGTCGACAACCGCATCGTCATCAACAACCACCTCGCGCGCGGTCGTGGCGGCAAGATCTCGTTCACGCACCTCATCGGGTTCGCGCTCGTCGAGGCGCTGGCCGACATGCCGGTGATGAACGCGAGCTACACGCAGATCGAGGGCAAGCCCGCGGTCAACCAGCCCGCGCACGTGAACTTCGGGCTCGCGATCGACCTGGCGAAGCCGGACGGCTCGCGCCAGCTCCTCGTGCCGAGCATCAAGAAGGCCGAGACGATGGACTTCGCCCAGTTCTGGGCGGCCTACGAGGACCTCGTGCGCCGTGCGCGCGGCGGCAAGCTCGGCGTCGACGACTTTGCGGGCACCACGATCTCGCTCACCAACCCGGGCGGCATCGGTACCGTGCACTCGGTGCCGCGCCTCATGCAGGGCCAGGGCACGATCATCGGCGTCGGCGCGATGGACTACCCCGCGGAGTTCGCGGGCGCCTCGACCGAGCGGCTCGCCCGCCTGGGCATCTCGAAGGTCCTGACGATCACGTCGACCTACGACCACCGCATCATCCAGGGGGCGCAGTCCGGCGAGTTCCTGCGCATCCTGTCGCAGAAGCTCCTCGGCGAGGACGGCTTCTACGACCGCGTGTTCGCCGCGCTGCGCATCCCCTACGAGCCGGTGCGCTGGGTCCGCGACAACACGACGGACGCCGAGATCGAGGCGGCCAAGCCCGCGAAGATCGCCGAGCTGGTCCACTCCTACCGCTCGCGCGGGCACCTCATGGCGGACACCGACCCGCTCGCGTACCGCCAGCGCAAGCACGGCGACCTGGACATCCAGAACCACGGCATGACGCTGTGGGACCTCGACCGCACGTTCCCCACGGGCGGGTTCGGCGGCCGCACCAAGTCGACGCTGCGCGACATCCTCGGCCTGCTGCGCGACTCCTACTGCCGCACCGTCGGCGTGGAGTACATGCACCTCGCCGACCGCACGCAGCGCAAGTGGCTCCAGGAGCGCCTCGAGTCCGGGTACGCGCGCACGCCGCGCGAGGACCAGCTCCGCATCCTGCGCCGCCTCAACTCCGCCGAGGCGTTCGAGACGTTCCTGCAGACGAAGTTCGTCGGGCAGAAGCGCTTCTCGCTCGAGGGCGGGGAGGCGCTCATCCCGCTGCTCGACGCGATCCTGTCGAAGGCCGCGGAGAACGGCCTCGACGAGGTCGGCATCGGCATGGCGCACCGCGGGCGGCTCAACGTGCTCGCCAACATCGCGGGCAAGAGCTACGCGCAGATCTTCGCCGAGTTCGAGGGCAACCTCGACCCGAAGAGCGTCCAGGGCTCGGGCGACGTGAAGTACCACCTCGGCACCGAGGGCGTCTTCACCGCCGAGACCGGCGCGACGACGAAGGTCTACCTCGCGGCGAACCCCTCCCACCTGGAGGCGGTCGACCCGGTGCTCGAGGGCATCGTGCGCGCCAAGCAGGACCGCATCGACCTGGGCGGCGACGGGTTCTCCGTGCTGCCGATCCTCATCCACGGCGACGCGGCCTTCGCAGGCCAGGGCGTGGTGCCCGAGGTGCTCAACCTCGCGCAGCTGCGCGGGTACCGCACCGGCGGCACCGTGCACGTCATCATCAACAACCAGGTCGGCTTCACCACGGGTCCGTCGTCGTCACGCTCGACGACGTACGCGACCGACGTCGCCAAGGGCTACCAGGTCCCGATCTTCCACGTGAACGGCGACGACCCCGAGGCGTGCGTGCGCGTCGCCGAGCTCGCCTTCGCGTTCCGCGAGCAGTTCGACCGCGACGTGATCATCGACATGATCTGCTACCGCCGCCGCGGTCACAACGAGGGCGACGACCCCTCGATGACGCAGCCGCTCATGTACAACCTCATCGAGGCGAAGCGCTCGGTGCGCAAGCTGTACACCGAGAACCTCGTCGCGCGCGGGGACATCACGCTCGAGGAGGCCGAGCACGTCCTCCAGGACTACCAGGCCCAGCTCGAGCGCGTCTTCACGGAGACCAAGGAGGGCGGGTTCACGCCCGCGGCAGACCGCGAGCCGGTCGCCGGTCTCGAGCGCCCGGAGTCCCAGCTCGAGGACGCCGGCACGATGGTCGGCTGGAAGACGGCGATCGACCGCTCGGTCCTCGAGCGCGTCGGCCAGGTGCACGTCGCGCCGCCGGAGGGCTTCACCGTCCACCCCAAGCTCGCGCAGCTCCTCGAGAAGCGTCGGCAGATGTCCGTCGAGGGCAACATCGACTGGGGCTTCGGTGAGCTCGCCGCGTTCGGCTCGCTCCTCGTCGAGGGCACCCCGGTGCGCCTCGCCGGCCAGGACTCGCGCCGCGGCACGTTCGTGCAGCGTCACGCCGTCCTGCACGACCGCGAGACGGGCGCCGAGTGGACGCCGCTGCTCTACCTGTCGGCGGACCAGGCGAAGTTCTGGGTCTACGACTCCTCGCTCTCGGAGTACGCCGCGCTCGGGTTCGAGTACGGCTACTCGGTCGAGCGCCCCGACGCGCTCGTGCTGTGGGAGGCGCAGTTCGGCGACTTCGTCAACGGCGCCCAGACGGTGATCGACGAGTTCATCTCGTCCGCCGAGCAGAAGTGGGGCCAGTACTCCTCGGTCGTCATGCTGCTCCCCCACGGCTACGAGGGCCAGGGGCCGGACCACTCGTCCGCGCGCATCGAGCGCTTCCTCCAGCTCGCGGCCGAGGACAACATGACGGTCGCGCAGCCGTCCACGCCGGCGTCGTACTTCCACCTGCTCCGCCGGCAGGCGTACGCGCGCCCGCGCCGTCCGCTCATCGTCTTCACGCCGAAGCAGCTGCTGCGCCTCAAGGCTGCCGCGTCGAGCGTCGAGGACTTCACGACCGGCACGTTCCGCCCGGTGATCCCGGACGCGTCGGCCGACCCGGCGAAGGTCGACCGCGTGCTCCTGTGCACGGGCCGCGTCTACTACGACCTGCTCGCCGAGCGCACCAAGCGCGGCGACGAGGGCGTGGCGCTGGTCCGCCTCGAGCAGCTGTACCCGCTCGACGTCGACGGCATCCGGGCCGAGCTCGCGAAGTACCCGGACGCCGAGGTCGTCTGGGTCCAGGACGAGCCCGAGAACCAGGGCGCCTGGTCGTTCGTGCACATCAACCTGCCCGAGGACCTCCCGCGCGTGAGCGTCGTCTCCCGCCCGGCGTCGGCCTCCACGGCCGCCGGCACGGCGAAGAAGCACCAGGCGCAGCAGGCCGTGCTGCTGGAGCAGGCCTTCGCCCGCTGACCGGCCCGCACGACCCGCGCACGACGAAGGCCCCCTCCGCACGGAGGGGGCCTTCGTCGTCGGTGCGTCCGTCGCCCGCCGCCGCAGCTCGCGCGGGCCGCGGCCGGGGAGCGGTGAGATCGACCCGAGCGCCCGAGATCGGCCCTCAGGAGGCCGACGTGGCGACGCGCGGGTCGATCTCGCGGGACTACCAGCGGTCGTGGATCTTCTCGCGCAGGTAGCGGTCGTAGATCTCGCGCACACCGGAGGTGAAGAGCGGGCCGAGGACGTCGGCGTCGCCCGCGGCGGCGTTCGAGCGCGCCTGCTCGACGTTGCGCGCGCCGGGGATGACCGTCGACACGCCCGGCTGCTGCCAGACCCACGCGATGGCCACCTGGGCCGGGGTGAGGTCCTGCCCGACGACGTCGTGCACGAGCGTGGTGAACTCGGCCGCCGCCTGGACACCGGTCTCGAAGTCGACGCCGGAGAACGTCTCGCCGACGTCGAACGCGCTGCCGTCGCGGTTGTACGTGCGGTGGTCGTCCGCGGCGAACGTCGTGTCCTTCGTGTACTTCCCGGACAGCAGCCCGGACGCGAGCGGGACGCGCGCGATGACACCGACGCCGGCGTCGGACGCCGCGGGCAGCACCGCGTCGAGCGGCTTGAGCCGGAACGCGTTGAGGATGATCTGGACCGTGGCGACGCCGGGGCGCGCGATGGCGGTGAGCGCCTCGTCCACCGTCTCCACGCTCACGCCGTAGCTCGCGATCGCGCCCTCGGCGACGAGCGTGTCGAGGCCGTCGTAGACCTCGTCGCGCGAGTAGACGGCGGTCGGCGGGCAGTGCAGCTGCACGAGGTCGAGCCGGTCGGTCCGCAGGTTGCGGCGCGAGCGGTCGACCCACTCGCGGAACTTCGCGAGCGTGTAGTTGTCGGCGTCCTGCGGCTCCCGGCGGCCCATCTTCGTGGCGACCGTGATCCCGTGGCCGGGGTTGTCGGCGAGGTAGGAGCCGATGATCTGCTCGCTGCGCCCGTCGCCGTAGACGTCCGCGGTGTCGAAGAACGTCACGCCGGCCTGCGCGGACGCGTCGAGGACGGTGCGCGCGTCGTCCTCGCTCACGTCGCCCCAGTCGGCGCCGAGCTGCCAGGTTCCCAGTCCGACGACCGAGACGAGCCGTCCCGTCCGCCCGAGCACCTGTCGTTCCATCGTTCCTCCTCGTGCTGCGTCGGGTGCGCCGGAAGACACACCCGGGCACCGAGTCTGACGGGCGCGGGCGCATCGCGCACCCGCGCACGCCGAGTACCGTATGTGAGCGTGAACACCCATGCCCCCTCGGGGACCCAGGTCCGCATCGCCCACGGCGACCACGCAGCGACGATCACCGAGGTCGGAGCGGCCGTCCGCGAGTACACGGTGGGGGGTCGGCCGGTCTTCACGCCCTTCGGCGAGGACGAAGTCTCGCCGGCGTTCAACGGCGCCGTCCTGCTCCCCTGGCCCAACCGGCTGCGCGACGGGCGGTACACGGTCGACGGCACGACGTACCAGGTCCCGATCTCGGAGCCGGACCGCGGGACCGCGCTGCACGGCCTCGCGTGCTGGCAGCGCTGGACGGTCGTCGAGCACGAGGCCGCGCGCGCGACGCTCGAGCTGCACCTGCCGCCGTCCCCCGGCTACCCGTTCGACCTCGTCGCGCGCGTGACGTACTCGCTCGACGACGCGGGGCTGCGCGTCCACGTCCGCACGACGAACGTCGGGAGCGCGACCGCGCCGTACGGCGTCGGGTTCCACCCGTGGCTCTCGGCCGACGGCGCGGACCTCGACGCGTGCACGCTGCGCCTGGACGCGGCGACCCGCGTCACGACCGACGAGCGGCTCCTGCCGACCGGCACCGAGCCCGCCGCCGGCACGTTCGACCTGCGCGAGCCGCGCCTCCTCGCGGGCGTCGACCTCGACGACGCGTACGTCGACGCCCTGCGTGACGAGGACGGGCTGTCCTGGATCCGCCTCACCGCACCCGACGACCGCACGGCAGCGGTGTGGATGGACGGCTCGATGGACACGTGGCAGGTCTGCACGGGCGACCACGTGGGCGACGTCGCGTTCCGCCGCACCGGCGTCGCCGCCGAGCCGATGAGCTGCATCGCGGACGCGTTCCGCACGGGCGACCGCCTCGTCCGGCTCGAGCCCGGGGCGTCGCACGAGGTGACCTGGGGAGCGACGCTGCTCTGAGGCGTCCGAGCGCTGTGTCGACCCCCGCGCGGGTCGACACGCCGTCCGCACCGGCTCGGATCGACCCGCGCGCCCCGCGTCGGGGAGAATGGCGCTCGTGGAAGACGCGGTGAGTCGTGAGGTACGGATCTGCGTCGTCGGCGACGAGCTGAGCGCCGGCGTCGGCGACGCGAAGGCCCTGGGGTGGGCGGGGCGCGTCGTCGCGCGCACGCGCTTCCCCCAGCCGGCGTACGTGTTCCCGCTCGCCATCCCCGGCGAGACGACGACGGCGCTCAGCCAGCGCTGGGAGGCGGAGACCGCGCGGCGGTTCTCCCCCGAGCCGGACGTCGACAACCGCCTCGTCATCGGCCTCGGCCGCCACGACCTCGACGCGGGGCTGTCGGTCGCGCGCTCGCGCCTCAACCTCGCGAACGTGCTCGACGTCGCGGAGTCCCACCGCCTGCCCACGTTCGTCGTCGGGCCGCCGCCCGGGCATGCGCAGGACGCGGAGCGCCTCGCCGAGCTGTCCCACGCGTTCTCCGACGTCGCGAACCGGCGCCGGGTGCCCTACGTCGACACGTTCAGCCCGCTCGTCACGCACGAGCAGTGGCTCGCCGACCTCGCGCAGAGCGGGAACGGCTTCCCCGGCCAGGCGGGCTACGGGCTCATGGCGTGGCTCGTGCTGCACACCGGCTGGCACGCGTGGCTCGGCCTGCCCGACGACACCGTCTGAGCCTGGGTCGGCACCCGCGCCGGCAGGGACGGACGCGCGAGGGGGAGGCACGGTCGCCGACCATGCCTCCCCCTCGCCGCCGGAGCGGCGCCGCTCAGCCGCGCGAGACCGTGAGGTCGCCCGACACGGTGCTCGCCGACACGTAGGCGCCGCCGGCGCCGTGCTGGTCGACGTGGTCGACGGACGTGGTGCGCTGGGCGCTGGAGTCGAGGCGCACGCCGTCGAGCACGGCCTTGCCGGTGACGCTGCGGGCCTTGAGGTTCACGGCCGAGCCGGCGCCGAGGCGCACGGCCACGTCGCCGGAGACCGTGCGCGCGTCGACGAGCGGGGTGCTCTCGCGCGCGACGACCTCGACGCCGCTCGTGACGGTGTTGACCGACACGCGCCCGAGCGTCCCGCCGAGCGTGACGGTGCCGGACGCCGTGCTCACGTGGACGTCGCCCACGTGCTCGCCGACGTCGACGGACCCGGTGGCCGTGCGGACCGACGCCGTGCCGGAGACCCCCTGGACGCGGACGGCGCCGGTCCCGGTCGTGACGGACACGTCGGCGCGCGTCCCGACGACGGTCGCCGCGGCGCGCGCGGTCGTCACCTTGAGCGGCACGTTCGCGGGCACGGTGACCCGCACGACGGCGCGGTCCTTGTCGCGCAGGCCCTTCGCGCGGTCGACGAGGCCCTCGATGCCGGCGAAGTCGTACCCGACGCGCAGCTCGCCGTCGTGCACGCTCACCTGCAGCGGGCGCTCCGACACCTCGCTCACGTCGAGGTGCGCCCCGCTCTCGCGGCCGGGGTCGGCGACGACGTCGACCGACCCGTCCGTGAGCTGGACGACGACGCGCCGGACGTCCGCGACGTCGACGCTCCGGGGGGCGTTGATGACCCAGGACTCGGTGCTCATGCGCTTCTCCTCGTTCGGTTCTCTGGTGCGTGGTCGGTCGTTGCGGGTCTTCTGGGATCGTCCGTCAGGGCAGGGTCGCCCGCACGGCCCGGCGGGCGCTGTCGAGCACGGTGCGCAGGGTGTCGACCGTCAGCTCGGGCACGCCGCCGGTCGCGTCGGCCCGGCGCAGGTCCGCACGGAGCTCGTCGCGGAACCGCTGGAGCACGGCCTCGGCCTCGGCGCGCCGCGCGGTCGACTCGCGGCGACGGGTGTCGGGCTCGCCGTCGCGCGGACGGGCGCGGGCGGTCTGGGCGGCGGCCGCGAGCTCGGCGCGCAGCCCGCGCAGCGACCCCTGCACGTCGGCGCGCAGCGCCTCGGCGCGCTGGCGCACCGTCTCGGCGATGCCGTGCTCGAGCGCCGCGACGTCCGCGCGCCGCGCCTCGATCTCGGCGCGCCCCGCAGGGGTCAGCTCGTACGTCGTCTTGCGCCCGTCGGCGCTGCGGTGGACGAGGCCCTCGTCCTCGAGCCGCGCGAGGCGCGGGTAGATCGTCCCGGCGCTCGGGCGGTAGGTGCCCCCGAACCGCTCGGAGAGCTCGGTGATGAGCTCGTACCCGTGCTTGGGGCCCGACGCGAGGAGCGCGAGCAGGTAGAGCCGGAGCTGACCGTGGGCGAAGACGGTGGCCATCAGCGGTCCACCGGGCCGCTCGCGGGAGCCGGCCGTCCGGCGGGAGCGCCGGGGCTGCCCCACGCCGGGGCGTCGGGGGCGGCGTCCTGCACCGGGGGCGCGTCGGCCGGGGCGGACGACGTCCCGGTGGTCCCCCGCAGGACGGTGACGTCGCCCGAGACGGCGGAGACGCGGACGGGCGCCCCCGCGCCGAGCCGCGCCGCGCGGTGGAAGGAGCGCGCGGACCCGCGCTGCTCCTCGCCGTCGACCACGAGCCGGCCGCTGAGGCAGCGCACGGCGTAGTCCATCGCGTCCGGGTCGGGCAGGCGCACGAGCACGTCGGCGGAGACGGCGCTCACCGTGATCTCGTCCGGGGTCGTGCGCGTGTCCACGGTCACGGAGCCGGAGACCGAGTCGAGCCGCAGCGAGCGCAGCGCGCCCGTGGCGGTGAGGCCGCCCGAGACGGTCTCCATCCGGACCGGGCCGTCGTGCTCGCTCGCGGCGACCTCGCCGGAGACGGTGTCGACGCGCAGCGGGCCGCGCGTCCGGCTCGTCATCACGGCCCCGGACACGGTCGCGAGCCGCACGCCCTCGCGGGCGCCCGCGACGAGCGCCTCGCCCTGGACCGTCGCGACCTCGACCTGCGCGCCCGCCGGGACGGCGACGTGGACCTCCGCCGAGTCCTTGCCGGTGTACGTGCGGAAGCGCTCGAGGAAGCCCTTCCAGCCTGCCTCGAACGGGCCGTAGCCCACCCGGAGCGTCGTCCCGTCGAGCCGCACCTCGAGCGCGCGCCCGCTCACGGAGTGCACCTCGACGCGCGCGTCGGCGCGGGCCGGGTCCTCGTGCGCGACGACGTCGATGCGCCCGCCGATCATCGTCGCGTCGAGCCGGCGCACGAGCGCGAGGTCGATGGCCTGCGGACCGGTGAGGGTCCAGAGCTCCTGCGTCATCCCGCGCTCCGTCCTGGTCGCCGCGCGCGCCCGGGGCGGCCGGGGTCGGCCCGGAGGACACTCGCGATATATCTCGTTCTGCCAGACACGATATATCGCGTGCTCGACCGTGACAAGGGGTCGCGTGTGGGACCATGGGAGACGGACTGGACACGCCGAGACCGGTCGTTCCACGTCGACACCCGTCGAGAACCGCCGAGACCGGCAGCACTCCCCGACCGTCAGGAGAACACCATGAGCAAGCGCGGACGCAAGCGTCGCAGCCGCAAGGGCAACGCCGCGAACCACGGCAAGCGCCCCAACGCCTGAGACGGCGCAGCCCCCGCCAGGGGGAGCAACGTGGAGAGGGCCCGGACCGACATCGTCGGTCCGGGCCCTCTCTCGCGTCTCGCCCCGCGCGCGGCCCGGGGATCCGCGCCGCGTGCCGCGGTCAGCGGGTCTCGACGACCGTCGTCGTCGTGACCATCACGGTGAGCTGCGTGTGGATGCGCTCCCGCAGGCCCGCCGGCGCCTTCTCGTGGCACGAGCGGCGCACGAGCTGCTTGACGAGCTCCTCGACGCTCAGCTCGGCCAGGCACGGCGAGCAGTGCGCGACGTGCTGCCGCATGCGCAGCTCGTCGTCGGGCGTCATCTCGGAGTCCAGGTACTCGTACAGGTGCGTGAGCGCGTGCTCGCACTCGGACTCGCCCGCGGTCGAGTGCGGGATCGGGGTCACCGGCTCCTCGACCGGACCCCGTCCGGGCTCACGGGTCTCTGACGTGCTCACGACTCACCTCCGGGGCTCTTCGCGCCCACCAGTCCTCGCCTCGCGGCGTAGTCGGCCAGCAGCTCGCGCAGCTGGCGCCTGCCTCGGTGCAGGCGGGACATGACCGTGCCGATCGGTGTCCCCATGATCTCCGCGATCTCCTTGTACGGGAAGCCCTCGACGTCGGCGTAGTACACGACCATGCGCCGGTCCTCGGGGAGCTCCTGCAGCGCGCGCTTGACGTCCGAGTCGGGCAGGCGGTCGAGCGCCTCCGCCTCGGCCGAGCGCAGCCCCTGCGACGTGTGCGACGCCGCGCGCGCGATCTGCCAGTCCTCGACGTCGTCCGTCTGCGCCTGCTGCGGCTCGCGCTGCTTCTTGCGGTACGTGTTGATGAACGTGTTCGTGAGGATCCGGTACAGCCACGCCTTGAGGTTCGTGCCCGGCCGGTACTGGTGGAACGCCGCGAACGCCTTCGCGAACGTCTCCTGCACCAGGTCCTCGGCGTCCGAGGGGTTGCGCGTCATGCGCAGCGCGGCGGAGTACAGCTGGTCGAGGTACTGCAGGGCGTCCCGCTCGAACCGGGCGGCGCGCGCGGCGTCGCTCTCGGCCTCCGGGGCGCGGTTCGTGTCCTCGGCGTCCGTCGCGTCGGCGGGCTGCGTCCTGCCGGCGGGCGCACCGGCGTCCGACGTCGTTCCCGACGTCGTCGCAGGGCTGCCGGAGACGTCGCTGCCGGAGATTCGCTCTGTCATCAACAACGAGCCTAGTCCCCCGTTCGTCTGGGTGTTCTGTGAGGCGTCCCGCGCACGGCTCGGCACCGACCACGCGGCGGCGAACGCGGCGTCCGGCGCCGGGGACCCCGGGGTCGGCGACGCGACCCGGGCGGCGGGTGCGGGGGTCTGGAGCAGGGCGGTCACGAGGGGTGCAACCCGCGAGCGTCCCCAGGCATTCCCGGCCCGGGCACCGCCGCGGGTGGCGCCGTCCCGGGGGGCGCGGCAGGCTGGGACCCACCGGAGGACGCCCGCCCAGGGCACCGGCGAGTCACCAGCGATGAGGAGAGAACCGATGCTGCTGCGTCACCTCGCGAGGCCCATGCTGGCCTCGTGGTTCGTCTACGACGGGGTCCAGGCCGCGCTCAAGCCCGCGGAGCACGTGCGAGCCGCGCGCGCGGGCGTCGAGCTCGTCGAGAAGCGCGTCGGCATCGAGGCCCCGCTGAGCGAGCGGCAGGTGACGACCCTCGTCCGCGCCCACGGTGCGGCGACGGCGGTCGCCGGCCTGTGCCTCGCCGTCGGCAAGGCGCCCCGGACCGCCGCGCTCACGCTCGCCGCGCTCACGGTCCCGCTGGCCGTCGTCAACCAGCCGTTCACGGGCGGCGAGGCCGCGCGGACCGAGCGCACGCGGAAGTTCGTCGCGAACCTCGGTGCGATCGGGGCCGCCCTCATCGCCGGCGCCGACTACGAGGGCCGGCCAGGCGTCCAGTGGCGTCTCGAGCGCGCGCGGCACGACCTCGCGCTCGCCAAGCAGGCGAAGCAGGAGGCCGTCGTCGCCGGGGCGAAGAGCACGGCGAAGGACGTGTCGCGCTCGGCACGACGGGCCGCCAAGGCCGCCCAGGACGCCGCGCAGCACGCCGCGAGCAGCACCGCGGGTGCCGTGCACGACGCCGGGGCCGCCGTCCGCGCCAAGGTCGCCTGACGCGTCGCCCCACGCGGCGGTGAGCCGTCCGCCCGGCGGGACCGGCCGCCGTCGGGCCGCGACGCTCCACTAGCCTGGACGCCATGACGACGCAGCCCCCCGCGCCCACCGACGCACCGTCCCCCGCCCCGGCCGACGCCTGGGTCGCGCCCACGGCGCGCGGGCCGCTCGACGCGACGGTCGAGGTCCCGGGGTCGAAGTCGCTGACGAACCGGCTGCTCGTGCTCGCCGCGCTCGCCGACGGCCCGGGGACGCTGCGGGGCGCGCTGCGCAGCCGCGACGCCGACCTCATGATCGCGGCGCTGCGCGCGCTGGGCGTGGGGATCGAGGAGGGCGCGTCGCCGACCGAGCTGCACGTGACGCCCGGCGCCCTGCGCGGACCCGTCGACGTCGACTGCGGCCTCGCCGGGACGGTCATGCGCTTCCTGCCGCCGGTCGCGGCGCTGGCAGACGGCGCGGTGCGGTTCGACGGCGACGAGGGCGCTCGGGTGCGGCCGATGGGCCCGGTGGTGGCGGCGCTCAGCGCGCTGGACGTCCCGGTCGCGGGCGACGACGGCGGCAGCCTGCCCACGACGCTCCCGTTCACCGTGCGCGGGCGCGGCCGGGTCCGCGGCGGGTCCGTGGACATCGACGCGTCGGCGTCGAGCCAGTTCGTCTCCGGGCTGCTCCTCGCGGCGGCGCGCTACGACCAGGGCCTCACGGTCCGGCACGTCGGGCACACGCTCCCGAGCATGCCCCACATCGAGATGACGGTGGAGGTCCTGCGCGAGGTCGGGGTCGTCGTCGACGACTCGCGCCCGGCGATCTGGCGCGTCGAGCCGGGGCCGATCGCGGCGCGCGACGTGCAGGTCGAGCCCGACCTGTCGAACGCCGCGCCGTTCCTCGCGGCCGCGCTCGTCGCCGGGGGCACCGTGCGCGTCACGGGCTGGCCGACGACGACCACGCAGCCCGGCGCGATGGTCCCCGAGCTGCTCGAGACCATGGGCGCGACGTCGTCCCTCGACGGCGACGTGCTCACCGTGACGGGCACGGGCGAGGTGCGCGGCGTCGACGTGGACCTCCACGCCGCCGGCGAGCTCGCCCCCACGATCGCCGCGCTCGCGGCCCTCGCCGACGGGCCCAGCCGCCTGCGCGGCATCGCGCACCTGCGCGGGCACGAGACCGACCGCCTGGCCGCGCTCGCGACGGAGATCACGCGCCTCGGCGGGCGGGCCGAGGAGACGCGCGACGGGCTCGTCATCACCCCGCGCCCCCTGCACGGCGCGGTCTTCCGCACCTACCACGACCACCGCATGGCGACCTCGGCCGCCGTGATCGGGCTGCGGGTGCCGGGCGTCGGCGTCGAGAACGTCGCGACGACGGCCAAGACGCTCCCCGGCTTCGCGGGCATGTGGGAGCGGATGCTCGGCGGCTCGGCCGGGCCGGGCGCCGGCTCGGGCACGGGCCCCGCAGCCGGCTCGGGGGCGGCGGCCCGCTGATGGCCCGCGTCCCGGACGAGTCCGACTTCCGCTCGCGCCCCGGCAAGCGCGGCAGCCGCCCGCGCACCAAGCAGCGCCCCGAGCACGCGGACGCGGTGACCGGGTTCGTCACGGGCGTGGACCGGGGCCGGTACACGCTGCTCGTGGGGGGGACCGACGACGGGACGGTCGTCGGCGCCGAGGACGAGCGCACGGTCCTCGCGATGAAGGCGCGCGAGCTCGGGCGCACCCGGATCGTGTGCGGGGACCGCGTCGACCTGGTCGGCGACGTCACCGGGGACGACGGCTCGCTCGCGCGGATCGTCCGCATCCAGGAGCGGTCGTCGGTGCTGCGCCGCACCGCCGACGACACCGACCCCTACGAGCGGGTCATCGTCGCCAACGCGGACCAGCTCGTCGTCGTCACCGCCCTCGCCGAGCCCGAGCCGCGCACGCGCATGATCGACCGGTGCGTCGTCGCCGCGTACGACGCCGGCATGGACGTCCTGCTGTGCCTCACCAAGGCGGACCTCGCGGACCCCGCGCCGCTGCGCGCGCTGTACGAGCCGCTCGGCGTCTCGGTCGTCGTCACGCGGCGCGCGCCCGACGGTCTCGCGCCGGACGGCTGGGCCATCGAGCCGCTCGACGCCGTGCGCGCGGCCCTGGCCGGGCGCACGTCGGTGTTCGTCGGGCACTCGGGCGTGGGCAAGTCGACGCTCGTCAACGCGCTCGTGCCCGACGCCCGGCGCGCGACGGGGCACGTCAACGACGTCACCGGGCGCGGCCGGCACACGTCCACGTCGGCGGTCGCGCTGCGCCTGCCGGGCGGCGGGTGGGTCATCGACACGCCCGGCGTGCGGTCGTTCGGGCTCGCGCACGTGCAGGTCGACCACCTGCTGCGCGCGTTCGAGGACCTCGACGCCGTCGCCGCCGCGTGCCCGCGCGGGTGCACCCACCTCGACGACGCGCCGGACTGCGCGCTCGACGACTGGGTGGCGGACTCCCCCGACGACGCGACCCGCGACGCCCGCGCGGCGCGACTGGAGTCTTTCCGGCGCGTGCTCACGTCGCGCACCGGCGCCGCCTGAGCCCGCACCCCGCGCGGCGCCTCCCCCGGCCCGCGCGCGCACCGCTACGGTGTGAGCCATGACGCCCCCCTCGACGCGCGGCTACGACGACGACCTGCGCCTCGCCCACGTGATCGCCGACCAGGTCGACGCCCACACCCTGTCGCGCTTCAAGGCGCTCGACCTGCACGTCGAGTCCAAGCCCGACTCGACGCCCGTGAGCGACGCCGACCGCACCGCCGAGGAGATCATCCGCGGCCAGCTCGGCCGGGCCCGCGGCCGCGACGCGATCGTGGGCGAGGAGTACGGCGAGACGGGCCACGGCGCCCGGCGCTGGATCGTCGACCCGATCGACGGGACGAAGAACTTCGTGCGCGGCGTGCCCGTGTGGGCCACGCTCATCGCGCTCGCCGACGGCGACGAGGTCGTCGTCGGGCTCGTGTCGGCGCCCGCGCTCGGCCGCCGCTGGTGGGCCTCGAAGGGCACCGGCGCGTGGACGGGCAAGTCGCTCGCCGCCGCGTCGCGCCTGCACGTCTCGGGCGTCTCGTCGTGGTCCGACGCGTCGCTCGCCTACGCGTCGCTCGACGGCTGGGAGGAGCGCGGGAAGCTCGAGCCGTTCCTCGACCTCATGCGCGGCGCGTGGCGCACGCGCGGCTACGGCGACTTCTGGTCGTACATGCTCGTCGCCGAGGGAGCGGTCGACGCGGCCGCGGAGCCCGAGCTCGAGCTCTACGACATGGCCGCGCTCGTGCCGATCGTCACCGAGGCGGGCGGGCGGTTCACGTCGCTCGACGGCGCCGACGGCCCGTGGGGCGGGAACGCGGTCGCGACGAACGGCCTGCTGCACGACCAGGTGCTGGGCCGCCTGGGCTGACGGGGCTCGTGGCCCGGCCGCGCCGCGGGTCCGCCGCGGGTCAGCCTCGGGGTCGCTTTGCCGTCAGCCGCGCGGCACGTCCTTGAGCTCGGACCAGTCGTACCAGAGCAGGTCGCGCTCGCCCACGCGCTCGATGGCCGCGTCGAGCGCCGTGTCCGCGTCGGGACCGTCGTCGTCCGCCGCGGCGAGCACGGCCTCGACGTCCGCGACCGCCTCCGGCTCGTCGACGTGCACGCACACGATCGCGACGTCGGGCACCGTCCGCAGCACCTCGACGGCGCTCGGCGCGGGCGCGTCCTCGTCGTCGGAGTCCTCGGCCCCCACGACCTGGACCGCGCCGTCGGGCACCTCGAGCGTGACGACGAGCCGCTGCCGCGGCGCGTCCGGGCGCGACGCGACGAGCGCGAGCGAGTCGTCCGCCGCCTCGAGGGCCGCCGCGTACTCGAGGCCCTCCTCGTCCTCGTCGGGCAGCGCACGCGTCAGCGCGGCGGTCACGGCGTGGGCGCCGCGCGGGGCGACGGTCCAGCGGGCGGCGTCGGCGGTCACGGTGACGGCGTCGAGCTCGTCGAGCGTCGCGGGGAGATAGATGCGCATGGGTTCAGTGTGCCGCCTCGAGCACCGGACCGGGCGCCGCACCACGCCCGGCCGGGACGGCCTCGCGCACGTGCTCTGCGAGGCGGGCGAGCGCGCGCCGGGCGGGGCTCGTCGGCGCGGTCTCGACGAGCGTCCTCCCCTCCCGGAGCGCCGCGTCCACCGCGGCGTCCTCCGGGACGACGTGCAGGTCCTCGACGCCGGCGTACCGCGCCATCGCGTCGCGCACCGCGCGCTCGGGCCGGGGCCCGACGACGCTCGCCCGCACCCGGTTCACGACGACGACCCGGGCCGCGGCGGCCGCCGCCCCGGAGTCTCCCAGCTCGTCGAGCGCGCGGACGAGGCGCTGGAGCCCGACCGGGTCGCCGCCGCCCACGACGACGACGACGTCCGCCGCCCCCAGCGCGCTGAGCGTCGCGTCGTGGCGCTGCGGGGCGCGGGTGTCGTAGCTGAGCAGCTCGTCCTGCTCGATGCCGAAGCCGCAGTCGACGACGGTCCAGTCCGCGACCGACCGTGCCACCTGCCACACCGCGTCGAGCGACGGGCCCGGCAGCTCGGGCCAGCGCGCCGCACGGGCGAGACCCGTGAGGACGCGGACCCGGGGCACGAGCACCGGCGCGAGCGCGCGGAGGCCCTCGGTGTCGAGCACGCCCTGCCCGGCGCTGCGGGCGGCGGCCGCGAGCCCCGGGGACTCGTCGAGCAGCCCGAGACGCTGCGCGACCGTCCCGCCGTAGGTGTCCGCGTCGACGAGCAGCACCTCGGCCGGTGGTGCCGCGGTGGTCGTGGCAGGCACGTCGACCTCCGCCTCGCGGCGTCCGGCACGGCGCCGCCGGGCCCGCCCCGCGGGTGCCGGGCCCGCGAGCTCGACGGCCAGGTTCGTCGCGACGGTCGTGCGGCCCGGCGCCCCTGTCGGACCCCAGACGGCGACAGTCCGGCCGTCGCGCCGGTCGCCCTCGCCGTCGGCCGGCACGGGCGCCGGGACGCGCGCGGGCGCGCCGGGCGGGCCCGCGTGCGCGGTGCGCGCCGGCACGACCGCCCGGACGGCGTCGCACAGGGTGCCCGGGGACCGGTCCACGTCCACCACGGTGTCCACCCCGTGGGCCCGCAGCCGGTCCTCCTCCCACGTGCCCCCGGGGGCGAGCGCGACGACCCGGACGTCGTGCGCGTGCAGCTCGGCCACGGCCTGCCGGTCCAGCGCCGGGAGGTCGTGCGAGACGACGGCGACCCGCCCGGCCCCCGCGGCCGCCGCGGCGAGCAGCTCGACGACGTCCGCGCACCGCCGCGTCACCCGCAGCCCCGACGCGTCGAGCGTCGTGACGACCTCCGCCTCGCGCGACCCGCGGACGGCACAGAGGACCGTCGTGACCGTGGTCGCGCCGCTCACCCCGCACCGCCGACCGGGACCAGCGCGAGGGTGCCCTCCCCCGCGACGGCGGCGAACACGGCGGGGAGGTCGTCGACCTCGACGAGGAGGTGCACCGTCACCGGGCCGCCGACCACGAGCGTGCCCTCGCCCTCGTCGACCTGGGCGACCGTGACGCCGCCGACGAGCATCTCCGGCACGGCGTCCGGCCCGTCCTGCGCACCGCCCGAGGACGGCTCGGCGCCGGTCTCCGGGACGTGCCAGAGGTCGACGTTGGCGCCGGCCACGATCCGCTCCGAGAGACCCGAGGTGACCGGCACCGCGACCGCGCGCACCGTGAGGTCGGCGGCCGCACCGAGCGCCGCCGCCGGCACGAGCTCGCCTGCGGCGACCGTCCGCAGGACCACCGCCTCGTCGGGGAGCCCGTCCTCGACGCGGAGGTAGTGGTCCGCCTGCGCGCCGAGGCGGACCTCGACCGTGCGCAGCTCGGCCGCGCCCACGGTCGTGCCCGGCGTGAGCGCCGTCCCGGCCGCGTACACCGCGACCGTCCGGCTCGCGCTGCTCACGGCCCAGGACCCCAGCGCGACGGACAGCGCCACCACGACGACCCCCACGAGGAGCCGCGGGTCCTTCCAGCCCGGACGCCGCAGCCGCGCGGCGGGCGGGGGCGTCGCGGCCCCCGGGACGGGTCGTTCCACGGTCGTCGTCATCCATCTCCCCCTCGGTGGTCGGCACGTCGCCCGTGCCGCGGCTTCATGATCCCCGCTCGGCGGGGTGCGTGGCAGGGCCTGTGGACGAGCACCTCTCCGGGGCGCGTGCGTGCCAGACTGACGCCATGTCCCAGCGGTTCCTCACCCTCGCCGACGTCACGGACGAGCTCAACATCTCGGCGGCGCAGGCGTACGCGCTCGTCCGCTCGGGAGAGCTGCCCGCGATCCAGGTGGGTGGTCGCGGCCAGTGGCGGGTCGAGGTCAGCGAGCTCGAGGCGTACATCCAGCGCATGTACGCGCAGACGCGCCAGCGCATCGAGGCGGGCGACTTCGACGGCTGACGGCACGCCGTCGCGCCTCCGCCTCCCCGTGGCGCGTCCCCGCGCCGTCGTGCGACGGCGTCCTCGCTCCTCCGGCACCCCCTGCCGCGTGCTCACCTCGGCACGTACCCCGTCTCCGCCTCGCTGACGCACACGACGGCCGACCACGGGACCACCCGCGCGCCGTGCGCGCTACCGGGCGACGGCTCGAGGTCGAGATGATCCTTCCCCACGCGGGCGACCCACCCGGAGCAGGACCCGGCAGCCGTCCGCACCTGGACCGGTCTCCGGTCACGCTGGAGCGCGCGCAGCGCGTGACCGAGGCCGAGCGTCGCCGACCGGGACGAGCGCGGCGGGTCGGCGTGCCGTCCGAGACCACGCACCGCGACGACGGCGTCCAGCGGGACGAGGTGCTGACGGCGGCCGTCGGCGAGGAGCGTCCACTCCTGCGCGACCTCCCGCACCTCGCCGGTCACCGCGGACGCGTCGCGCAGGTCGAGCGTCACGACGCCCGGCGCGGCGCGCAGCCGCTCGGCGAGGGAGACGGTCGCGTGCTCGGCCCGCGTCAGGTCGGCCACGGCCGCGACGCGGTCCTGCGACTGCGCCGCGGCGAGCTGCGCCGCGAGGTCGTCGAACAGGGCGTCCCATCGCATCGGCACACCGTAGCGGGATGCCACCGCCCCGCCCCCTCGGTCGTCCACATCACGGGACGGACCTGGACAAGTCCCCGTCCCGGCCGATTAGATCGACCTGTTGTCATCAAACGACATCAAACGACATCAAAGGCCGTCGAGTGCGCGACGGCAGGCAGGGGGCATCGATGGACCGGGGTACTGCCGCACCCGGACAAGCCGGGGGTCTGCTCGTCCTCCTCGCGCTCGTCCTCGTCCTGGGCGGCGCGACGACCGTCCTGTCGCTCCGGGCGCGGCACCTCGCCTCCGCGCTGCCGACGCACCGCGTCGAGCCGCTCGTCGAGCTCGGCGCCGTGTCGATCGGCGCGCTGGCGGCACTCTGGGTGGCCCTGAGCGCGCTCGTGGCGCTGGCCTGCGTCGCCGCCCGCGCGGCGGGACGGTCCTGGTCGACGGGCGAACGGCTCCTCCGCCGCGCGGCGCCAGGTGTCGTCCGGCACGCGGCGCGGACCGCAGTCGGTGTCACCGTCGGCGCGGGCCTGCTCCTCACCGGCGGGACGGCGCACGCCGCGACGACCCCGGCGGACGATCCGGGCGTCGTGGCCGTCGACCTCGGGTGGCGACCCAGCGGTGCCGGCGCCGGGGACGAGGGTGTCGGGCCAGGGAACGCCGCGTCGGAGGGCACCGCTTCGACGGCCCCGACGACGCCCGGCACCTCGCCCGCCACGGCGGACGGCTCCACGGCGGCGTCCGGCGGTCCGGCGGGCGCCCCGGCGGACGCCGCACCGGGCCGACCCGCGGTGGTCACCTCGGCGCCGCCGTCGTTCGTACCGGCGCCTCCAGTGCCGCCCTCCGGGGTGTCGGGTGGCGCCGACACGTCGCCGCAGGGCCCCGCCCGCTCGCACGGGGGCACCACCGCGCCGACCGGCGCGACGCCGCCGGTCGGCACCGAGAGCACTGGCGGGATAGACGCCGTGGACCACGGAGGGACGCACGCCGCCGGGCCGGGCGACGTCGGCCAGGGGGCGGAGGCCTCTGGCGCCGCGGGACCGACGGTCGCCGCCGAGGGGGCCTCGCCGGACGCCGGACTCCAGCGCGACGCGGCCCTGGCCGTGACGCGCGGCGCCCCCGGGCCGCAGGCTGCGCCGGAGGTCGTCGTCGTGCGCGGCGACTCGCTGTGGTCCATCGCCGCCCGGCACCTGCCCGCGGGCTCCACCGACCGCCAGGTCGCGGAGGCGGTGGAGCGCTGGTACGCGACGAACGCCCACGTGGTGGGCGCCGACCCCGACCTCGTCCGGCCGGGCCAGGTCCTCGTCGCACCGCCCGCCTGACCACCGCCGACCTCGAAGGAGCCCCACCATGACCGCTCCCCTGCTGGCCGGCGCGCACGCCCCGGTCATCACCACGACCCCCTCGACCGCACCGGCGGCCCCACCGACGAGCGGGGACGGCGCCCGCCCGCTCCGTGCGACGAGCGTCCCGTCCGCCCCGCCGGCGCGACTGCTCCGCTGCCTCGGCGACCCGACCGTCGCCACGGTGGACGTGTCCGACCCGACGACTGCCCGCGTGCCGCAGCACGTCGTCCGGGGCCGTCCCCTCGGGCGCCCCACGACGCCCGTCCCCCTGCCGGACCCGACCGCGCTGTGCTGCGCCGTGGTCCGGGCGGCGGTCGAGGTCGTCCGGGGCGAGCGCACGGTCGGACAGCTCGCGCGATGGGTGTCGCCGGAGATCTACGAGGCGCTCGCCCGGCGCGCCCGGATCGTCGCCGACGGTCCCGGCGAGACCCCGGCCCGCCCGGTCGCCGTCCGTCGCGCGCGGGTGCTGCGGATCGGCGACGGCGTCGCCGAGGGGACGGTCGTCGTCCAGGACGGGGACCGGGTCCGCGCCGCCGCGGCGCGGCTGGAGGCCCGCCGCGGGGCCTGGCGCGTGGTCGCGCTCGAGATCGGCTGAGCCCGCCCCGGACCGGGCACGACGCCCTTCCCGGACCCGACATCCCCGAGGGCCTTCCTGGCTGGGCACGACGACGGCGAGGCGCCACCCGCAGGTGGACGCCTCGCCGTCGTCGTCAGGTCACCCGGCGTACGGGTGCCCGGTCAGGCCTCGTTCTGGCCGTGGCAGACCTTGTACTTCTTGCCCGAGCCGCACGGGCACTGCGCGTTGCGGGGCGTGCCCGGGAAGGTCCGGCCGTCGCTCTCGACCGCCGTCGCCTCGCCGTGCAGCGCGCGGCGCGAGCGTCGGCCCGCGTCGCCCGACACCACGGCCTGGCCGGTGCCGTCCTCGCTCGGGGCGGTGTACGACAGCGGGACCTGGCGGTCCGGGCCGTCGAGACCCTTCGCGATGAGTGTGCCGGGGCGGTCGCCACTCGGGCCCTCGGCCGCGGCACGCGCCGCCACCGGCTCCGGAGCGACCGGCGCGTCCTCGACGGGCGCGTCCTCGACGGAGGCGTCCTCGACCGGCTCGTCCGCGACGGGAGCACCGTCGACGGGCGCGTGCTGCGCCGGAGCCGCCTCGCGCTGCGCCGCCGCCGCGAGACCGGCCGCCGCACCGGCCGACGCGGCACCCGCCGCGCCGCCGAGCGCCTGGCCCGCGGCCGACTGCGCGGCCTGCGCCGCGCCCGCGACGGAGATCGCCGGCGCCTGGCCCGTGGCCGCACCCGGCTCGGCGACCTTGACCTCGAGGTTGAAGAGGTACCCGACCGTCTCCTCCTTGATGGCCTCGGTCATCGCCTGGAAGAGCTGGAAGCCCTCGCGCTGGTACTCGACCAGCGGGTCGCGCTGCGCCATCGCGCGCAGCCCGATGCCCTCCTTGAGGTAGTCCATCTCGTAGAGGTGCTCGCGCCACTTGCGGTCGAGGACCGAGAGCGTCACGCGGCGCTCGAGCTGGCGCATGTTCGCCGCGCCGAGCTGCTCCTCACGGTTCTGGTAGGCGATGCGGGCGTCCGAGAGGATCTCCTCGAGCAGCATCTCGCTCGTGAGGCGGGTCTCGCCGCCGGCCTGCTCCACGACCTCGTCCACCGTGATGGAGATGGGGAACACCGCCTTGAGCGCGGTCCACAGCCCCTCGAGGTCCCAGCTCTCCGGGTTGCCCTCGGTCGTCGCACCCTCGACGTACGCGGTGACCACGTCGGTGAGGAAGTGCTGCACCTGCTCCTGCAGGTCCTCGCCCTCGAGCACGCGGCGACGCTCGTCGTAGATGACGGTGCGCTGGCGCGACAGGACGTCGTCGTACTTGAGGACGTTCTTGCGGATCTCGAAGTTGCGCGACTCGACCTGGCCCTGCGCGCTCGCGATGCCACGCGTGACCATCTTCGACTCGAGCGGCACGTCGTCGGGGAACCCGGCGCGGTTCATCATCGACTCGGCGAGGGTCGAGTTGAACAGGCGCATGAGGTCGTCCTGCATCGACAGGTAGAACCGGGACTCGCCCGGGTCGCCCTGACGACCGGAGCGACCACGGAGCTGGTTGTCGATGCGGCGCGACTCGTGCCGCTCGGTGCCGAGGACGTACAGACCGCCGAGCTCGCGGACCTCGTCGTGCTCCGCGGCGACCGCGGCCTTCGCCTTCTCCAGCGCGTCGGGCCAGGCGGCCTCGTACTCCTCCGGGTTCTCCGCCGCGTCCAGGCCGCGCGCCGCGAGGTCGGCGACCGCCATGAACTCGGCGTTGCCACCGAGCATGATGTCCGTACCACGACCGGCCATGTTCGTCGCGACCGTCACGGCGCCCTTGCGGCCCGCGAGCGCGACGATCGCCGCCTCGCGCTCGTGCTGCTTCGCGTTGAGGACCTCGTGCGGGACGCCCTGCTTCTTCAGCTTGGACGACAGGAGCTCCGACTTCTCGACGCTCGTCGTGCCGACGAGCACCGGCTGGCCCTGCGCGTGGCGCTCGACGATGTCCGCGACGACGGCGTCGAACTTGCCCTCCTCGTTCTTGTAGACGAGGTCGGGCTGGTCGACGCGCTGCATCGGGCGGTTCGTCGGGATCGGCACGACGCCGAGCTTGTAGGTGCCCTGGAACTCGGCCGCCTCGGTGTCGGCGGTACCGGTCATGCCCGCGAGCTTGGAGTACAGGCGGAAGTAGTTCTGGAGCGTGATCGTGGCGAGCGTCTGGTTCTCCGCCTTGATCTGCACGCCCTCCTTGGCCTCGATGGCCTGGTGCATGCCCTCGTTGTACCGACGGCCGGGCAGGATGCGGCCCGTGTGCTCGTCGACGATCATGACCTCGCCGTTGAGCACGACGTAGTCCTTGTCGCGCTTGAAGAGCTCCTTCGCCTTGATGGCGTTGTTGAGGAACCCGATGAGCGGCGTGTTGAGCGACTCGTACAGGTTGTCGATGCCGAGGTAGTCCTCGACCTTCTCGATGCCGGGCTCGAGCACGCCGACGGTGCGCTTCTTCTCGTCGACCTCGTAGTCCGTCCCGGGGTTGAGACGGCGCACCACCTTCGCGAACTCGCCGAACCAGCGGTTCGTGTCGCCCGAGGCCGGGCCGGAGATGATGAGCGGCGTACGCGCCTCGTCGATGAGGATCGAGTCGACCTCGTCGACGATCGCGAAGTGGTGGCCGCGCTGCACGAGGTCGTCCGTGGACCACGCCATGTTGTCGCGCAGGTAGTCGAAGCCGAACTCGTTGTTCGTCCCGTACGTGATGTCGGCGGCGTACTGCTCGCGCCGCTGCGCGGGCGTCTGGCCGGACAGGATCACGCCGGTCGACAGCCCGAGGAAGCGGTACACGCGGCCCATGAGCTCGGACTGGTACTTCGCCAGGTAGTCGTTCACCGTGACGACGTGGACGCCCTTGCCCTCGAGCGCGTTGAGGTACGCGGCCGTCGTCGCGACGAGCGTCTTGCCCTCACCGGTCTTCATCTCGGCGATGTTGCCGAGGTGCAGCGCCGCGCCGCCCATGAGCTGGACGTCGAAGTGCCGCTGGCCGAGCGTGCGCCGCGACGCCTCGCGCACCGCGGCGAACGCCTCGGGGAGCAGGTCGTCGAGGGTCTCGCCCGCCTCGAGGCGCGCCTTGAAGCGGTCGGTCTCCTCCCGCAGCTCCTCGTCGGTGAGATCCTCGAAGCCGGGCTCGAGCTTGTTCACCTGGTCGGCGATGCCGGACAGCTTCTTGAGGATCCGGCCCTCGCCGATGCGAAGGACCTTGTCGAGGATCGAAGGCACGCAGGACTCCCGTATCGATCGGTGCCCGGGCCGGGTGGTCCGGGAGCAGAGCCGACGCTCTGCCGCGCGGGCGCGCACGGCAGCGGACGTCGGCAACGTCACACAACATCGTAGGGGAGTCGGGGCCGCGCCGGTCCCGTCCGGGTTTCGCCGACGACGAACCTCTCCCCCGCGACGTCGCCCGCCAGCCTACGGCGCAGGCACCTCGTCCGGGCGCGCCGTCCACCGCCGCCGGCGGCAGCAGCAACGGCGGAGGGCCGCGACGTCGCAGGCACCGACAGGGGTGGCGTCAGCGCGCCGCGACCTCGGCCGCCAGCGCGGGCGCCAGGTCCCCCGCCGGCGCGACGTCGACCTCCGGCACCCCGAGCCACCGGCCCAGCACGTGCAGCTCGGCGGCGAGGCGCGCCGCCGTCTGCGGCCCGGCCGCCTGCTCGCGGTGCGCCGACTGCACCCGCAGCACCCCGGCCCGGCGGTCGGCCTTGAGGTCGACGCGCGCGGTGAGCACCTCGCCCTCGAGGAACGGCAGGACGTAGTAGCCGTGGACGCGTTTCGCCGCGGGCACGTAGATCTCGATCCGGTAGTGCACGTCGAACAGCCGCTCGAGGCGGGTGCGCTCGAAGACGAGCGGGTCGAACGGGTTGAGCAGCGTCGTCGCCGTCGCGCGCCGCGGGATCGCGGCGTCGGCGTGCAGGTAGGTCGGCTCGTCCCAGCCGCGCACGGTCACCGGGCGCAGGGTGCCGGCCTCGACGAGCTCGTCGAGCGCCGTGCGGACCGCGGGCCCCTTGAGCCGGAAGTAGTCGCGGAAGCAGCGCAGGGTCCCGACGCCGTGCGCGCGGGCGCCGATCTCGAGCAGCGCCCGGACGGCGTCGGCGTCCGCGACCGACGGCGCCGCGACGACCTCCGGCGGGAGCACGCGCTCCGTGAGGTCGTAGCAGCGCTCGAACGCGCCGTTGCGCCGCGCGGACGTGATCTCCCCCGTGAAGAAGAGGAACTCGAGCGCGCGCTTCGCGACCGTCCAGTTCCACCCCCACTGCGAGCGGTCGCGCGGGTGCGCCCGCCCCTCGGCCTCGAGGATCTCGTGCACCTCGCTCGCCGTGATCGGGCCGCGCTCCGTGACGAGGCGCCGCACGTCCTGGACCGCCTCGGAGTGGCTCATCTCGACCGCGCTGATGGTGCCCCACGCCTCCGTGCGGTACCGACGACGGCGCCACTCGAGCAGCGGCCACGTGCTGGGCGGCACGTAGGACGCGACGTGCGCCCACGTCTCCACGAGCCGACGGGGCGCGCGGCCCGCCGCGCGGTCGAGCAGGGCCGTGTCGTACGGGCCGAGCCGCGCGTAGAGCGGCATGAGGTGCGCCCGCGCGAGCACGTTGACCGAGTCGATCTGCAGGAGCCCGAGGCGGTCGATGACCCCCTGGACCTGGCGCATCGTCGGCGCGCGGCCTGCGGACCCGGCACCCGCGCCGTCGTCCGGGCGCTCCCGGTGCAGACCTTGCGCGGCGAGCGCGACACGGCGCGCCTGGGACAGGGACATCGACTCGGACCTCGACGGCGTGGCGACCACCCTCCGATCCTGCCCGCGCCCACCCACACGCCCACCCTGCGCGCACCCCGCCCCCGCCGAACAGGCGGTCCTGGCGCGTCCGGCGACCGGGACGCGCCAGAACCACCTGCTCGGCCGACCGGGATCGCCTGGTCGGCGACGGACACGGCGGGCGGCGGGGTCGGTCAGCGGGCGACGGGTCCGGACAGCACGACGCGCCCGGACCCTCGAGGGTCCGGGCGCGTCGGGTGCGGTCAGGCGCTCTTCTCGACCGTGGCGTCGGCGCAGTCGCAGGACGTGTCGAGCGCGACGACGCCGTACGTCCAGCCGCGACGGCGGTAGGCGACGGACGGGCGCGACGTCTCGATGTCGACGAAGAGGAAGAAGTCGTGGCCGACCATCTCCATCTCGTACAGCGCGTCGTCCACCGTCATGGGCTCAGCCCTGTGCAGCTTCTGCCGGATGACGACGGGCGAGTCGCCGAGCGTCGTCTCGACGGCCTCCCCGGGCTCGGTCGGCGCGGTCGGCGCCGGCGGCGGGGGTGCCTCGTGCGTGGCCGGGTCGTAGGGACGCACGTCGACGGGCGGCACGACGGTGTGGTTGCGGTGGTCCTTGCGACGGTCGCGTGCGCGGCGCAGCCGCTCCGCGAGCTTGTCCATCGCGAGGTCGAGGGCGCCGAACCGGTCGTCGGCCGCGGCCTCGGCGCGGACGACGGGTCCCTTGGCCCGCACGGTGAGCTCGACGCGTTCGCGGACCCCCGAGAGCCTCGGGTTGTTCTCGTGGGTGACCTCGACGTCCACGCGCTGCGCCGTGGGCGCGAGCTGCTGGACCTTGGCGAGCTTGTCCTCCACGTGCCGGCGGAAGCGGTCTGCCACTTCCGTGTGCCTGCCGACGACGACGATCTCCATGTGAGCCTCCGCGAGGATCTAGTGCGACGCCCGGCCCGGTGCGTCCGGGCGCCTCGTTCGGATTCGGTAGGAGCACCCGCTGCCGGGTGCGGTGGGCTACCACCTCCTTGCGGCGCAGGGCCGCGCGCTCGGTACGCTCGCGCGGCGGCGCACGTGTCCTGCACGTCCGTCGTCCGCGGCGACTGGCCCTCAGCCTAACCCCCGGTCCGGGGTGTCGGCAGCACCAACGGGAGCTGAACGACGGGACCTTCGGCCCCCGCGGCGCGGACCTCACCGAGGCTCCCCGGCGGACCGGCGTCGTTCGCCCGGCGAGGGGGTCGCGGCGAGCGCGACGGCGCCCAGCACGAGGGCGCCCGCGCTGGTCAGAGCCCTCTCGCACGCGGCGAGGGTCGCTCCCGTCGTGACCACGTCGTCCACGAGGAGGCACGCCACGACCGGTGCCGGCGCACCGCTCGGCGGGTGCCCCCCGGGCGGTCCTCGACGCCCTGCGGAGGGCGGCCCGAGGAGCGGTCCTCGACGCGCTCCGGAGGGCGGTCCGAGGAGGGGTCCGACGAGCCCTCCGGCACCGGTCCCGAGGAGCCTCCCGGGGGCGACGGCGACCGTGCCGAGACGGGCCCCGCGCGCCCGGGACCCGAGCCCGACCTGGTCGCGGGCGCGCCCGCGGTGCACGAGGAGGGAGACGCTCCGCGCGCGCGTCCCCGAGGCGTCGAGGCCGGCGGCGACCGCACGCGCGAGCAGAGCGACGGGGTCCCGCCCGCGAGCACGACGCGCGGCCCGCGTCGTGGGCGCGGGGACGACCAGCACCGGGCAGCGCCGGGAGCCCTCGCCCGCCGCTGCCACGCCCGCCCCCGGGACCACTCCGAGCACCGGCCCGAGCACCGGGCCGAGCGTCGTACCCGCGCGCCGCGCGACGTCGAGGAGCGGCCGGTCGAGGTCCGCGCGGCCGCGGTCCTTCCAGGCGACCACGACGCCGCGCACCGGCCCGGCGTAGGGCGCCGGAGCCCACACGGGCAGGGGCGCGATGCCGTCGAGCCGGTCGAGACGGGGCGCGCCGCGCTCGCGCCGCCGGAGCGGGGCGCGCAACGGCGCGAGGCAGGACTCGCACCACCGGACGTCGGGGGCGTCGCAGCCGGGGCACGCGACGGGCAGGACGAGGCGGGCGACGTCGTCGAGAGCGGCGAGGAGCACCGGGCCAGCGTGCCCGGTGACGCGGCCGTCCGGCACCGGGGACCCGGCCCTCTGTGGACGACGCACGAGCCCGTCGAATCCCGACGCGGGCCGTCCGGAAGCCTGTGGTCGCCCGGCGCGCCCCGCACCGCCGGGCGCGCGGCGCCTCAGCCGGGGTACGTAGGCAGGCGGACCTCGGTCGCGATCTTCGTCCAGAGGCTCGACGTGCCCGCGGCGTACAGGCTGCTGTCGCTCGTCCCGACGAGCGTCGTGCCGACGCCCGTGGCCGACGCGAGCGAGACGGCGCCCTCCACGGGCGAGGCGGCGACCGTCGGCCCTCCGACGGGCACCCGTTGGACGACGACCTCGGACTCCCCGGACGCCCGGCCGAGGACCCCCAGGAGCGCGCGGTCGACCCACGTCGCCTGGGTCGCGGCGGCGATCGGCTGCCCGACCCGGACCGGTTCGGAGAGCTGGGTCGGCCGGCCCGTCTCGTCGCGGACGATGCCCGCGACGTGGACCTGCGCCCCCGACCCCGAGTCGCTCACGACGGCCACCCGGGCGCCGTCCGGCGCGACCCGCAGCGACATCACGGTGCGCCCGTCGAGCCACGGCGCGGCCACGTCGGAGACGGCCGCGTCGCTGCCGGCCTCCCGCAGGTCCACGACCTGCAGCGAACCGGCCTGCACCTGCGGGCCGCTCCAGACGTACTGGAACCGGTCGATCGACGGCGCGACGAGGCTCGTCCCGGTGAGGAGCGTGACGGGCGCGGCCTCCGCCGTCGGCGCCGTGACGAGCCGGCCGGCGCCGTCCCGCACGACGTACGTGGCGTCGTCGGCCCGGCCGCGGAACGCGAGCGCGGTGGGCTGGAGCCCGGCGAGCGGCGCGGCCGACGTCACCGCCCGCGTCGTGCGCCCTTCCAGGCTCATGATCTGGTCGCCCGAGAGCACGACCGGCTCGTCGGGCGTGGTGGCCACGCCGATGGTCGGGACGTCGTCGGCCGAGAGCTCCGAGCCGCCCACGCCCACCGTGATGTCGACGGGCACGCCGAGCGAGGCCTGGAGCTGCGCGATGAGCATCGCGCGGTCGGCCGGCGAGGCCGCGGTCACCGGGTCGTTGAGGGGCACCGCGACCCTGCCCTCTCCCGGCGGGACGGAGTCGATGCTCAGCGAGGTCCCCTCGGGCGCGACCGTCGCGACGGAACCCGCGAGCCAGTCCGCCGGGCCGCGCAGCGTCTCGCGGACCGCGAGCGCCTGCCAGTTCCGGCTCGGGAACCAGCGGGCGTCGGGCACGAGGTAGGTCCGGTCCAGGGTCGGGAAGTAGAGGTTGGCCTGCTTGAACGTGCGCGCGAAGTTCGTGGCCGTGATCGTCAGCCCGTCGTCGACCACGTCGATGCGCCACTGGTCGTCGGCGTCGCGGACGAGGCCGTAGGAGACCTCGGTCGTCCGACCGGGCGCCTGCTCCGTGTAGACGCCGCGCGCGTCCACGGTGCCCACGACGTCGGCGGTGGCGCGGACCGTCGTCGTGCCGCCCTCGATCGCCGCCTCGTCGACGTCGAGCTGCGGCACGTCCTCGAGGATCGCGACCTGGGAGACGGGCGACCAGTCGTCCTGCGCGTCGCGCGTGAGGAACTCGGACGCGACGTCGAACGAGCCGCGCGCGCCCTGGGCCTGGGCGGCCAGGAAGCCGCGGACGATCTGGTCGGGCGACGCGTCGCGGCGGGGAGACGCGGCGCTGACGAACGGCTGGCCCGGGTCCTCCGGCGTCGCCTCGCCCTCGACGACGGGACCGGAGGTGGGGATCGAGGCGCACGCCCCGAGGGCGGCGACCCCCACGGTCGCGAGGCCGACCGCGAGCGCGCGGCCGACCCGGCGCCGCAGGCTCGCGCGCCCCGCGGTCGGACGCCGCAGGGTCCCCGTCGTGGTCATCGCCCCTCCTGGACGTCGTCGGGGCCGGCGGCCGGACCACCGCGGGAGCCGGGCACCGTGGCCCGGCCGTGCTGGGGCGCGTGGTCGCGCGGGATGACGACGGGGATGCCGCCGGTGACCGACGGCAGGTCGGCGGGGCCCGCCGTCCCCTCGACGTCCTCGACGACCGGCGTCCGCACGCTCCACTCCGCGGGCAGCCCGCGGCCGGTCGCCGCCTCCGAGACCAGCGGCAGCGGGGACGACTGGAGCCGGATCCCGGCGCGCCGCGGGAGCGTGAGCCGGAAGCTCGCGCCCCGGCCGGGGCGGCCCCACGCCTCGAGCCACCCGCCGTGCAGGTGCGCGTCCTCGAGGGAGATCGCGAGCCCGAGGCCCGTGCCGCCGGTCGTGCGGGCGCGGGCGGGGTCGGCGCGCCAGAAGCGGTCGAACACGTGCTGGACCTCGTCGGTCGTCATCCCGACCCCGTGGTCGCGCACCGTGACCGCGACGGCGTGCCCGTCGCCGTCGACCGTGATCTCGACGGGACGCTCCTCGGCGTGCTCGATCGCGTTGACGACGAGGTTGCGCACGATGCGCTCCACGCGCCGCGGGTCGATGTCGGCGGTGACGGGCTCGTCCCCGAGGTGGACCGACAGCCACACGCCCTTGCGCTCGGCGAGCGGGGCGGCGTGGTCGACGGCGGCGTTCACGACGTCGCGCAGGTCGCGCCGCTCGGCGTCGAGGACCGCGGCGCCGGCGTCGAACCGGCTGATCTCGAGGAGGTCGGCGAGCAGGTCCTCGAACCGGTCGAGCTGGGCCTGCAGGAGCTCGGTCGAGCGTCGCGAGACCGGGTCGAAGTCCTCGCGCGACGCGTGCAGCACCTCGGAGGCCATGCGGATCGTGGTGAGCGGCGTGCGCAGCTCGTGGGACACGTCGGAGACGAACCGGCGCTGGAGCATGGACAGCTCCTCCATGCGCCCGATCTGCTCCTGGAGGCTCTGGGCCATCTCGTTGAACGAGTGCGCGAGGGACGCCATCTCGTCGTGGCCCTTGACCGGGAGCCGCTCGTCGAGGCGGCCGTCCGCGAGCCGTTCCGCGACGCTCGCGGCCTGGCGCACCGGGAGCACCGCCTGGCGCGTCACGAGCGCCGTGATCCCGACGAGGAGAGCGAGCAGCACGAGCGCCCCGACGAGCAGGACCGACTGGAGGAAGCGCAGCGTCTCCTGGTCCGCCTCGAGGTCGTAGAGGTAGTAGAGCTCGTACGTGCCCGCGACCGGCACCTCGACGGTCGAGCCCACGACGATCCCCGGCACCACCGCCGACGACTCCGGGTGCGCCGGGTCGACCGGGATCGCCACGGACTGGAGGTACTGCTCGCCGTCCGCCGCGACGGTCGCCGCCCGCATCTCCGGCGACACGAGGCCGTCGAGCTGCTGGTCGGTCGACTGGTCGAGGAAGCCGACGGTGCTCGACCCGCCGGACTGCCACAGGAAGACGTCGCGCGACGACCCGGTGGTCTGGAGCATGGAGAAGAGGTCGAAGAGGAGGGACTGGGCCTCGGTCGGCGTCGACGCGGGCGACGCGTCGAGCGTGCGGCGCGCCTGCTGCGTGGACTGGGCGCTCTCCTGGTCGAGCTCGGCGGCACGCCGCTCGTAGAGGCCGTCGCGCATGGCGTCGGTGAGGTAGGCGCCGAGCGCCCCGACGGTCAGCACTCCGACGACGAGCGCCGACGTGACGACGCGCAGCTGCATCGACGAGCGCCAGCGCCAGACCACGCGGCGGACGGTCGCGCGCGCCCGGCGTCGCACGCGACGCCAGAGCCCTCGCCCGCGCCCGTCGGCGGAGCCGGCCGTCGTGCTCACGTGCGCGTCGCGCCCGCCTTGTACCCGACGCCGCGCACGGTGAGGACGATCTCCGGGTTCTCCGGGTCGTGCTCGATCTTGGAGCGCAGGCGCTGCACGTGGACGTTGACGAGCCGCGTGTCCGCCGCGTGCCGGTAGCCCCACACCTTCTCGAGGAGCACCTCGCGCGTGAAGACCTGCCACGGCTTGCGCGCGAGCGCGACGAGGAGGTCGAACTCGAGCGGGGTCAGCGACACCTGCTCGCCGCCGCGCGACACGCGGTGCCCCGTGACGTCGATCTCGACGTCGCCGATGGACAGGTGCTCGGGGGCGGGCTCCTCGGTGCGGCGCAGGCGCGCCCGGATGCGGGCGACGAGCTCCTTGGGCTTGAACGGCTTCGAGATGTAGTCGTCGGCGCCCGACTCGAGGCCGAGCACGACGTCGACCGTGTCGCTCTTCGCCGTGAGCATGATGATGGGGACGCCGGACTCCGCCCGGATGAGGCGGCACACCTCCGTGCCGTCCTTGCCCGGGAGCATGAGGTCGAGCAGGACGAGGTCCGGCTGCGTGGTGCGGAACGTCTCGAGCGCGAGGTCGCCGTCCGCGCAGAACACCGGTTCGAAGCCCTCGGAGCGCAGGACGATGCCGATCATCTCGGCCAGGGCGGTGTCGTCGTCCACCACGAGCACACGAACCTTCATGCGGACATCTTGCCATCGACGGGCCCGACCTCGGGGCGGCCGGGGCCCGCGGCGAGGGTGAACCCGTGGGCGGGCGCCGCCGACGGTGCGGGCCGGGCGGCCGACGCGCAGGGCCGCGTACTAGGGTGGCCTCGCCGCCGTTGCCGATCCTCGCCCGGCGGCCTGGACCGACGCCCGAGCCGACCGCGGGGGACCACGAGCACATGAGCACACCCGACACCTCCGGCACGCCGGACGGTGCCACGCCCGACCCGACGACGGCCCCCGGCCCCACGCCGCCCGCCGCGCCCGGTCCGGGCGGCGACGCGAGCGGCTGGGGCGCGCCGTCGTACGGCGCCCCCGGCTACGGGGCCCCCGGCTCGCCGGCCCCCCAGCCGCGGTACGGCCAGTACGCACCCGGCCACGAGCCCGGTCAGCAGACCCCGCCGGACCAGCCGCCCGCACCCGGCGCGTGGGGTGCCCCGGGCGCCGCTCCGGGACAGCCGGGCTACGGCCAGCCCGGCTACGGCCAGCAGCCGGGTTACGGCCAGCAGCCCGGTGACGGCCAGCAGCAGCCGGGATTCGGTCAGCAGCCCGGCTACGGACAACAGCCCGGCTACGGCCAGCAGCAGTACGGGCAGGGCCAGTACGGGCAGGGCCAGTACGGGCAGCAGCAGTACGGCGCGCCGGGCTACGGCCCGCCTCCCGGCCTCGCGGGCGCACCCTACGCACCGCTCGCCGCGAAGCCCGGCATCATCCCGCTGCGCCCGCTGTCGCTCGGCGAGATCTTCGACGGCGCGTTCGGCGCGATCCGCCACAACCCCCGGGTCGTGCTCGGCATGAGCGCGCTCGTCGTCGTGGTGGCGACGCTCCTCGGGACCTTCCTGGGCTGGGCGTTCTCCGGCTACGTCGCCCAGTACTTCGACGTCGTGCTCGACGAGGCCACGTTCCCCGGCTTCGACGAGAGCTTCGCCACGACGCTCGCCAGCTCCTTCGGGATCCAGGTGACGACGTTCTTCGCCGCTCCCGTCATCGCGGGACTCCTCACCGTCTCCGTCGGGCAGTCCGCGATCGGGCGCAAGGCCGGCGTCGGCGAGGTCTGGTCCCAGGTGGGACGGCGCACGTGGTTCCTCATCGCCTTCCCCCTGCTGACCGGGCTGGCCGCGTCCGTGGCGCTCGGCCTGGCCACGCTCCTCGTCGTCGCGGGCTTCGCGGTCTCCGAAGGGCTCGGCGCGTTCCTCATCGTCGTCGCCCTGCTCGCCTGGCCCGTGCTCATGGTCTGGGTCGGGACGCGGACCGGGCTCGTGCCACCCGCGCTCGCGCTGGAGGGGCAGCCGTTCTGGCAGACCGTCAAGCGGGCGTGGCTGCTCACCCGCGGCAGCTTCTGGCGCCTCTTCGGCATCTACCTGCTCGCCCTCGTCGCGATGAGCTTCGTCTCCGGGATCGTCGCGTACCCCGCGAGCCTCGCCTCCTCGTTCCTGCTCATGGCGGGCCAGACCTTCCTCTACCACGTCGTGCAGGCGATCGGCGTCGCGCTCTCGATGATCCTCACGTCGGTCTTCATGGGCTGCATCGTCGCGCTCCTCTACATCGACGTGCGCATGCGCCGCGAGGGCCTGGACGTCGAGCTCGCCGCGGCGGCGAGCGAGCAGCCGCCCGCATGACCGTGCGGTCGCTCGCGGCCGACGTGCCCGTGCAGCCGGGCGCCGACGAGGCCCGGCGCTGGCTCGTCGGAGAGCTCGCCGGGCCGGAGTACCGCACGGACCCGTCGCTCCTGCAGCGGTTCCTCGAGTGGCTCCAGGGGCTGTTCGACGGCGCGCCCACGCTCGACCTGGGCGGCCCGCTCACGGCGGTGGTCGTCGTCGTGGCGGTCGCCGTCGTCGCGGCGATCGCCTACTGGGTGGCCGGCCCGGTGCGCCTGTCGCGCCGCGCGAAGGCCTCCGCCGTCGTGCTCGACGACGACGCGCGCACCGCGGCCGAGATGCGGGCCGCGGCCGACGCCGCGGCGGCCCAGGGCGACTGGGCGACCGCCGTGCTCGAGCGCTTCCGCGGCGTCGTGCGCTCGCTCGAGGAGCGCGCGGTCCTCGACCCGCGTCCCGGACGCACCGCGTGGGAGGCTGCGCGGACGGCGGGCGAGCGCCTGCCCGACGTCGCGGACGGGCTCGAGCGCGGCGCCCACCTGTTCGACGACGTCGCGTACGGCGCGGCGACCGTCGGCCCCGAGGCGGACGCCTTCCTGCGCGCGCTCGACGAGCGGACGCTCGCGACGCGTCCCGCGCTGCGCGCGGAGCTCGCCGCGGCCGTGCCGGGAGACGGCGCATGAGCGCCCCCACGACCCCGGTCTCCCCCGGCGCGGCACCCTCCGCCGGCGCGTCGGGCGACCCGCGGGCCGTGACGACGGCCTACGTGCCGGTCGTCGGCGACGGCACGACCGCCCGCTCGCGCGCCGCCGGCCGCTGGCGCCGGGCGCGCTGGCCCGTCGCCGTCGTCGGCGCGCTGCTGCTGCTCGCCGGGCTGACGGCGCTCGCTCGGCCCGCGACGTCGGCCACGCCGCTCGCGCCGGACAACCCGGGCCCCGCCGGGGCGCGCGCCGTCGCGCAGGTGCTGGGCGACCAGGGCGTCGAGGTCACCTACGTGCGCACGGTCGCCGACGCGGTGCGCGCCGCCGACGAGGGCGGCACGCTCCTCGTCGCGCAGGGCGACTACCTGCTCGACGAGCAGGTGGACGCGCTCGTCGGGACCCCCACGGACCTCGTGCTCGTCGCCCCGCCCGATCACCTGCTCGCCGCGGCGACCGACGGCGGCGCGGAGCTCGCGTACGACTGGGGGTCCGGCGCGTCGGCACGCCCGGCGCGCTGCGCGGACCCGGCCGCCCAGGCCGCGGGCTCGCTGCGCTCCGACGGCGTCGGCTTCGTCGCGCTCGACGACGCGACCGTCCTCTGCTTCCCCTCCCTCGACGACCCGTCCCTGGGCGCCTACCTCGTGCACGAGGCCGACGGGCGCACCGTGCGCGCGGTGGACACCTCCGCCGTCCTGCGCAACGACACGATCACCGAGGACGGCAACGCCGCCCTCGCGCTCTGGACGCTCGGCGCGCACGACCGCCTCGTGTGGCTCGTGCCCGACCCGTTCGACACGTCGCTCACCGACGACGGGGACGAGGCACCCGCCCTGTCCCTGCCGCCGTGGTTCGGCGTCGTCGCCCTGCAGGCGCTCGTCGTGCTGCTCGTGGTCGTGCTGTGGCGCGGCCGCCGGCTCGGCCCCCTCGTCACGGAGGACCTGCCGGTCATCGTGCGCGCCGCCGAGACGACGCGCGGCCGCGGCCGTCTCTACCGACGCGCGGGCGCGCGCGGCCATGCCGCCGCGGGGCTGCGCGCGAGCGCCGCCGACCGCCTCGCGCACCGCCTCGGCCTGCCCCGCTCGGCCGACGCCCCCACCGTCGTCGACGCCGTCGCCCGCGCGACGGGTCGGCCGGGCGACGAGGTCGCCCAGCTCCTGTACGGACCACCACCCGCCGACGACGCGGCGCTGCTCGAGCTCGCGCGTCACCTTGACCGGATCGAGAGCGAGGTCTACCACTCGTGACGCACCACCCCGACGGCTCCGTGCCGCAGCCCGACCGCTACGCGCCGCCCGCCCAGGACCAGGGCGTCGCCGACCGCGTGAGCGCGGCCGCCGGCCAGCCCGCGCACCAGCCCGGACCGGCGGCGCCCGCCCCGCAGGCGCCGTACGGCCAGGGCCAGGCGCCTGCTGCGCCCGCACCGACCCCCGCGCCGGCACCCTCCCCCGTGCACGACGCCCCGCCCGCGCCGTCGCCCGAGCTGCGCCAGGCGCTCGCCGCCGTCCGCAGCGAGGTGGGCAAGGCCGTCGTCGGGCAGGACGGCGCCGTGACGAGCCTGCTCATCGCGCTGCTCTGCAAGGGCCACGTGCTGCTCGAGGGCGTGCCCGGCGTCGCCAAGACGCTGCTCGTGCGCACGCTCGCCGCGTCGCTCGACCTCGACACGAAGCGCGTGCAGTTCACGCCCGACCTCATGCCGGGCGACGTCACGGGCTCGCTCGTGTACGACGCGCGGACCGCCGAGTTCTCGTTCCGCGAAGGCCCGGTCTTCACGAACCTGCTGCTCGCCGACGAGATCAACCGCACGCCTCCCAAGACCCAGGCGTCGCTCCTGGAGGCCATGGAGGAGCGGCAGGTCTCGGTCGACGGCACGCCCCGCCCGCTGCCCGACCCGTTCCTCGTCATCGCGACGCAGAACCCGGTCGAGTACGAGGGCACGTACCCGCTGCCCGAGGCCCAGCTCGACCGCTTCCTCCTCAAGGTCGTGCTGCCCCTGCCCGAGCGCGAGCAGGAGGTCGAGGTGCTCGCGCGCCACGCCGCCGGCTTCGACCCGCGCGACCTCGCGGGCGCCGGGGTGCGCGCCGTCGCCGCGCGCGAGGTGCTCGACCGTGCGCGCGCGGAGGTCGCGCGCGTCCAGGTCGCGCGCGAGGTGCTCGGCTACGCCGTCGACGTGTGCCGCGCGACGCGCCACTCCCCGTCGCTGTCCCTCGGCGTGTCCCCGCGCGGCGCGACGGCGCTGCTCGCCACGTCGCGCGCGTGGGCGTGGCTCTCGGGCCGCTCGTACGTGACGCCGGACGACGTCAAGGCGCTCGCGCACCCCACGCTGCGCCACCGCGTGCAGCTGCGGCCCGAGGCCGAGCTGGAGGGCGTGACGGCCGAGAGCGTGCTCGACACCGTGCTCGCGTCCGTCCCCGTCCCCCGCTGAGGCGCCGCTCGTGGCCCTGACGTGGCGCGCCGTCGTGCTGGCGGCGCTCGGGATCGTCCCCGTGCTGCTCGTCCCCGTGCCGGGGACGGTGCTCGTGTGGACGCTGCTCGTCGTCGCGCTGTGCGCGCTCGACGCGGCCCTCGCGGCGTCGCCGCGGCGCGTCGCGATCGAGCGGCGCGTCGCGGGCTCCGTGCGCCTCACCGACGCGACGGCGTCCCGGCTCACGCTCACGAACCTCGCCTCGCGGCGGCTGCGTGCGCTCGTGCGCGACGCGTGGCCGCCGTCCGCGGGGACGCAGGTCAACCGCCACGACGTCGACCTGCCGCCCGGCGAGGCGACGCGCGTGACGACCGTGCTCGTCCCGACCCGCCGCGGCGAGCGCGTCGCGGACCGCGTGACGATCCGCTCGTTCGGCCCGCTGCGGCTCGCGGCGCGCCAGGCCTCGCTCCCCGTGCCCGGGCGCCTGCGCGTGCTCCCCGAGTTCGCGTCGCGGCGCCACCTCCCGAGCCGCCTCGCACGCCTGCGCGAGATGGACGGGCGGGCCGCGGTGCAGGTGCGCGGCGAGGGCACGGAGTTCGACTCGCTGCGCGAGTACGTCATCGGCGACGACGTCCGCTCGATCGACTGGCGTGCGTCGGCGCGGGGTCGGGACATGGTCGTGCGCACGTGGCGGCCCGAGCGCGACCGCCGCGTGCTGATCGTCGTCGACACGTCCCGCACGTCCGCGGCGCGCGTCGGCGACGCGCCGCGCCTCGACGCGAGCATCGAGGCAGCGCTCCTGCTCGCCGCCCTCGCGGGGCGCGCCGGGGACCGCGTCGAGCTCGTCGCGTACGACCGCACCGTGCGCTCGCGCGTCGCCGGGGCTGCGGGGCCGCGCCTCATGCCCGCCATGGCGGACGCCCTCGCACCGCTCGAGCCCGCGCTCCTGGAGACCGACTGGCCGGGCCTCGTCAGCACCGTCCACGAGCGCCTGTCGCAGCGCGCGCTCGTCGTGCTCCTGTCGACGCTCGACGCCGCCGCCGTCGAGTCCGGCCTGCTGCCCGTCGTCGGGCAGCTCACGGCCAAGCACCAGGTCGTGCTCGCCGCGGCGGGCGACCCCGAGGTCGCCGCGCTGCGCGAGGACCGCACCGGGACGGCGGAGGCCTACGACGCCGCGGCCGCCGCGCGCGGCGAGATCGAGCGCGCCGCCGTGACGACCGTCCTGCGCCAGCGCGGCGTCGAGGTCGTCGACGCCCTCCCCGACGACCTCGCACCCCGGCTCGCCGACACCTACCTCGCGCTCAAGGCGGCCGGCCGCCTCTGAGCCCCGCGGGGTCACCGAGCCGGAGCCGGTGGTCGCGCGAGACGAAGCCACGGTCGCGCGAGGTAGGGGCGCCCTCTCCCCCGACCGTCAGGGGCGGGAGGTAGGGTCGTTCAGCACGTCCATCCCGACCTCAGGAGACTCCCGTGGCCTGGCAGCCGACCGACCCCCGGCAGCGCGTCCGGCGCAACCGTCGCGTCGCGATCATCGTCGTGGTGGCGCTGCTCGCGACGTTCCTCGTCCCGGCCCTCGCGATCGTCCTGTCCTGACGGGGCGATGGTCGACGAGCGGTTCGGGCCGCGGCTGAACCACGACGACCTCAACCGTGCGCTGCTCGCGCGCCAGCACCTCGCGCCCTCGCGCGACGCAGCCGTCGTCGACGAGGTGCGTCACCTCGTCGGCCTGCAGTCGCAGGTCCCGTCGTCGCCGTACCCGGCGCTCTGGTCACGCCTGACGGGCTTCACACCGGACGACCTGGGCGACCGCCTGCTCGACCGCCAGGCGGTGCGCGTGGCGACGCTGCGCGGCACGGTGCACCTCGTCGCCGCCGACGACGCGCTCGAGCTGACGGCGCTCGCCCGGCCCGCCCTGGCGACCTACCTGCGGTCGCGCAACCAGCACGGGACGGCCCTCGCGCACGTCGACCTCGACGACCTCGAGCGCGTCGCTGACGACCTGCTCGCCGAGCCTCTGACATCGGTCGAGCTCGGGCGGCGCCTCGCGCAGCGGTGGCCCGACGTCGACCCGAAGCACCTCGCGTACGCGGCGCGCTGCCTCCTCCCGCTCGTGCAGGTGCCGACCCGTGGCCTGTGGGGAGCGAGCGGGACGGGCACGACGACCACCTGGACGACGGCGCGGGCCTGGCTCGGGCGGTCCGACGCCGTCCTCGACGCCGTCGCGCACGGCACGGACCCGGACGCGACCCTCGCGGCGCGCGTGCGGCTCGTGCGCCGGTACCTCGCCGCGTTCGGGCCGGCGTCGGTGGCCGACGCGCAGCGCTGGGCGGGCCTGACCCGGCTGCGCGCCGCGGTCGACGTGCTGCGGCCCGAGCTCGTGACGTTCACCGGCCCGGCCGGCACCGAGCTCCTCGACCTGCCCGACGCGCCGCGCCCGCCGGGCGACGAGCCCGTCCCGGTGGTCCTCGCGGGCGACTTCGACAACCTGCTCCTGTCCCACGACGACCGCACGCGCGTCCTCGGGGACCTGCCGGTCACGAGCGTCGTGAGCGTCAACGGTCAGGTCGCGGCGGCGGTGCTCGTCGACGGCCGCGTCGCCGGCGCCTGGACGGCCCGCCCGGCGGCCCCGGCGGCGCGCGGCGCCCGAGCAACGACCCCGGCCGCGCGCGGTGCCCGAGCGGCGGGCCCGGAGGGCGGCACGCTCCCGGCCGCCGGGACGGACGTCGTCGTGCACGTCGAGGTACGACCCCTGCACGCACCGAGCGGCCCCGGCGCGTCCGACGACCGCGCGCCGAGCCCCGCCGACCGCCTGCGCGACCCTGCGGTGCGCGACGAGGTCGTCGCGCGCGCCGAGGACTGGGTGCGGTGCGGGTGGCCGCACGCGCGGGCGCGCGTCGTGCTCGACGACTGACGCCCGGCGTCGTGGGTCAGGCCGCGACGGGGGCCGCGTCGCCCGCGTGGTCGGCCGTGAGGTCGCCCGTCTCCCCGGCCCGGACCGCGCGGCGGCCGAGCACGATCGTGTAGACCCAGAACGCCGCGAGCGCGACGGCCCCGATCGCGATCTTGAGCCACCACGGCAGGTCCGACCCGGTGACGAACCCCTCGATGACGCCGGAGACCGCGAGCGCGATCGCGAGGCCGATCGCGACGGTGACGAGCGCCCGGCCCTCCTGCGCGAGGGCGCGCGAGCGCGGCAGCGGGCCGGGGTCGATCCACGCCCAGAAGATCCGCAGCCCGGCGGCGCCGGCGACGAAGATCGACATGAGCTCGAGCAGCCCGTGGGGCGCGATGAGCTGGAGGAAGAGCGGGAGCTCGCCGTGCGCGGCCATCATGCCGCCGATCGAGCCGACGCCGACCGCGTTCTGGAACAGCACCCACACGGGGAAGACGCCCGTGATCCCCAGGCCCACGCAGAACGCCGCGATCCGCGCGTTGTTCGTCCACACGACGGCGGCGAAGTCGACGCCCGGGTCGTAGTAGGACGCGAACGCGTCGTTCACGTAGTCCTCCTGGACGCTGGGCGGGCCCATGGACGCGAGGCCCTCGGGCGTCGTCGCGACCCAGACGCCCGCGACGACCGCGACGAGGAGGAAGGCCGCGGTCACGCCGACCGACCACCACCGGATCCGGTAGAGCGCCGCCGGGAGGGACACGGTGAGGAACCGCACGACGTCCCGCCACGCGGGCTCGTGCGCCCCCGCGATGCGCGTGCGGGCGCGCCCGAGGAGCACGGACAGGCGCGAGATGAGCACCGGGTCCGGCGCGACGGAGCGCACGGTCGACAGGTGCGTGGCGACGGACTGGTAGAGCCGGACGAGCTCGTCGGCCTCCGCGCCGTCGAGCGTGCGGCGGCGGACGAGCGCGTCGAGGCGGTCCCACTCCGCGCCGTGCACGTCGGTGAAGGCGTCGAGGTCCACGACCGATACCCTGCCACACGGGGCGTGCCACCGGTGCGCCGACCGACGGGCGGGCAGGACCCGCGACGGCGAGGACGGGAGCGGGCGTGCGCGAAGGCATCGTGATCGGCGAGGGCGTGGTCCTGGACGCGCGACCGGCGTCGTTCGCGACGCGCGGGCTGGCGCTCGCGCTCGACCTCCTCGTCGTGCTCGTGTTCTTCGTCGCGACGCTCTTCGTGCTCGGCGCCTCGTTGGGGTCGCTCGAGCTCGACATGGTCACCGCGATCCTCATCGCCTTCTCGGTCCTCGTCATGGTCGTCATCCCGACCACGGTCGAGACGCTCTCGCGCGGGCGCTCGCTCGGCAAGCTCGCGCTCGGCATCCGGGTCGTGCGCGACGACGGCGGCCCGGTCCGGTTCCGGCACGCGTTCCTGCGGGCGCTCGTCGGGGTCGGGGAGATCTGGCTGACGTTCGGCTCGGTCGCGCTGGTCGCGTCGCTGACGAACGACAAGGGCAAGCGGCTCGGCGACATGGCCGCGGGCACGTACGCGATCCGGGTGCGGGGCGGGCGACCGACGCTCGCCCCCCTCGCGATGCCGCCCTACCTCGCCGCGTGGGCCGCGCACGCGGACATGCGGCGCCTCCCGGACGGCCTCGCGCTGGCCGCCCGGCAGTTCCTCGGGCGCGCCGCCCGCCTGCACCCGGCGTCGCGCGCGCGGCTCGGCCAGGAGCTCGCGGGGCAGGTCGAGCGGTACGTCGCGCCCGGCCCGCCGCCCGGCACCCACCCCGAGACGTTCCTGCTCGCCGTGCTCACCGAGCGCCGCGACCGGGACCGCGCGACGGCCCAGCGCGCGCAGGCCGCCGCGCGCGAGCAGGCCGAGCTGCTCCACCGGCTCCCCTACTCGGTGCCCGACCCGACGCGCTGACGCGTGGGGCGCCTCCTCGGGGCGTCCTCGAACCGCCCGACGACGCGTGCGATCCCGACGAGCACGAGGGCGAACGCGCCGAACCAGACGGGTCGGCTCGCCCACCAGTCCGCGCCGCCCACGGCCGGGAGCTCCTGGCCGAGCACCACGAGGACGACCCCGACCACGACCACCATCGCGGTGAGGTGCCACAGGTACACGGTCATCGAGCGCCGTGCGAGACCGCGGACGACGGACCGTCCCCGGCCGTCGGCCCAGCGCACGAGCGGTCCCCGCGCGGCGAGCGCGAGCGCGACGAGCGCGACGGCGTGCAGCACGACGGGCGCGGTCGGCGGCCCCAGGTTGGACATCGTGTCGCCCGGCATGCCGATGAGCGAGACCGGGTAGGGCCCGACGGCCACGAGCAGGGCGGCGAGGGCAGCCGCGGCGAGCCCGACGGCCACGAGCACCCCGGGGCGCGGCACGACGGCGACGGGGACGAGGCGGCCCCGGCGCGCGACCCGCAGGCCGGAGCGGGCGTCGGCGTAGAGGAGACCGACGGCGTACGGCACGGCCCACACGAGCACCACGTTCACGAGCGCGAGCCGCTCGAAGCCTGCGCCGAAGCGCAGCGCCTCGACCGCGAGCGGGGCGGCGGCGAGCCCGGCGACGGCCCACCAGCCGGCGGCGTGCAGCGCGCGGCGCAGGAGCGGCGTGAGCACGACGAGGCCGAGGTAGACCGCGAGGAACCACAGGAGCTGCGGCGCGAGCGTCGCGAGCGAGCGGACGGCGTCGGCCGGGAGCCCGACGGCCAGCAGGACGCCGACGGCCACCACCCACGCCCCGACGAAGACGGCCACCGGACGCAGCAGGCGGGGTAGCCGGGCGCCGGCGAGGCGGACGCCGTCGGCCAGGTCGGCGACCGCGCTCGGACGGGTCACGACCCGGCCCCAGGCCACGGTCCCGGTGCGGTCGTCGGCCCGCCGCAGCCCGTACGCCGCCGACGCGCCCGCCGCGAAGAACAGCAGGGCGAGCACCTGGAGCACCCACGTCACGACCCACCCTCCGCCGTGCGCGAGCGCGTTCCCGATCCGGAGCTGCTCGCCGTCCCACGTCGCGTCCGCCATGAGCCAGTGCACCGTGAGGACGCTGAGGGTCGCGACGGCGCGCACCGCGTCGACGAAGACGTCGCGCGACGGGCGGCGGGGTCCGTCGCCGGCCGCGGCCGCCGTACCGGGCCGGTCCCGGCGCGGTGCCGGCGGGGCGGTGTCCCGGAGCCGGGGCGGAGCCGGGCGGACGGGCGACGACGCGCGGGGTCGGGCGGGGGGTGGCGACAGGACGGCCACGGGATGCTCCTCGGTCGGCGGGCCCGGGAGGTCTCCCGGTGCTCACCAGTCTCGAAACATCCTGTTCGTCCCGGTACGGGACGTTCCCCCGACCGCGTCGCGGTCGTCCACCGAGGTTCCGGGGGGTTGTCCCCCGCCGCTCAGACCGCGAGCCGCTCAGACCTTGAGGTAGCGCAGCACCGCGAGGACGCGGCGGTGGTCCCCGGCGTCCTGCGGCAGCCCGAGCTTGCCGAAGATCGAGGTGACGTTCTTCTCGACCGCGCCGTAGGAGAGGAACAGGGCCTCCGCGATGGCGGAGTTCGACCGGCCCTGCGCCATGAGCTCGAGCACCTCGGTCTCGCGCGGCGTGAGGCGCGCGAGACCGTCGTCGGAACGCGACGCCCCCATGAGCTGGCTCACGACCTCCGGGTCGAGGACGGTCTGGCCCGCGGCGATGCGCGTGAGCGCGTCGACGAACTCCCCGACGTCCGCGACGCGGTCCTTGAGGAGGTAGCCGACGCCGCGCGCCCCGCCCGTGAGCAGCTCGCTCGCGAACCGCGTCTCGACGTACTGGGAGAACAGCAGCACCCCGAGGTCGGGGTGCGCCGCGCGCAGCGCGAGCGCCGCGCGCAGCCCCTCGTCGGTGAACGTCGGGGGCATGCGGATGTCGACGACGGCGACGTCCGGCAGCGCGTCCTGCGCCGCGAGCCGCGCGACCTGCGCGACGAGCTCGTCGCCGTCCGCGACCGCCGCCGCGACCTCGTGACCGCGGCGGGTGACGAGCGCGACGAGACCGTCGCGCAGGATGGCGGAGTCCTCGGCGATGACGAGCCGCATGGTGTCCTTCCGGTCGGACGGGCCGGGCGGCCCGGGCGGGCGTGGTGCCCCGAGGACATCCTGCCCGACGCCGCCCCGCCGCCCGGGCAGGACCGTCCCGTCCGTGCGCAGCACGTCAGACCCGGACGGGCAGGAGGACCGTGACGACCGTCGGGCCGCCCACGGGGCTCGTGAGCTCGAACGAGCCGTCCACGGAGCGCACGCGCTCGGCGAGTCCCGCGAGCCCGGAGCGGTGCCCGTCCGAGCCCGGCTGCACGACGCGCGCGCCGCCCTGGCCGTCGTCGCGCACCCGCAGGCGCAGGCGCGCCCCGCGGCCGCTGCCCTGGCGCTCCACGAGCACGTACACCCCGGTCGCGCGCGCGTGCTTGACGGCGTTGGTGACGAGCTCGGCGACGCAGAAGTACGCGATGGACTCGACCGCGGGGGCGAGCCGGCCGGACGCCTCGACGGCCGGGTCGACGTCGACCGTCACCGGCAGGGGCGAGCGCGCCGCGAGGGTCTCGAGCGCGACGGCGAGGCCGTTGTCGAGCGCGGGCGGGTGGATGCCGCGCGCGAGCTCGCGCAGCTCGACGAGCGCCTCCTTGGTCGACGAGTGCGCGAGGTCGACGAGCTCGAGCGCGTCGCCCGCGTCGCCACCCGCCGCGAGCTGCTCCTTGGCCTCGCCGAGCTGCATCGCGACCGCGACGAGACGCGCCTGGGTGCCGTCGTGCAGGTCGCGCTCGATGCGACGCAGCTTCGCGTCGGCGTCCTCGACCGTGCGGCCGCGCGACTCCTCGAGGTCGGCGACGCGCAGGCTGGACAGCGTGGGACCGAGCAGCGCGACGGTGAGCACGCGGAAGAGGTGCGCGAACGCGCGCGTGACGTGCGGCCAGACCCACAGGAAGAGCGCTCCGACGAGCACGAGGCCGAGCTGGCGCGCCGGGGTGTCGACGTACCAGTCGACCCCGAACTGCGCGCCGCGGTGCCACGACCCGTCGGCGGCCTGCTGCAGCGGGAGCCACCGCGACCAGATCCAGTGCGTCATGCCGCCGAGCCCGACGGCGAGGAAGACCGTGCTCACGACGAAGGACAGGATGGCGAGCGGGAACGTCACGACGAGGAACAGCACGGCCCGCCACCCGGTACCGTCGCCGATCCCGCTCCACAGCGTGCTCCAGAAGCCGCGGCGGCGCGTGTACGGGGCAGGGGCGGCTACGTCGACCCCGAGGAGGGACCGCGCGAGCGACCGGTACATCGAGCCCCAGCCGCGCCCGCCGACCACGACCCACCCCGCGACGACGAGACCCAGGACGGGCACGATCATCGCGACGAGGAAGACCACGGAGAACAGCCCGTAGGAGAACGCGAAGGGCGCGAGCAGGAGCGCGAGCGAGAGGTAGCCGTACTCGCGCCACGTGCGCCCCGCGAACGGCGCGCGAGCGAAGCCGACCTGCTCGCGGTGGTCCACGTACCGCGGGTCGGGCTGCGAGCCCGCGAACGCGCCCGGGATCCCGGGCGTACCCGCCGCCGCGGGCGACGACGGCGCGGCGGCAGGGTGCGGCGTCGGCACGACCGCGTCGGGCGAGGGCTCGCCCGCGGGCACGACGCTCGGCTGGTCAGGGGTCACGGCAGTCATGGTGCCAGTCTGGGCGCGCGCGCGTGGCGGCGACAGGGTGGCGTCCGCCGCGCCGAGGTGGGGACAACCCCCGTGGGCGCCGTCAGTGCAGCAGGTACTTGACCGCGATGACCACGCCGCCGAACGCCGCGGCGAGGAGCGTCTCCCCGACCAGCCGGCCGCCGCGCGCCCCGGCACGAAACGCGGCGAGGAACCCCACGACGCCGAGGAGGAGCACGGTGAACCACACCGCCACCAGGGCGGACTCCTCGACGCCGAGCCCGACCGCGAGCGCCACGAGGTACACGACGACCCCGGGGACCGCCCCCAGCAGCACCCCGACGTTCGACCGCAGCGCGACCACGGTGCGGCCCCACAGCGAGTGCCCGGTGTCGTGGAAGCGCCCGCTCACCGCGTCCACGTAGCAGTGCGCGAGCCAGTAGCCCACCGCCACGAGGGACGTCGCGAGCACGACGCGGTCGCCCGTCGGGGCGTGCACGCTCGAGACCGCCATGACGAAGCCCGCGACGATCGCGCCGTACAGCAGGTCGTGCGGGGGCTCGCGCTCCCACCGGTCGCCCACCCGGTGCCACAGCGGCCGTACCCGACCCGGCGGCGGCTCGTCGCGCACCTCGTCGACCGGCCCCGCCGTGCCCTCGCCCGCGGGGGGCGAGGGCACGACCGGCGTGCGCTCGTCGGACGACGGGTCCATGCGACCTCCTCGGCGCGTGCCGGACGACTCGGGGAAGGGCTCAGTAGCGGTAGTGCTCCGGCTTGTACGGCCCCTCGACGGGGACGCCCAGGTAGTCCGCCTGGGACGGCGAGAGCTCGGTGAGCCGGACGCCGAGCGCGTCGAGGTGCAGGCGCGCGACCTTCTCGTCGAGCACCTTGGGCAGACGGTAGACCTGGCGCGCGTAGGCGCGCTCGCGCCCTTCGCGCGCGGCGGCCGTCGCGTCCTGGTAGAGCTCGATCTGGCCGATCACCTGGTTCGAGAACGAGTTGCTCATGACGAACGACGGGTGGCCCGTCGCGTTCCCGAGGTTGAGCAGGCGGCCCTCGGACAGCACGACGACCGAGCGGCCCGCGGGCTGCCCGTCAGGGCCCGGCTCCGCGAACGTCCACTCGTGGACCTGGGGCTTGATCTCGGTCCGCGACACCCCGGGCACCTCGGCGAGACCGGCCATGTCGATCTCGTTGTCGAAGTGGCCGATGTTGCCGACGACGGCCTTGTCCTTCATCGCGACGAGGTGCTCGGCGCGGATGACGTCCTTGTTGCCCGTGGTCGTGATGAAGAAGTCGGCCTCGCCGAGCACGTCCTCGATCCGGGCGACCTGGTAGCCGTCCATCGCGGCCTGGAGCGCGCAGATCGGGTCGACCTCGGACACGATGACACGCGCGCCCTGGCCGCGGAACGCCTCGGCCGCGCCCTTGCCCACGTCGCCGTAGCCCGCGACGAACGCGACCTTGCCGCCCATGAGGACGTCGGTCGCGCGGTTGATGCCGTCGGGCAGCGAGTGCCGGATGCCGTACTTGTTGTCGAACTTCGACTTGGTGACCGAGTCGTTGACGTTGATCGCCGGGAAGAGCAGCTCGCCCGACTCGGCGAGCTGGTACAGGCGGTGCACGCCCGTCGTCGTCTCCTCGGTGACTCCCTGGATCTCCTGCGCGATCGTCGTCCAGCGCAGCGGGTCCGCCTCGAGCGCGCGGCGCAGCACCCCGCGCACGACGTTCATCTCGTGGGTGTGGTCCGGCTCGCCCGGGAGCGTGTCCGGGGGGACGACGCCGGCGCGCTCGTACTGCAGGCCGAGGTGGACGAGCATCGTGGCGTCGCCGCCGTCGTCGAGGATGAGGTTGGGCGACTCGTCCCCCGGCCACACGAGGATCTGCTCCGTGCAGTCCCAGTACTCCTCGAGGCTCTCGCCCTTCCACGCGAACACCGGGACGCCCTGGGGGTCCTCGGGCGTCCCGTGCGGCCCGACGACGACGGCGGCCGCCGCCTCGTCCTGCGTCGAGAAGATGTTGCAGCTCGCCCAGCGCACCTGGGCGCCGAGCGCGACGAGCGTCTCGATGAGGACGGCCGTCTGCACGGTCATGTGCAGGGAGCCGGCGATGCGTGCGCCCGCGAGCGGCTGCGACTCCCCGTACTCGGCGCGCAGCGCCATGAGGCCGGGCATCTCGTGCTCGGCGAGGCGGAGCTGGTGGCGGCCCGCCTCGGCCAGGGACAGGTCGCGGACCTTGTACCGCCCGGGGATCTCGTCGAAGCCGGGCGTGGCGCCGGAGGTCGGGGCCTGCGCTGTGGTGGACATGGTTCTCCTGTGCGTTCTCGGCGCCTGCGGGCCGGTGGTGCCGGCTCCGCGGGTGGCGTCGATGGCTGGTCGGTTGCTGCGCTGGGGGCTCCCGTCCGCGCGGGACGGGACCGCGGCCCGCCCGGCACCAGCCTACCGAGGCCGACGCCGTCCGGCCGGGGCGCGGGCCGTCCGGGCGTTCGCCGCCACCGTTCGTCCGGCGCGCGCGCCCGGGCGCGCGCGTAACACGAACGCTTGACCATCTCAAGATCACGAAGGGATAACAATCCCGGTTCTGCCCTCGGCCGCAGCATTCCAACGATGTTCGGTCAAGAATCGTCCTGGAATCGCCCCCATCGTGGGGGTCCTGGGTAGAAGTTGAACCTCGAATCAGGCAGGGTGGGCGCGAACCGATTGACATCGGATCAGCGTGAGGCCCTGTGTGCGCCGGCCCCTGCGGGGGCAACCGGCCGGACGCGCCACCCCAGGGAGGACGTCCTCGCACCCGGGGCCTCCTGCCGTGCCCTCTCGTCGAGCGCCCGCACCCGGGTGCTCCGGAGGGGCGTGACGCTGGTCCACGACCGGAAGGTGGCGACACCCACCGCATGACAGCTCTCAGCACACCCGTGCCGACCGACCCGGCCGCGCACTCCGGCGCCGCGCCCGTCGGCACCGACGACCGCGCGACCGCGCTCTCGGTCCGCGACGTCTACAAGGTCTTCGGGCGCCGCCCCGTCGAGGCGATCCGCCGCCTCGAGCAGGGCGCGAGCCGCGACGACGTCAAGCCGCTCGGCACCGCCGCGGTGATCGACGCGTCGTTCGACGTGAAGCAGGGCGAGATCTTCGTCGTCATGGGCCTCTCGGGCTCCGGCAAGTCGACGCTCATCCGCATGCTCAACGGGCTGTGGAAGCCGACGTCCGGGCACGTGCTGCTCGGCGGCACGGACCTCGCCCAGGCCGACGCCAAGCAGATGCGCGCGCTGCGCCGCAAGCACGTGTCGATGGTCTTCCAGCACTTCGCGCTCCTGCCCCACCGCACGGTGCTCGACAACGCCGCGTACCCCCTGGAGATCCAGGGCGTCGGCAAGGCGGAGCGCCGCGAGAAGGCCCGCACCGCGCTCGGCCTCGTCGGGCTCGGCGGGTGGGAGGACTCCCTGCCCTCGCAGCTCTCCGGCGGCATGCGCCAGCGCGTCGGGCTCGCCCGCGCGCTCGCCGCCGACACCGACGTCCTGCTCATGGACGAGGCGTTCTCCGCGCTCGACCCGCTCATCCGGCGCGAGATGCAGGAGCAGCTCCTCGAGCTCCAGCAGACGCTCGGCAAGACGATCGTCTTCATCACGCACGACCTCAACGAGGCGATGCACCTCGGCGACCGGATCGCCGTCATGCGCGACGGCCGGATCGTGCAGATCGGCACCGCCGAGCAGATCCTGTCCGACCCCGCGAACGACTACGTCGCCCAGTTCGTCGCCGACGTGGACCGCACGCGCGTCCTCACGGCGTCGTCCGTCATGGTCCGCCCCGCCGTCGTCGTCCCGCTCTCCGGCGGTCCCCGCCAGGCGAGCCGCACCATGCGCGAGGCGCAGGTGTCGGCCGCGTACGTCGTCGACCGCCAGCGCCGCCTGCAGGGCGTCGTGCGCGACGAGGACGCGGTCGCGGCCCTGAAGAAGGGCCAGGACAGCCTCGACGGGCTCGTGCGCCAGGGCGTCGCGCCCGTCTCCCCCGACACCCCGCTCGCCGACGTCTTCGCGCCCGCCGCGGAGTCGCCGCTGCCGGTCGCGGTCACGGACGAGCAGGGCAGGCTCGTCGGCGTCGTCCCCCGCGTCACGCTCCTCGAGGCCATGGTCCCCGGCGACCAGCCGAAGACCGGCGAGATCGACCTCGGGCAGACGCCCGTCGTCCAGGACGCGCCGGTGCAGGACACCGCCCCGCTCGCCGCCGCCCCGACGGAAGGCGGTGCCGCGTGAACGACACCCTCGTCCCCCGCATCCCGCTCGGCGAGTGGGTCGACGCCTTCGTCGGCTGGGTCACCACCACGTTCCGCCCGCTCTTCCGGTTCATCAAGGACGTCCTCGTCGGCGTCTACGACGGGCTCGACGCCGTGCTGTCCGGACCGCCGTTCTGGGTCGTCGCGATCGCCCTCGCCGCGCTGGCGTTCTTCGTCAAGGGCTGGCGGCTCGCGGTCGGCACGCTCGTCGGCTTCGTCCTCATCGCGGGCGTGAACCAGTGGGACAACGCGATGGACACCCTCGCGCTCGTCCTGCTGTCCGCCGTCCTCGCGATCGCGATCGCGATCCCGCTCGGCATCTGGGCCGCGCGCAACGACCGCGTCTCCGCCGTCGTGCGCCCCGTGCTCGACTTCATGCAGACGATGCCGGCGTTCGTCTACCTCATCCCGACCGTCGTCATCTTCCTCACCGGGCCCGTCCCCGGGATCATCGCGACGATCGTCTTCGCCATGGCGCCCGGCGTCCGGTTCACCGAGCTCGGCATCCGTCAGGTCGACAAGGAGGTGGTCGAGGCCGGCCAGGCGTTCGGCTCGACCCCCGGCCGCATCCTGCGTCAGATCCAGCTCCCCCTCGCCCTGCCGACGATCATGGCGGGCGTCAACCAGGTCATCATGCTCTCGCTCTCCATGGTCGTCATCGCCGGCATGGTCGGCGCCGGCGGCCTGGGCGAGGACGTCGTCGCGGCGCTCCAGCGCGTCGACGTGGCCCTCGGGTTCGAGGCAGGCCTCGCCGTCGTCATCCTCGCGATGTTCCTCGACCGCGTGACCTCCGCGCTGGGCGACCGCGCCCCCGTGGCGCGCGCGCTCGCCGCAGCGCGCGTCTGACCGGCCGCACCACCGAGCTCGCCACCGAGCACGTCACCGACCATCCCCGGCCGCGCGCCGGGACCCTGCCCACGCACCCGCCGTCGGGCACCCCGACCGGGCCTCCAGGCCCACGGAAGGAACGCATGACCCCCGCACGCAAGCGCACCACCCGCACCGCCGCCGTCGCCGCGACCGCCGTCCTCGGCCTCGCGCTCACCGGCTGCGCGTCCGACTCCGGCTCGGGCGGCTCCGGCGACGGCGCCTCCTCGACCGGCGAGGACGAGACGTCGGTCTCCATCGGCATCCCGTCCGGCTGGGACGAGGGCATCGCCGTCTCCCACCTGTGGACCACCATCCTCGAGGACGAGGGCTACGACGTGTCGACGCAGACCGCCGACGTCGGCGTCGTCTACACCGGCCTCGTCGGCGGGGACTTCGACCTCACGCTCGACGTCTGGCTGCCCTACACGCACGCGTCGTACGAGAAGAAGTACGGCGGCGAGATCACCGACCTCGGCTACTGGTACGACGACGCCAAGCTCACCATCGCGGTGAACGAGGACTCCCCCGCGCAGTCCCTCGAGGACCTCGCGGACATGTCCGACGAGTACGGCAACAAGCTCGTGGGCATCGAGGCGGGCGCCGGCCTGACCGAGATCACCCAGGACCAGGTCATCCCCACCTACGGCCTCGAGGACATGGACTACTCCATCTCCTCCACCCCCGCGATGCTCGCCGAGCTCAAGGGCGCGACCGACAGCGGCGAGAACATCGCGGTCACGCTGTGGCGCCCGCACTGGGCCTACGACGAGTTCCCCGTCCGCGACCTCGAGGACCCCGAGGGCGCGCTCGGCGAGGCGGAGAAGATCCACATGTGGGGCTCGTCCGACTTCGAGGAGCGCTACCCGACGCTGACGAAGATGCTCGGCGCGTTCTCCCTCGACGACGAGCAGCTGTTCTCGCTCGAGAACATGATGTTCAACTCCGACGAGTACGCCGACGAGCAGGCCGCCGTCGAGGCGTGGCTCGAGGAGAACCCGACGTTCGTCGACGACCTCAAGGAGGCCGCGGGCGTCTGACGCCCCGCCCGCGTGCCGACGGGCCCTGCCGACGGGATCTGCAGGGCCCGCCCCGGACGGGCTGCGGTCCCGGTTCGCCGCAGCCGTGCGGGCACCTCGGTGCCCGACGCCGAAGGCCGGCTCCCTCGCGGGGGCCGGCCTTCGGTCGTGCAGCGGGGCGTGGCGCCCTCAGAGCTCGCGCGCGTCGTCCTCCAGCAGGACCGGGATGCCGTCGCGCACGGGATAGGCCAGCGGTCGCTCCGGGTCGGTCGAGTGCAGCTCCGGCTCCCCGGACGGGCCCGTCCCGTCCACGAGGCGGGCGCCCGTCACCGGGCACCGCAGCGCCTCGCGCACCCAGGGGTCGATCTGCAGGCTCATGCTCGCTCTCCTCCGTCGTCCGGGTACAGCACGGTGAGGAGTCTACGGGCCCGAGCGGTCCGGCCCCCGTCCGCGACGGGGCCGGAGCTCACGCGTGCCCGACCGTCAGCACTGCCGCAGGCTGGCGACGCCGTCGCCCAGGACCCCGCGTCCGCCGAGCAGGACGTACGTGCTCACGCCGAGTGCCGCACCGTCGCCCAGCACCGCAGCGGGCACGCACGTGCTCGGGACCACCCAGAGCGGCACCGGGATGTACCCGGCCGCAGCGGCACCGGCGAGAGCGTCGGCGTATCCGGCGCCCGTCGCGAGGAGGGCACCGTTCGCCCACTCGAAGACGTCGCGGTTCAGCGCGACCGACGTCTCGTAGCGGTTCTTGCCGGCGAACCGCACGACGTTCCCGTTGAGGTAGGGCTCGTCGAGGAGGTCGGCCTCGACTGCTGCGCTCACCGCGCCCTCACCGCCGGCGATGCCGACGGCACCGACGCCGAGGGCCTGGAACAGCTGCTTCGTCGGGGCGTCGACAGCCGTCGCCCTGCCGTTGACCAGGACGACCGGGACGCCATAGGCCCCGGCGACCGCGCCGGCCGAGAGCGCGTCGGGGAAGTCGGTCCCCGTGGCTACGTAGGCGACCTCGACGGCCTGGCCGGCGAATGCGCGCTCGCTCACCAGCCGGGACGTCGCGTAGCGGTTTGCCCCGGCGTCCCGACGGATCGCGTTCGTGTACCCGGCGAGCTGCCGGTAGACCCCGTCGGAGACTGCTCCCGGACCGCCGACGACGACGATGCGCTGCGGCGCCAGCCGCCGGAGCTCGGTCGCGACGACGGCCGGGACCCCGGTCGGCTGCACCAGGAGGAGCGGCCCACCCTGGACCGCGGCCGCGGGCGCAGCGCTCAGCGCGTCGGCGAAGCCGGCTCCGCTCGCGACGTAGACGACGGGCACGCCGGGGTCGAAGACGGAGGACACGCCGACGGCGGTCTCGTACCGGTCCTTCCCTGCGATCCTCTCGGTCCCGGCGGCGGACAGCATCGCCGTGCGCTCCTCGAGGAGGGCACGACGCTCGGGCGTCAGGCGGGCCGAGAGCGTCGCGTGGAACGTCGTCGTCGCGCCGGCCAGGCCGTCGAGCGGGGCCGTCTCCGACGGCGGCGCCGTCTCCGCGCCGGCGGTGGCGCTCGCGCCCGCGACGACCGCGAGCGCCAGCGTCGACGCGAGGAGCGCACGTGTGAGGCGGCGCGTACGGGCACGGGGTCGGCGGCCGAAGTCCGCTCCTCGCAGGGCTGTTGCCATCAGAAGTCCTCTCAGCGGTTGTACAGGGTGCGCTGAGAGTAGCGGTCGGGCAGACGTTCCCCTAACGCGTTTCGCGCACGAGCGACAGGACGTCGTCGCGCACCTTCTCCATGATGTCCTCGTCCGCGGCCTCGACGTTGAGCCGCAGGAGCGGCTCGGTGTTGGACGCCCGCAGGTTGAACCACCACTGCGGGTGGGAGCCCCAGTGCGAGACCGTCAGGCCGTCGAGCTCGTCGACCTCGACGGGGCCGGCCCCCTGCTGCGTCACGTACGCCTCGACGACGCGCGCCCGGGCCGCCGGGACGTCCGCCACGGTCGAGTTGATCTCCCCCGACGCGACGTAGGGCTCGTACATCTCCGCGAGGTCGGACAGCGCGTGCGGCTGCGACCCGAGCGCGGCGAGGACGTGCATCGCCGCCAGCATCCCGGTGTCCGCGAAGAAGAAGTCGCGGAAGTAGTAGTGGGCGCTGTGCTCGCCCCCGAACACTGCGTCGTGCTCCGCCATCTGCGCCTTGATGAACGAGTGGCCCACACGCGTGCGGACCGTGCGCGCTCCGGCGGCGCCGAGGAAGTCGGGGACGGCGCGCGAGGTGATGAGGTTGTGGATCACCGTGGGGGTGCGCCCGGCCTCGAGCTCCTTCGCGACCTCGCGCAGGCCGACCAGCGCCGTGACGGCGGACGGGGAGACCGGCTCGCCGCGCTCGTCCACGACGAAGCAGCGGTCGGCGTCGCCGTCGAACGCGAGCCCGAGGTCGGCCCCGTGCTCGACCACGGCCGCCTGCAGGTCCACGAGGTTCTTGGGGTCCAGCGGGTTCGCCTCGTGGTTCGGGAACGTCCCGTCGAGCTCGAAGTAGAGCGGGACGACGTCGAGCGGCAGGGCGGGCAGGCCCGCGCCCGTGCCCAGCACGGCCGGGACGGTGTGCCCGCCCATCCCGTTGCCGGCGTCGACGACGACCTTGAGCGGGCGGATGCCCGACAGGTCGACGAGGCCGCGCAGGAACGCCGCGTACTCGGCCAGCATGTCGCGGTCCGTGACGGTGCCGGGCTCCTCGGCCGCGGTCGGCAGGCCGCCGTCCAGGTACCCCTCCGCCAGGGTCCGCACGTCGATCAGGCCCGTGTCCTGGCCGACCGGGCGCGCGCCCGCGCGGCACAGCTTGATGCCGTTGTAGACGGCGGGGTTGTGGCTCGCGGTGAACATCGCCCCGGGGACGCCGAGGACCCCGGACGCGTGGTAGAGGCCGTCGGTCGAGCACAGCCCGATGCGCGTCACGTCCACCCCCGCGGCCGTGAGCCCCGCGGCGAACGCGTCGACGAGCTCCGGGCCCGAGTCGCGCATGTCGTGACCGAGCACGGCGCTGGCCCGCGTGCCGGCCGGGGCCTCCGGCAGCACCACGGCCTGCGCGAACGCCGCGCCGACGGCCCGCGCCACCTCCGGGTTGAGCTGGTCCGGGACGGTGCCACGGACGTCGTACGCCTTGATGAGGTGGGAGAGGTCGGTGCTCACGCCACCCACCCTATCGGCGGGTGCGCCGCGCGCGGCGGCGGGCTGCTCGGAGGGGTACGGCGCGGGCTACTGCCCTGCCGCCGCGTACCGCTCCTCGGTCCGCGCCTTCGCCGGGCGCCACCACGCCTCGTGGTCGCGGTACCAGTCCACCGTCCGGGCGAGCCCGTCGCCGAACGACGTGAAGGCCGGCTCCCACCCCAGCTCGGTGCGCAGCCGCGTGGCGTCGATCGCGTAGCGCAGGTCGTGCCCCGCACGGTCCGCGACGAGCTCGTAGTCGTCGCGGTCGCGGCCGAAGATCTCGAGCAGGTCCTGGACGACCTGCAGGTTCGACCGCTCGCCGTCCGCCCCGACGAGGTAGGTCTCGCCCACGGCGCCCCGCTCGACGATCGCCCACACCGCGTCGTTGTGGTCGTCGACGTGGATCCAGTCCCGCACGTTCGCCCCCGCGCCGTAGACCTTGGGACGACCGCCGTCGAGCAGGTTGGTGATCTGGCGGGGGATGAACTTCTCGACGTGCTGGTACGGCCCGTAGTTGTTGGAGCAGTTCGAGATAGTCGCGCGCACGCCGAACGAGCGCACCCACGCCCGCACCAGCAGGTCGCTCGACGCCTTCGTCGAGGAGTAGGGCGACGACGGGTTGTACGGGGTCGCCTCCGTGAAGCGCGCGACGTCGTCGAGGTCGAGGTCGCCGTACACCTCGTCCGTCGAGACGTGGTGCAGCCGCACGTCGTGACGGCGCACGGCCTCCAGCAGGGTGAACGTGCCGAGGACGTTGGTCCGGACGAACGGGGACGGGTCCCGCAGGGAGTTGTCGTTGTGCGACTCCGCGGCGAAGTGGACCACGAGGTCGGCCTCCCCGACGAGCCGGTCCACCAGGTCGGCGTCCGCGACGTCGCCCTCGACGAGCTCGACACGATCGCGCACCGGGTCGAGGGACCGTGCGTCCCCCGCGTACGTGAGGGCGTCGAGCACGACCACCGCGGCGTCGGGCCGCGTCTCGACCGTGCGATGCACGAAGTTCGCCCCGATGAAGCCGGCGCCGCCGGTCACGAGCACCCGCACAGCCGACCTCCTCGATCCGTCCTCCTGGCGCGGCGAGTCTATCGACGGAGAACCCCGGCCCCGGGGTCCGCGGCGGCATTTCACCCGCCGCGGCATGGTGCTGTCGTGAGAGCCTGCCGGGATGAAGGGGATCGTCCTGGCAGGGGGCGCGGGCACGCGCCTGCACCCGATCACGCTCGGGGTGAGCAAGCAGCTCCTGCCCGTCTACGACAAGCCGATGGTGTACTACCCGCTCTCCACGCTGCTGCTGGCCGGGGTTCGGGACGTGCTCGTCATCACGACGCCGCACGACGCCGACGCGTTCACGCGCCTGCTCGGCGACGGCTCGCAGTTCGGCATCTCGATCTCCTACGCGGTGCAGGCGGAGCCGAACGGGCTCGCCCAGGCGTTCGTGCTCGGCGCAGACTTCCTCGACGGGGACTCCGCCGCGCTCGTCCTCGGCGACAACATCTTCTACGGGCCCGGCCTCGGCGACCGGCTCCAGCGGTTCGCCGAGATCGACGGCGGCGCCGTCTTCGCGTACCGCGTCTCGGACCCGACGGCGTACGGCGTGGTCGAGTTCGACGGGTCGGGACGCGCCCTCAGCATCGAGGAGAAGCCTGCGCACCCGCGCAGCAGCTACGCGGTGCCTGGCCTGTACTTCTACTCGGCGGACGTCGTCGACGTCGCCCGCTCGCTCCGGCCCTCGGCGCGCGGCGAGTACGAGATCACGGACGTCAACCTGCACTACCTGCGCGAGGGCCGGCTCCAGGTCGAGGTCCTGCCGCGCGGGACCGCCTGGCTCGACACCGGGACGGTCGACTCGCTCCTCGACGCGAGCGACTTCGTCCGCACGATCGAGAACCGGCAGGGCCTGAAGATCGGGGCCCCCGAAGAGGTCGCGTGGCGCCGCGGGTTCCTCGACGACGACGGTCTGCGCGAGCGTGCGGCCGCGCTGGGGCGGTCGCGCTACGGCGGCTACCTGCTGTCGCTGCTCGACGCGTGAGCGCCCGGGGCCGAGGCTCCGGCGAGCACGTCGGCCGCCGCGACGACCCAGCGCTCGCGCCAGCCGCCGACGGGCTCGACGCCGGCCCGGCGCAGCGCCTCGTGACCGAGCACGGACCACGCGGGCCGCGGCGCAGGGCGCGCGGACGCGACGCTGGGGACGGGGCGGACGATCGCCGGGTCGAGCCCGGCCGCGGCGACGACCTCGCGGGCCAGGTCCCACCAGGAGGCCTGCCCCTGCGAGGTGCCGTGGTAGACGCCGCCCGGCGCCGCGGACCGCACCAGCCGCACGACGAGGTCGGCGAGGTCCCGCGCCCACGTCGGCTGTCCCACCTGGTCGTCGACGACCTCGAGCGCTCCGCGCTCGCGCGCCACCCGCGCGATCGTCCGCGGGAAGCACACGCCGTGGGCGCCGTAGAGCCACGCCGTGCGGACCACGAGAGCGTCCGGGTGCTCGGTCAGCACCGCCCACTCCCCGGCGGCCTTCGTCCGGCCGTACGCGGACCGCGGCGCCAGCGGCGCGTCCTCGGCGTACGGGACCCCGACGACCGCGGGCCCGCCGTCGAAGACGTAGTCCGTCGACACGTGCACGAGCCGGGCCCCGTGGCGAGCCGCCGCGCGCGCGACGTGCTGGGCCCCGACGGCGTTGACGGCGAAGGCCGTCGCCTCGTCCGTCTCGGCGGCGTCGACGGCCGTGTACGCCGCGCAGCTCACCACGACGTCCGCGCCGGCGAGCGCGCGCGCGACGGCGTCCCCGTCCGTGACGTCGAGCGCCGCGCGGTCGAGCGCGCGCACGGGCTCCCCGCCGGCGCGCAGCAGCGCCACCACCTCGGCCCCGAGCATCCCGCCGGCCCCTGTCACCGCCCACCGCACCACGACCACCTCCGCACGGCACCCTACCGAGGAGCACCATGAACGTCCGCGAGCTCACCGTCCCCGGCGCGTGGGAGCTGCTGCCGCGCCAGCACGCCGACGACCGGGGCGTCTTCCTCGAGTGGTTCACCGCGGCGGCCCTGCGCGAGGCGACCGGGCGCGACCTCGACCTCGCCCAGGCGAACGCCTCCGTGTCGAGGGCCGGCGTCGTGCGCGGGATCCACTACGCCGACGTCCCGCCCGGGCAGGCGAAGTACGTGACCTGCGTCACGGGTTCCGTGCTCGACGTCGTGGTCGACCTCCGCGTCGGGTCGCCCACCTTCGGGCGCTGGGACGCGGTCCTGCTGGACGCCCGCGAGCGCCGCGCCGTGTTCCTCCCCGAGGGCGTGGGGCACGCGTTCATGGCGCTCGAGGACGGCGCGACCGTCGTCTACCTGTGCTCGAGCGGGTACGCCCCCGAGCGGGAGCACGGCGTCGACCCGACCGACCCCGAGCTCGCCATCGAGTGGCCGACCACCGGTCCGGACGGGCGCGCCCTCGTGCCGTCGTTCTCCGCGAAGGACGCGGCGGCGCCGTCCCTGCGGGAGGCGCTCGCGGCGGGATCCCTCCCCCGCGCGGACGAGGTCGCCGCGTTCGTCCGGACGCTGCAGGGGTAGGTCAGTCGGCCTCGGCGCGCAGGACCCGCAGGTGCCCTCGGCGTCCGACCTCGGTGACGTCCGGCGGCTCCGGCTCGGTGCGGACCTTGCCCGCCTCGCGGACGGCGTCGGCGAGCGCGGAGAGGTCGTCGTCGCTGGGACCGGTCTCGACGAACTGCGGCGACAGGCGCACGACCTCCCAGCCGCGCGGTGCGGTGAGCCGCTCCGCGTGCTCGGCACACAGGTCGTAGCTGTGCGGCTCGGCGAGGTGCGCGAGCGGGCCCAGGACCGCCGTGGAGTCGGCGTAGACGTAGGTGAGGGTCGCGACGGCGGCACGGACGCACGCCGTGCGCGAGCACTGCCTGACGGATCTCACGGCCTGACCTTACGCCTTCCCGAGCGGTCCTGGAGACGCCACACGCCGTCCGCGCCCCGCGCCGGGCCGTGGCTGGTCCCGGCCGGGTTCGTGGGAGGGCCCGGCGAGCCCCGGTGCGCCGGGCGACGGCCGACTAGAGTCGTGGTGTGCGTGGCAACTCTCCGTCCCCCGGCTCGCGCCCCGACCCGGCCGGCGCAGGGCGCCGGGCCCGTGACCGCTGGTCGCGACGCAGCGCCGTCACCCCTCCCCCGGTCTCGTTCGACGAGCTCGTCATCCCGCCGCGCGCCCCGGGGCCGGGCGGCCACGGCCCGGTGCCGCGACGCCGCGACCGCCGGGGCCGCGGCATCCGCGGCCCCCTCCTCCCGCCGACGGCACCCGCGAACCGGACGCGCGCGGAGAAGTTCGACGACGTCGTGCTCGACGTCGTGGAGCGCGTGCAGCGCTCGTGGGCGAAGCAGCTGCGCGGGACGGAGTTCGCGGTGGAGGACGTGCCGCCGTCGGACCCGGCGCCGTGGGAGGACGGCGGCGTGCCGCTCGGCCGGTGCTTCCCCGCCGAGTCGGGCCAGCCTGCACGCATCGTGGTCTACCGCCGGCCCGTCGAGGCGCGCGCGTTCGACGCCGAGGACCTCGAGGACCTCGTCCGCGACGTGCTCGTCGAGCAGGTCGCGCACCTGCTGGCGCGCACCCCCGAGGAGATCGACCCGCGCTACACGGGCGACCGCTGACCGTCGCCTAGCGTCCGAGCCCGGCCGTGTCCGACGCGCGGACCGCGACCTCGTGCGCAGCCGGGGCGTCCGTGACGGGCAGGAGCACCGAGAAGAGGCTCGGCGCACCGTCGCCGTCGTCGCCGCTCGGCGAGCCTGCGCTCGCCGTCAGCGACCAGACGGGGAGCAGGCCGTCGCCGTCGCCGACGACGTCGACCGTCACCGCCGCGGGGACGGCCTCGGACCCCTCCGCCCGGACCGTCGCCGGGTCGAGCGTCTGCGTCGTGCCCGCACGGAGGGTCAAGGTCGTGGTGCCCGCCTCCGTCCCGCTCTCGTCGTAGACACGGACGAGGAGCTCGAGCGAGCCCGCCGGCTCGTCGGCGTCCTCGTCGGCGTGGGCCGCGGGGACGGCCGCGAGCGTGAGCGCGGAGGACGTGCCCGGCACGAGGGCCACCTGGCCGGCCCGGGACGCGGCGTCCGTGGATCCGGTGCTCTCGTCGACGGGGTCCGTGTCCTCCACGGGCGGCAGCGGTCGTGCCGCGAGCCAGGCGCGGTCGTACTGCCGCTCCTCGTGGAGCAGGTCGGGGTCCGGCTCCCCGCGCCGGTCGACGGACGCGCCGCCGACGACGGGGACGTCGGCGTGCACGGAGACCGCGTACGCGCCCGCGGGCAGACCGCCGAGCGAGAGGTCCGTCACGACGCCGGGCGTGATCTCGACCTCCTCGGCCCCGCGCAGCGGCACAGCGCCGTCCTCGCCGTAGACGGTGACGCGCGCGGTCCCCGCCTCGTCGCCCGGGGCGAGCAGGCGCAGCTGCGGCGCGTGCGGGTCGTCGACCGCCTCGCCGACGCTCTCGACGCCCACCAGCGCGAGGTCCGTCGTCGGCTCCGCGCCCGGGACCACGTGGTCGACGCCGAGCGGCACGAGCCCGTCGAGCGTCGAGTGCTGCAGGTACGCCGACACGAGGCCGCCCGACGCCGCCACGTGGACGACCAGGCGACGCTGCTCGGGGGCCGCGGCCTCGACCAGGGTCACGACCTCCTGCCCCGGCCCGACGAGCTGCTGGCCGCCGCCGGAGAGCACGACCTCGCCCCCCTGTCCCCAGACCTGGACCTGGACGACGGCGGGCGTGAGACCGGGGTTCTGGAGCACGAGCTGCGAGCTGCTCCCGATCTCGGTGCTCCCGCCGACGAGCCACTGGCTGATGCCCGGCCGCGAGCAGCTCGCCGCGGCGAGACCGCGCAGGTCTCCCTCCGTCGTCACGGAGCCGACGGACGCGGCCACGCGGGGGGACGCGTCCTGGGCGGGGCGCACCGTCAGGACGCTGCCGTGCTCCGGGTCCTCGACGTCGCCCACGGTGACCTCGGCGCCCGGCCCGGGCGCGAGCTCCTGCTCCTCGGGTTCGCCGCCGTCGAGCACGCCGAGCCCAGCGGTCCCGTCGCCCTCGACGACGGCCCGCAGCCTGCTGGACGTACCGACCGGGGCGGGACCGAACTGCGCGTCACCGACCGTCTCGGGGTCGGTGAGCCGCGCCGGGCCCGGGCAGACCGAGACCTCCTGGGCGGGCTCGACCGTGACCTCCTCGACCGCGTCCGCCGGGGCCGGGGCCGCGGGCAGGAGCGCCGCGCCCGTGCTCCCGAGCACGACGACCGCGCCCACCGCCAGGACGCCGACCAGCCCGGCGCCCGTCGTCGTGACACGGCGCACCACCGCCCGGGCGCGGCCAGGGCGCGCGTCCGTCTCCCGAGCCTCGTCGGGGCTCGTCCCGTTCGTCGTCGACACCGTTCCTACCTCGTTCCCGCGCGACGGCGCCGGACCGGCACCGCGAGCAGCACGTACACGACCAGGGTCACGCCCGCCGCCGCCATCCAGCCGGACCGGTGGTCCGCGGCGTGGTACACCTCGAGCCGCCCGGCGTCGGCCCCGAGGGCGAAAGCCTGCAGCCCGCCCGTCGTCGCCGGGTCGGCCGCCTCCAGCGGGCGGCCGTCGAGCGTCGCGCGCCACCCGGACGACGCGTCCTCCGCGAGGACGACCTGCCGGTCCTCGGGCCCCTCGGGCACCGTCGTGACGACGGGCCGCAGCGCCTCGCGGTCCGCGGCCAGCGGCTCGACGCCCGCGCCGGACTCGACACGCGCCCACGAGGGCTCCCCACCCTCGGGGACGACGCGCCAGAGGAGCGCCGAGCGGCCCTCCGTCATGCGCTCGAGCCCGGGAACCATGTCGAGCCGGGCGACGAGCTCGGCCCGCGCCTGGTCCTCCGGCGCGGACGCCGGCAGGAGCACGGCCCCGACGCCGAGTCGTCCGAGGCCGCCCGCGACGTCCGCCGACGTCCCGGAGACGAGCTCCGCGACGAGCCGGGGCAGCTCGCCCTCGGTCACCGCGGGGTCGGCCGCCTGCCACGCGTGCACGACGGTCGACGAGTCGACCGCCTGCGGGCCGTCCGAGCGCAGCGCCGCGTACTCCACGACGTCGCCGGGGCCGAGCTCGAGCGTGAGCACGCGCGCCTGGCGCGGCGACGACTGCATCTGGCGGCCGACCGGCGGCACCACCGGCTCCGTCGTGGCCACGACCGCCCCGACCCGGGCGTCGTCGCGGTCGAGCACGCCCACGGTCCACGACGCCGCCGCCCCCAGCGGGAGCAGCGTGACGACCAGGGCGAGCGCGACGACGGTTCCCGAGCGCCAGGCCGGGGCCCCGGCCCCGGGCCACCGGGGGACGCCCACGAGCGCGGCACCGAGGAGGGCGAGGAGAGCGAGCGACAGGCCGGCGCCCGGCCAGCCCGTGACCGGGGCGTCGGGCGTCGTCCCGGTGGCCACCACGGTCGACCCGGCGAGGACGGCCGCGGCCAGCCCGAGCGCCGCGACGAACCACGCCCCCACGGCCAGACGACGGCCGCGCAGCACCGCGAGGACGGCGAGCACCACGACGACCGCACCGGCGGCGAACGGGGCCCAGCGCGCCAGGAGGTCGGCGGCTCCGCCCCCGTCGAGCCCGAACCACGCCTCGGGCGCGGTCGGCAGCCCCAGGAGCTGCTGCCACGGCGCGGCCGGCGTCGCCGCGACCGGCGCCCCCGGGTCGGCGAGCAGCAGCCGCCACCCGCCGTCGCCCGCCGTGCGGGCCACGTGGACGAGGAACGGGGCGAAGAGCACGAGGGACGGCACCGGGACGAGGGCGAGGTAGCGCCGGTGCGCCCGGGCCCCGAGCGCCACGACGACGAGCACGACCACGCCGACGGGCAGGAGCACGGGCGCCCCCGCGACGGCGACCGCGAGCAGCAGGCCCGCGGTGGCGGCGGCGGCGAGCGAGCCCGGCTCGCGGCGTACGGCGCGGCGGACGACGTCCTGCGTCGGGGGCGCGACGACGTCGAGCCGCTGGAGCCCGAGCGCGCGGACGACCGCGAGCGCGAGCCACGGGAGCGTGGCGTGCACGAGGACGGCGCCGACCCGGCCGGCGCCCACGGCCGTGAGGAGCGCGGGAGCAGCCACCCAGACGAGGGTCGCCCAGGCGCGGAGCGGCACGGAGCGCGTGACCGCGCCCGCGGCGAACCACGCGCCCAGGCCCGCGGCGAGGAAGCACGCGGGGACGAGCAGGTTCACGGCGGTCTGCGTGGCGCCGCCGGCGAGCAGCGACGCGGGGACGAGCGCGGACACGAAGGGGTCCGCCGGCGCGGGCGCGCCGAGCCCCGTGCTGACCCAGCCCGTCGTCGCCGCGCGCCACACGTCGCCGAGCGTCCCGGTGGCCGGGAGCAGCGAGCCGCCGACGAGCCGCCCGCCCGCGAGGAGAGCCCCCGCCAACGGCCCGAAGACGACGGCGGTGAAGCCCGCCAGCACGACGACGGCCCCCGCGAGCCCCGCCCGACGCCGCACCGCGAGAGCGCGGAGCTCGCGCCGCTCGATGTCGGTGGGCGCCCACGCGGTGCGCCGCTGCTCGGCGCGTGCGAGCCGCCGGTCGCGCCGCTCGGCGAGCACCTCGCGCCACGTGCCGCGCAGCGGGCGCAGCGCCCGGCGCGGGAGCCGGCGGGTCCGCCGTGCCACGCGACGCGCCCGGACGACCGGACCGACCCGCACGAGCGCCCACAGTGGCGCGAGCAGCTCGTCCCGGGCCTGCCCGGGCTGCTTGACGAGCAGCCGGAACGCGGCGTGGAACGGTGCGCCGACGACCATCGCGAGCGCGACGAACGGGAGCCACGGTGCCGCGACGCCGACGAGCCGCGCGTGGAGCTGGGAGTGGCGGCGCGCCGCCGACGACGCGTCGGGGTCCGGCGCGGGGAGCGCCGTCGTCCCGCGCCGGCGCTCGCGCAGCCCGAGCAGGGAGGCCTGCGCGTGCCGCACCACGGCCGACGGGACGACGACGACCCGGTGCCCCGCGAGGCGCGCCCGTCGGCACAGGTCGAGGCCGTCGCCGAACGGGCCGAGCTCGGGGTCGGTCCCGCCGAGCTCCTGCCACACGGTCCGCCGGACGAGCGCCCCGGCCAGCCCGACGGCGAGCACGTCCTCGCGCGCGTCGTGCTGCCCCTGGTCGACCTCGTCCTCGTCGATGCCGGTCAGCCGGCGCCCCAGCGGGGTCGTGGTCACGCCCACCTCGACGAGGCGGCTGACCGTGCCCGGCTCGAACGGCGCCGCGGGCTGGGCGTCGGTGCCGGGCACCCAGCGCTCCTGCTTGGGGCCGGCCACCGCGACCGCGCTCGAGTGCTCGACGGCGCGCAGCAGCTCGGCGAGCGCGTCGGGCGCGGGTGCCGAGTCGTCGTGCAGGAGCCAGAGCCACGTGCCCGGCTCGACGTTCGCGAGCGCCGTGTCGACCGCGTCACCGAACGAGCGGGCGCGCGGGGCGGCGACGAAGCGCGCGTCCCCGAGCTGCAGGCCCTGGTGCTCGCTGCTCGCGTCGCCGGTCGCGGCGTCGACGACGACCACCTCGTGGGGGCTCGCCGTCTGGGCGCGCAGCGCCGCGAGGGTGTGGGCGAGGAACGGGGTGCGGCCGCGGGTCACGACCACCGCCGTGACCGTGGTCACGACGGGCAGCGCGCCCGTGACGGCGGCGACGATCCCGGGTGCCGCGACGACGCCCGGCACGGCGGCGGCGCGCGCGGCGGCCCCCGGCGTGACGTCGCCGGGACGGGCGCTGCGCGCGGACGTGGTGAGGTCGGAGGAAGTCATGTCCCGTCGATCATGCGACGGACACGGCTCCAGGCGCGGCATTTGCGCGGCCCCGGTGTGGCGGGTGTCGGGCACCCGTCACGACGGCACCCGTCGGCGGCGCCGAGGAGCACTCCGCGACGTGCCCCGGGCGTCAGACGACGCGGCGCTTGAGCTTGCGGCGCTCCCGCTCCGACAGACCGCCCCAGATGCCGAAGCGTTCGTCGTGCTCGAGCGCGTACTCCAGGCACTCCGCGCGGACCTCGCAGCCCGTGCAGACCTTCTTCGCCTCGCGCGTGGACCCGCCCTTCTCCGGGAAGAAGGCCTCCGGGTCCGTCTGAGCGCACAGCGCGCGCTCCTGCCACCCCATGAGCGAGTCGTCGACCGGCTCACCGAAGAGCGGCAGCACCGGTGCCACGCGCTCCACCTCTCGCTCAGCGTCGGTGGGGAAGACCCCGCCCGTCCCGTCCAGCATGTTCCACATTGCTCGCCCCTTCATGCCGTTCGCCGGGCCTCGAGCGAGAACCAGGCAGGAAACTGCATTGAAGAAATTACACGCGTGTCATCCGCGGGCGTCAAGCCGAAATGTGATAGCCCCGCGGAGGCCGAGGGTGAAATCACCACATCTCGGGTGTCGATATCAACACCCTAGGGTGGTGTCCATGGTGCCCGCTCCCCACACCCCCGCCCCTCGCGGCGGCCGTCCTGCCCACGTCGCTGACCTGCTCCGACTCGTCACGCGCGACCCCGGCCGGCCCCGGCTCACGTGGTACGGGGACGACAGCGAACGGGTCGAGCTCTCCGGCGCGGTGCTCGAGAACTGGGTCAACAAGACGACGAACCTGCTCGTCGAGGAATTCGACGCCGGTCCCGGAACGCGTGTCGTTCTCGATCTTCCTGTGCATTGGCGCACGCTGATCTGGGCGTTGGCTGCATGGCGCGTGGGAGCCACCGTGGTCCTGGTCGACGAGAATGCCACCGACCCGGGCTCCACGCACGCCGAGGTCGTCGTCACCCACCGCCCCGACGCCTGGACGGGTTCCGGCGCGGAGCTCGTCGCCGTGGCGCTGCCGGCCCTGGCGCGCCGGTTCGACGGCGCCCTGCCCACGGGGGCGATCGACGCCGCCTCGGCGGTGATGAGCTACGGGGACCAGCTCGGCTGGGCGCCGGAGCCGGACCGGGAGCTCGACGCGCTCGTGGACGGCCCCCTCGTCGTCCGCCACGAGAGCCTCGTGCCGCCCCCTGCGGGCGTCTCCGGGAACGGCGGGCCGGGCCCGCGCGCACTCGTCGGGCTGGAGGGCGGCTCGCTCGCCTCCGGGCTGCGCGAGGTCCTCGCCCTCCTGGCGGCCGACGGGTCCGCGGTCGTGGTCTCCCCTGCCACGGCCGGGATGCTGTCGGCCGACGAGCAGCGGCTCCAGCGTCTCGTGTCGACCGAGCGCGTCACCCGCTGACCCGCTCGGTCGGGTCGACGGACCGGGCGGAGACGTCAGTCGCCGCGCATCTTCTCCACGACGGCGTGCGACTCGCCGTCCGCGACGACCACACCCTTCTCGAGGAGGACGCCGCGGTCGCACAGGTCGGCCACCATGTCGAGGTCGTGGCTGACGATCACGAGGGTGCGGCCCTCGTCGCGCAGCTGACGGACACGGTCGAGGCACTTGCGCTGGAACGGCTCGTCCCCCACCGCGAGGATCTCGTCGATGAGGAAGACCTCCGGGTCGGAGTGCACCGCGACGGCGAACGCGAGCCGCAGGAACATGCCGGAGGAGTAGAACTTCACCTCGGTGTCGATGAACTTCTCGATCTCGCTGAACGCGACGATCTCGTCGAACCGCTGCTCCACCTGCTTCTCGGACATGCCGAGGATCGCACCGTTCAGCAGGACGTTCTCGCGACCGGTGAGGTCGGGGTGGAAGCCCGCTCCGACCTCGATGAGACCGGCGACCCGCCCCCGCGTACGGATCGTGCCGGCGTCGGGCTGCAGCACGCCCGAGATGAGCTTGAGCAGCGTCGACTTGCCGGAGCCGTTGAACCCCAGCAGCGCGACCGTCTCGCCCTCCTCGACGGTGAGCGAGACGTCGTCGAGCGCGAGGAAGGTGTCGGACAGGTCCTTGCCCCGGACCATCGCGACGGCCAGCTCCTTGAGGGAACGGTTGTGCCGCAGCGTGAACCGCTTCTGGACGTGAGAGATCTCGATGGACGACGTCATCACAGCTCCTGCGCGAAGCGCCCCTCGAGGCGCCGGAAGACGGACTGCCCGAGGAACACGACCACGACCGAGATGGCGAGGCCGACGAATCCCCACATCCACAGGTTCGGAGGCATCGCGGCGGTGCGCGACGTGGCAGGGAACCAGAAGGCGTAGTGGAAGAGCTCCACGGCGGCGGTGATGGGATTGAGCTGGTAGACGGTGAAGAGCCAGCCGGGCAGCGTGTCCCGGACCATCTCCCAGCTGTACAGGATCGGCGACGCCCACGTGGCGACCATCACGATGAGGTCGACGAAGTTCTCGGCGTCCCGGTAGAAGACGTTGATCGCACCGGCCAGGAGCCCCAGACCCAGCGCGAGCGTCGCGATGATCACCAGGCCCAGCAGCCCCGCCGCGACCTCCGCCGGGTTCGGCCTCCACCCTGCGATCACCGTACCGACCAGCAGGACGACGAGCTGCGGGAAGAAGTGCACCGCCGAGACGTAGATCGACGCGACGGGGAACAGCTCGCGCGGCAGGTAGATCTTCCGCACGAGCGGCGCGTTCCAGACGATGGAACGCGTCGCGTTGCCGAAACCCTCGCCGAAGAAGTTGATGACGACGATGCCCGAGAAGAGGTAGACCGCGTAGTCCTCGATCTGGTCGCCCAGCCGGAGGAACAGGCCCATCGCCACGAAGAACACGGCGAACTGGGTCGCCGGCTTCACGTACGACCACGCCATCCCCAGCACCGACCCGCGGTAGCGGACCCGGAGCTCCTTCCGGACGATCAGGCGGAGCAGGAACCGTCGGTCGAGGACGTCGAGGAGACCTCGCCCCTGCCCGGGGGCGACGAGCGGAGCCGGTGCGTTCACGAGGACGGCGGGTTGTCGGAGAAGGTCCTCTCCCACGCCTCGACGGAGGTGATGCGCGGGAGCGCGTCACGGTAGGCGGTCCGCAGGTCGCCCCAGCGCGCGAAGAGCTCCGCGTGGAGCTTCACGGCCTCGGTGAGCATCGTGCGCACGACCCGCGGGTCCCTCCGGTGCCAGGAGACCCCGGTGCCCTCGGCGTTCGAGACGATCGCGGAGTCGTACTGCGACAGGCGCCACCAGCGCGCGTCCTGGTGCGGGACGACGGCCTCGGGACGCTCCCGCTTGTTCTCCGGGACCGGCTTGGCGATCTGCCGGACGACGGTCTTCGCCGCCCACGGCCCCAGCATCAGGCGGCTCGGCATCTGGACGCCGCGCCCCTTGTTCCGGGGCTTCGCCGCCGCGGGCGCCGGGAACTCGTCGAGATCAGGCTTGAGCTGGGCGTCCGTGAAGTCCTGCGTGAGCCGACGGATCTCCGGGAGCTTCGTCCCGATCATGCCGTGCAGGCCGTCCGGCCCGGCGAGGACGTCCCGCATCGCGAGGATGCGCCCCTGCTCGGTGTAGTACTGCATCGAGATCAGGTGCTTGACGTCCATGTACGTGGACTCGCGCAGCACACGCCCGCCTCGTTCGTACAGGGAGTAGAGCAGCGCCGTGATGAGCCGGTTGCGCTCGTGGAAGTACGACTGCCACCCGACGAGGTCGTCCTTGTCCCCCCACGAGACGTGCCAGACGGCCGCCCCGGGGAGCGAGACCGTCGGGAAGCCGTGCGCCCGCGCACGCAGGCCGTACTCGGCGTCGTCCCACTTGATGAAGACCGGGAGCGACAGGCCGATCGTCCGGATCACCTCGGTGGGGATGAGGCACATCCACCAGCCGTTGTAGTCCACGTCCGCGCGGCGGTGCAGCCACGAGGTGGCCCGGAGCCCGCTCTCGCGGAAGTCGTGGCCGTTCTCCATGTCCGGGTGCGGGACGCCGGGCTGGATCCGCCAGGGCTCGACGATCTCGCCGAAGGTGTGCAGGACGGAACGGTTGTACATGTCGAACATGTGCCCACCGACGAGCGTCGGCACCCGCGTGAAGTCCGCGAACGTCACGAGCCGCAGGATGCTCTCCGGCTCGAGGACGATGTCGTCGTCGAGAAGGATCACGTAGTCGCTGCGGCCGGCCGTGACGGTCTCGTACATCGCGCGCGAGAAGCCGCCCGACCCGCCGATGTTGGCCTGCTTGATGATGCGCAGCTGGTCGCCCATGGCGGCCGCCACGTCGGCGAACCCGTCCTCGTCCTCGACGCGCTGCGACCCCTGGTCGACGATGATCAGCTCGTCGAGGAGCGCGCGCACGGAGTCGTTCTCGGCCACGCTGCGGATGGTCTCGAGGCAGAAGTCCGGGCGGTTGAACGTCGTGATGCCGAGCGACGTCCGGCCGTGCCGCGCCGCGTCGTCCTCGACCTCCCACACCGCGCTCTCGAGCAACAGGGGCTCCGTGCCGCCGATGAGGTCGAACCAGTACCACCCGCCGTCGCCGAAGCGGTCGAGCGGGAGGTCCACGGAGATCGTCTGGCGCCCCTCCACGTGGAACGACTCCACCCGGTGCTGGGCGCCCTTGGCGTTCGAGCGGTAGACGGTGAGGTTCCCGTTGCCCACGAGCTCGGCGGTCAGCCGGACGGAGCGCACCACGGTCCACCGGCGCCAGTACCCGGCGGGGAACGCGTTGAAGTAGCTGCCGAAGGAGACACGACGCCCCGCCCGGACGCTCATCGACAGTCGGCTGCGGATGTCCTGGGCGCGGACGGACTCGGAGGCCCGGGGCGCCGAACCCGCACCTGCTCCCGCGCGGAGGGAGTCGAAGTCCGTCTTGGACGGCGCCGGCCGCGCCTCCCCCGCCTCGACGTAGAGCGCCAGGCTGTCGGAGTCGGACTCCACGGGGAAGATGACCCGCTGGACCGTCCGCATCGTCTCGCTCTGCGTCGTCGTCTGCTTCTCGTCGGTCGCCGTCACGCGTCGACCCCTCCGCTCTCGATTCGCGTACCCCCACCGAAGTGCGGCGCGAGCTTGTTGTCGACCACGGAGAGCGCGGCTCCGATGGCCATGTGCATGTCGAGGTACTTGTAGGTCCCCAGCCGGCCACCGAAGATCACGTCCGTCTCCCCCGCCGCGAGGTCGCGGTACTTGAGGAGCCGCTCACGGTCCGCCGGCGTGTTGACCGGGTAGTACGGCTCGTCGGCGCGGTCGGCGAAGCGGGAGAACTCCCGCATGATCACGGTCTTGTCCGTGGGGTAGTCCCTCTCGGGGTGGAAGTGCCGGAACTCGTGGATGCGCGTGTACGGCACGTCCGCGTCGGCGTAGTTCATCACCGGGGTGCCCTGGAAGTCGCCGACCGGGAGGACCTCCTCCTCGAAGTCGAGCGTGCGCCACGACAGGTCGCCCTCGGCGTAGTCGAAGTACCGGTCGACCGGACCCGTGTAGACGACGGGGACGTTCCCCACCACGTTGCCCTTGCTCACCGGCTGCGACTCGTCGAAGAAGTCGACGCCCAGACGCACCTCGATGTTCTTGTGGTCGGCCATGCGCTCGAGCCACGCCGTGTAGCCGTCGACCGGCAGTCCCTCGTGCGTGTCGTTGAAGTACCGGTTGTCGTACGTGTACCGGACCGGCAGGCGCGAGATGATCGACGCGGGCAGCTCGCGCGGGTCCGTCTGCCACTGCTTCGCCGTGTACTCGCGGATGAACGCCTCGTACAGCGGGCGCCCGATGAGGGAGACCCCCTGCTCGTCGAGGTTCTCGGGCTTCTTGCCGCCGAGCTCCGCGGACAGCTCCTTGACGAGCGCGCGCGCGGCGTCGGGCCCGTGGGCCGAACGGAAGAACTGGTTGATCGTGCCGAGGTTGATCGGCATCGGGAAGACCTCGCCACGGTGCGTGGTGTACACCCGGTGGACGTAGCTCGTGAACGCCGTGAAACGGTTGACGTACTCCCACACCCGTTCGTTCGACGTGTGGAACAGGTGCGCGCCGTAGCGGTGCACCTCGATCCCGGTCGACTCCTCGGCCTCGCTGTAGGCGTTGCCACCGATGTGGGACCGGCGGTCGATCACGAGGACCTTCCGGTCGAATTCTGCGGCGATCCGCTCCGCGACGGTCAGGCCGAAGAAACCCGAACCGACAACGACAAGGTCGGCGTCCACTCAATCTCCTTAGGTAGCACGCTGGCCGGGACAGCCTACGTGACCGGCACGGCCGGGAATGCCCGCAGCGAGCCGCGGGGAACGGTCAACACGGAACGTTCACGCGCGAGGACTACCCGCAGGACGTGATCGCGTACACCCGCGCCGAACCGCCCTCGTCGACGAGCTCGAGGCCGAGCGGCAGGTCCTCGGGGTCCTCGAGCAGAGCCTCGTAGCGGACCTGGTTCTCGTTCTCCGGCCAGTAGGGCCGGGAGTCCGTGTAGAGATGCGTCACGCCGATCCGGTCCAGGGCTGCACAGACGTCGTCGACCTCGCTCCTCGCGTCGAGCTCCGTCGCGAGCAGCAGCTCGTCTGCCCCCCAGCTTCCGCTGATGTGCGGGAAGACGACGTCGTGACCGGTGATCCCGTAGACGAACGGCGCCCCGGTGAAGGGCGACCCGAGCACGACCGCGTCGTCGGGCAGCTCGTCGTCGAGGCGGTCGATCATGGCGAGCTCGTCCTGCGTGACCAGGCCCCAACGACCCTCGGGGTCGGCGTAGTAGAGGTCGTACATCCACTGCCGCCCGTCTGCACGCAGCCAGCCGCTGCCGAGGATCACGGCGACGAGCGCCACGGCGGTCACCACCTCGGCCGCGACCGCGGCCCGGCCTGCCCCGCGACCTCGGAGAACCCGACGGACCGCCTCACCCACTCCTACCAGCCCGATGGCGGTCAACGGCGCCATCGCCACCACGCAGAGCGCCCCGATGCGCAGCGGGTCCGAGTACCACGGGCCGACGACCCACTGCAGCGCGGGCAGCGGCGCCACGGTCAGCGTGTACATCCCCAGGACGATCACGAGGCTCACGGTGAGCCACCGTCCTCGGCGCAGCAGGAACGTCGTGAGGACTCCGAGGATCACGAGCCCGAGCAGCCACCAGGCACGGTCGGTGTTGCCGTAGAGCATGGCGCCCTGCTGGGAGTCCGTGACGACGCTGAGGACGGCGTCGAGACGCCCCTCGAGCTGCTCACGCCGGTACGACGACACGGACCGGACGAGAGGGGAGAACGCGAGGACGACGGCGAGCGCGACGACCGCCACGGGGATCCCGACGACGACCGAGCGCACCACCCGGGAGGACTCGCGGTATCCGCGCGCGGCACGCCACCACGTCGCCGCCCACAGCGGAGCACCGAGCACCACGTAGGCCAGCAGCCCGTTGGGGTGGCAGACGGTCACCCCGCCGAGCACGGCCACGAGCCCGACGAGCACCGCGGGCCTGCTGCCGGGGTCGGCTCCCGGCAGCGCCGCACGTCGCATCCCCGTCAGACGGACGGTCAGGGCGAGCGCGACCGGCACGAGCGCGAACGCGAGCGCGTTGGGCCAGAGCGTCCCGACCGACTGGATCCGCGCGGGGAACGCGATGAACGCGCCGCCGAGGCACATCGCCACGACGGGCGCGAGGCGGCTCGTCGGCACGACGGCGCCGACGAGGCAGGCCAGACCCAGCGGCCAGACGACCGCGGCCACCACGATGGCCGTGACGTTCACCGCGGCGGGGATCGAGTCACCGACGACGAGGGCGACGAGATCGTGCCACCCGGCCGGGTAGAAGCGCGCGATCTGCGGGTTGCTCGACACCGCGCCGAGGTGGAGCGTCGACCCGTCACCCGTCTCCAGGATCCATCGCACCGCGTTCACGTGGAAGGGCGTGTCCCAGGTCTGCGCGGGCATCCCCGGGTCGACCATGCCGCGCTTGACGGGGAGCGCCGCGAGAGGTGCGGACACGACGAGACCCACGAGGGTCCACAGCGCCGAGGGCGGGGAGGGGGCGTCGGTCGGCCAACGCCTGCCGAGCAGGCGGCGCAGTCCCAGCACGCACACCAGGACGACCACCGTGACGACGAGCGCACCGAGCCGGCCCCACGGCATCCCGACGAGCTCCAGGAGCACCGCGCCGGCGCCGAGCACGGCGATGCTCACCGCAGGGGCGGCAGCGAACAGCCAGACGCGCCGCAGGCCCAGCGCCGCGCCGACGGCGAGGCCCGGCCCGAACAGGAACAGCAGCGCCCACCCGAGCTCGTCCAGGACGGACCACCAGCTCACCGAGGCCTCGATTCTTCACTCACGACGGGTCTTCGTCCGACGGTTCGCGTGCCGGGCGGGCACCAGCGGCTCCCGTCGGACCGCCACCAGGACCCACACCCGATACAGGGCACGCCGAACCGGTTCGCCCAGGACACGATATCCGCCACGGACGACGACGTTGCGCACGAACTGCGCGAGCGTCGTGAACCCGATGGCCCGCATGCGTCGCTGCAGCTCGATCTCCGACCGCAGGAGCCGGCGTCCACCGCGCCGCCGGTAGGCCCCGGCGTCGACCCGGTAGAGGACGAGCGGTTCGGGGACGTTCGCCACCCGGGCGCCGCCTGCGATCATGCGCGCGAAGAGCCAGTAGTCCTCGAGCAGGTCGAGGTGCTGGTACCCACCGGCCTCGCGGACCGCGCTCCGGCGGAACACCACCGTCGGGTGGTTGAACGGGGACGCGAACCGGGCCCGTCGCACGATCTCCGCCTGTGTCGTCGGGGGGACGCGGACCAGCCCGTCGTCGGGCCGGCTGTCGTCGAGCTCCTCGATGGCGCTGCCGACGAGGTCGAACCCCCGCTCGAGGAGCGGCAGCTGGGCGGCGAAGCGCTCGGGGCGGGAGACGTCGTCGGCGTCCTGCCGGGCGACGACCTCGTGACGGCAACGCACGAGGCCGGCCTCCAGCGCGCGGGCCAGGCCGACGTTCGCCTCGAGCCGGACGTGGTCGACGGGGACGACGGAGGCGTCCACGAGTGCGCGGACGGCCTCGTCGAGCTCCGGGCCCGTCGGTCCGTCCTGAACCAGCACCACCTCGTCCGGCGGGAGCGTCTGGTCGGCCGTCACCGAGAGGAACGACCTCCGCAGGTGCTCCGGGTCGTCGCTGCGGTAGTACGGGAGCAGGACGGAGAACGACGTCGTCGTCACGCTGCGGACCGTTCGAGCCGCTCGACCGAGGCGCTGACCGGACCGAGCCCCGCGAGGACCCGGGTGTTCGGCCGAGGGCGGCGGAACACCCCGTCCCGCAGCCCCTTCGCCCCGGCGGTCAGCAGGGTGCGCCGGTCCTGCGAGCGGGCCGCGGTGCGCAGCCACCGCCGCGCGCTGGCCCCGGCGTACAGCACCCGCTCCGACGCCGAGAGCGACGACGAGCGGGTCAGCATCCAGATCTTGTTGCGCACCTCGTAGTAGAACCGGGGCCCCGGGTCGGCATCGGTCGCCCCGAAGGTCTTCGTCCGGTGCTCGACGACGCTCCGCGGCACGTGCAGTCCGGTCCCCGACCGCAGCAACCGGGCGGAGTACTCGAAGTCGTCGTTCCAGATGAAGTAGTCCGCCACGGGCAGCCCGTGGTGCCGGACCGCTCGTGCGTCGACGAGCATCGAGACGAACGAGGAGGACCGCACCGGGACCGCGGCGACCGAGGCCGCGGACCGCACCTCCGCCCCGGCCGCACCGGGGCGCCGTCGCGGCGTGTTCATCGGGTGGTCACGGCCGTCGGTCCACACCACGCGGCTCCCCAGGAGTGCCACGGGCCCGCCGTAGCCGTCGCGGGCGGCCAGGAGCTCCTGCAGCGCCTCCGGCGTCGGGATCGTGTCGTCGTCCATGAGCCAGACCAGGTCGGCGTCCATCGCCTCGACCGCGTGCGCGAGGCCGACGGCGAAGCCCCCGGCACCGCCGGTGTTGCGCGCCAGCTCGAGCACGGTCGGCGCGACGCGGTGGGCCGCAGCGACGACCGCCGAGTCGTCGGGCGACGCGTTGTCCACGACGAGCACCGCGTCGACCGGCCGCGTCTGGGCAGCGAGCGCGTCGAGCGCCTCCACGAGCAGGTCCCGGCGCGCGTACGCGACGACGACCGCGACGACCCGCGCCGGCGCGCCGCCCGAGGTGATCACGCCGTCCCGCCCCCGAGCACGATGCGCGGCGTGCCGGACCAGCGCGCCGCGTCGGTGACCCGACGCCCGTCGACGACGAGGCGGACACCCGGCAGCCGGTCCGGCCCCAGCTCCGCGTACTCCGCGTGGTCGGTCTGGACGACCGCGAGGTCGGCGGTGTCCCCGTAGGCGTACGGCTCGAGGCCCAGCGACCGCAGCTCGTCGTCGGAGTACAGCGGGTCGTGGACCACCACGGTCGCGCCACGATCCTCGAGCGCTCGGACGGTGGCGAACACGCCGGAGAACGCCGTCTCCTTGACCCCGCCGCGGTACGCGGCCCCGAGGACCACGGCGCGCAGCCCCGTGAGGTCACCGAGGACCTCGGCCGCGCGCTCCACCACGCGGTCCGGCATGGCGGCGTTCACGGCGCGGGCCTCGCGGACGATCGACGCCTTCGGGTCCACCGACAGGTAGAGGCGCGGGTACACCGGGATGCAGTGGCCGCCGACCGCGATGCCCGGACGGTGGATGTGGCTGTACGGCTGGGAGTTGCACGCCTCGATCACGGAGTACACGTCGATGGCGTGCTCGTCGGCGAACAGGGCGAACTGGTTCGCGAGGCCGATGTTGACGTCCCGGTAGGTGGTCTCGGCGAGCTTCGCGAGCTCCGCCGCCTCGGCGGACCCCAGGTCCCACACCCCGTTCGGACGGGCGAGGTCGTCCCGCTCGTCGAACGTGAGGACCGCCTCGTAGAACTCCCGGGCCCGCTGCGCGCCGGCCTCGGACAGCCCACCGACGAGCTTCGGGTAGCGACGCAGGTCCGCGAACACCCGTCCGGTCAGCACCCGCTCCGGCGAGAAGACCAGGTGGAAGTCCTCTCCCTCACGCAGGCCGGAGACCTCCTCCAGGAGCGGCTTCCAGCGGTTGCGCGTCGTGCCGACGGGCAGCGTCGTCTCGTACGACACGAGGGTCCCGGGGGTCAGGTGCTCCGCCAGCGACCGCGTCGCGGCGTCCATCCAGCCGAAGTCCGGCTGCGCCGTCTCCTCGTCGACGAAGAGCGGCACCACCAGCACGACGGCGTCCGCACCCGGCACCGCGTCCCCGTAGTCGGTCGTCGCGCGCAGCCGGCCGGCAGGGACGAGCTCCGTGAGCTTCTCCTGGAGGTGGGCCTCCCCGGGGAACGGCTCCACCCCGGCGTTGACCTTCTCGACGACGGCGGGATTCACGTCGACGCCCACGACGTCGTGCCCCTGGTCGGCGAACTGGACGGCAAGGGGAAGACCGATCTTGCCGAGAGCGATGACGGCGATGCGCATGGGTTCCTCATCTGGAAGGGGACGTTGCGCACGCGACAGCAGTGCGCCGTACAGGATGATATGGCGGTCAGCGTCGTGTCAGGACCGACGCGGTCATGAAACGCAGCGGCGCCTCGCGAGCCAGGAGACGTGACGGGTCCCGAGTCAGCACAGCGGCGGCCGAGCGGTAGCGGCGCCGCGCCTCGCTGAGCGCGAAGAGGCGGTCGACGGGGGTGCCCACGTCCAGGACGGCGTCCAGAAGACGGCGGTCGGCCACGGAGAGCACACGCTCCGCACCGGGGGCGAACCCGAGCACACGCCGCGTCACGTCGCGCAGGTCGTCGCGCTCCTCGGGCGTCCAGAACGCGGGATCGGGTCGGTTGTGCACAGCACCGAAGACCTGGACCCGGAGGAACTTGACCGCGTAGGACGCCCTGGCCCGGGCAGGCAGGTTCATGAACCACTCCGCCTCGACGAGGCTCGGCAGGTACGTGAACTCCTCGGCGACGGGCTTGGGGCGGAACGTCACGCGATCTACCGCATCGGCACCGATCACGTAGGCCGGACCGGTCCTGTCGTAGCTGATGCGGCGCCCGGAGAACCACAGCGCGAGGACGAACGCGATGTCCCCTCCCACCGGCGCTCCCTCCGTCAGGCGGAGCCTCGGGAACGCCTCCCGACGGACGAGCCCCAGCGGAGCGCTGCGGTACGAGAGCCTGTCGCGGGTCCCGTCCAGGCGGCGCGTCCTGCCCGGGCGGACGGGTGGCGTCGGCACGACCGGACCGGCCGCATGCCGGAGCCGGGTGACCACGACGTCGGCGTCGTCGGCACGCTGCTTCCTCAGCCAGGAGTCGACCGCGCCCGGTTCCAGCACGTCGTCGGAGCCCATGATCGACGTGAACGGCGCCGTCGCCTCGTCCATGCCCCGGTTGAACGGGCCGGAGGGCGACCGCACGCCGTCGACGTGCTCGACGAGCCGCACCCGGGGATCGGCGGCGAGGGGACCCAGCTTCTCGGCGATCTCGGCGCGCTCGATGTTATGGCACACCACCGTGACGCGGATCGCCGCCCGGGTGCCGTCGAGCACCGACGCGACAGCGCGCTCCACCGGCCGCCCCGCGCTGTGGACGGCGACGACGAGGTCGACCGCGGGTGTCGGGTCAGCGGTGCTCATGAGATCCTCCTGGTCGTTCCTGGGTCGGCGTCATCGACCGCCGCCGGGGCGTCCCGCGACGATCGCGTCGACGGCGCGTGCCCACACGTGCGCGACGTTCTCCGCCGACAGCTCGTGCGCCGCGGCGTCTGAGGCCCGCTTCCAGGCGGTCACCTGCTCCGGGCTGAGGCCGTCGATCACCTCGGCCAGCGCTGGCGCGTCGAAGGCCTTCGCCACCGCCCCGATCCCGTGGGCCCGGACGGGACCTGCCATCTCCTCCGAAGGCCCGACGACGACACCCAGCCTGGCCTGGACGTAGTCGAAGAACTTGTTGGGCAGAGCCCACCGATAGCTGAAGTTGATGGGCGGCAGGATGAAAACGCCGACGTCGTACTCGTTGAGCGTCGCCACCAACCGCTCGTACGGGACGGGATCGTGCACCGTGACGCCCTCGACCTGGCTCGCGCGGGCGCGGAGGTCGTCGACGTACCGGGGGTTGTTCGGCGTGAGGAACAGGTCGAGCGTGATGTCGGTGCGCGCGAGGTCGACGGCGTCGATCATGAGCATGAGGTCGCGGTCCGCCATCCCCGCGCCGCTGTGGACCAGCCGCAGCGGCTCGCCCGTCGGCCGGGCCGCGAGGTCGGCGTAGGGCGCGGCGTTGGTCACCACCTCCGGGTGGAAGCCGAACTGCTCCGCGTACTGGCGCGCCAGCCCTCCGGAGACCGTCGAGGTCGAGGCCACCCGGGAGACGTGGGCGCGGCACAACCACTCGTAGTACGGCTGCCGCCACCGCACCCAGTCCGCGACGTGCTCGTGCCGCCGTGGGCTGTACTCGTGGAGGTCCGCGTGGATGATCCGCGAGGGCCAGTGCCGCCGCGCGAGCGGGACGGTCTCCAGGTCGTTCGTGAGCACCGCGTCGAACTCGCGCCCGGCGAGCGCACGGTGGGCGGCCCGCACGGCGCTCGTGCGCCAGTAGGCGACGGAGAACTGCCGCACCGCGAGGAGCTTGGCGTTCACGTCGTTGTAGGGGGCATCGTCGGGGATCCGCACGTGCTCGTCGACACCCTCGGGCGCGTCTCCGTACCCGCAGGTCGTCACCGCGTAGTCGTCGCGGAACCTCCGGACCTGCTTGAGCAGCCGGGCGTCGGAGACGATGGGCGAGAAGGAGAGGATGAGCAGTCGTGGGCGCGACCGGTCCGTCACGTGCGGGCCTCCAGGAGGAACGGGCGGAGTGCATGGCTCGACGTCCGGCCGTCGTGGACGGCCGCGACGAACTCGGGGCCTCGGGCCGCTCGGTGTCGGTGGCGCTCGCGGTCGTCGAGCACGGACGTCAGCACCTCCTCGAGCGAGTCGGGCGTCGCCTCGACGATCGGCAGCTCCAGGCCGGTCGCCCGGAGGACGTGGGACCGCACCGCGGGCGACACGTGCCCGACGACCACACGGCCGGCCGCCATGGCCTCGCACGCCGCGACCCCGTAGCTGCCGATCCGGAACTGGTCGAGCACGATGTCGGCCTCACCGTAGAGCGCGGGCATGTCGGCCGCCGCGACGCCCTCGACGTACCGGAAGTCGATCGTCCCGCGCTCGGCGAGCCTCTCGAGCACCGGGGCGATCAGCTGCGTGCCCTTCACGGACGAGCTGCTCGGGACGTGCACCACGAGCGGTCGCGGCCGCTCGAGCACGCGCGCCGACGGAGACCACCGGGCCGCGTCCACGACGACCGGGCACCACGTGGCGTCGGGGACGTCGTCCAGGAGGTCGGGCGTCGAGACGAAGACCGGCGCGCCGAGAGAGGCGAGCCCGTCGATGTTCTTGCGGGCGACGTCCTCGAGCGTGGCGGCAGCGGCAGGGTCGTCGTGGAAGGGCGACCAGGGGTGAGTGTCCCGGTGCCGGCTCGGCAGGCGCACGTCGGTGCCGTGGCACATCATCGCGACGCGCAGCCCCGACTCCTGCAAGGACCGTGCCTCCACGAAGGCGTCTCCCCCGTGCAGCCGGCCCAGGAGCGGGCGCTCCGCCTCGACGAGGACGTGCGTGAACTGCTCGACGTACCGCCGCTGCTCCTCCTGCCAGGGCCGGGACAGGAGGTAGGTCGCGACCGGTACCGCGTCGTCGGCGGGGAACCGGAACCCGTGCTCGACCTCGGCCACCATGTTCACGGCCCCCACGCCGGGGATCTCGCGCTCGACCGCGCGGGCCCACAGGTAGCCCTGTCCCGCGTAGTTCGTCGGGCCCACGAAGAGACGCACCGGCGTGCCCGGCACCGGTGGACGCGATCCGGCGCGCGCTCCCCCGCCCGACAGGCGGCCGAGGACGTCTTGGGCGACGCGGCCCAGCGGGCCTCCGCCGCCCGCCACGATCCGGTCGAGCGCTGCGTTGACGGGGCGGGGCAGACGCGAGCGACGCGCGACGAGCGCGCTGACGAGCCGGTTGAGACGCGTGGAGATCGACATGAGCTACACCAGGCCTGCGAGCGTCGCCTGCACGGCGAACTCGGGCACCCGCTCCACCAGCTCGTCGAACCGGCCCTGGTCGACGATCGTGCCGTTCCGCATGAAGCAGATCAGGTCGTTGTTGCGGACGGTCGAGAGCCGGTGCGCCACGCTGATGACGGTCACCCGACCGCGCAGCCCGCTGATGGCCTCCGCCACGCTGGCCTCCGTCTTGGTGTCCAGCGCGCTCGTCGCCTCGTCGAGCACCAGCACGAGCGGGTCGGAGTAGAGCGCACGGGCGATCCCGAGACGCTGACGCTGGCCGCCCGAGAATGCCATGCCCCGCTCACCGATGCGGGCGTCGATCCCTCCGTCGCGCGACGCGACGACGTCCCACAGCTGCGCCTGCTGGAGCACGGCCACGACACGGTCGCGGTCGATGTCGCCGCTCCACGAGAGTGCGACGTTCTGGGCCACGGTCCCGTCGAAGAGCGCCACGTCCTGCGGGACGTACCCCACGCGGCTGCGCCAGGCGCCCAGGACGTCCTCGAGACGCTGGTCCCCGACGGTGATCGACCCACGGGAGGGCACGAGCAGACCCAGGAAGATGTCGATCAGGGTCGACTTCCCGGCGCCGGACTGCCCGACGACACCGACCGTGCTGCCCAGCGGGACGGACAGGGTGATCCCGTGCACGGCCTCGACCGTCGTCCTCGGGTAGGTGAACGCGACGTCACGCAGCTCGAGCGTGCGCGGCTCGCCGACGATGGGCGCCTTGCCGATCTGCTCGGCGTGCGCGATGTACTCCTGGGCGGCGCGGATGTCTCCGATCACGGCCTGGACGTGCGGGATGTTCGCCGTCGCGCTCGACATCGTGGACTGGAAGGTGACGAGCGCGGGCACCATGCGGAAGCCTGCGACGCCGAAGAGCGCGACGCTGGCGAAGGCCTCCGCCTGCCCCTGGGTGAGCCAGGCGAACCCGCCGACGAGGACGAACCCGCCGATCAGCGCGGAGTCGATGACGAACTTCGGCACGGCACCGAGGAACGAGATGTTCGCACGCGCCCGGGTGGTGTGGATGCGGTTCGCGTGCACGACCTGGGCGACCTCGCCCGCCTTGTCGCGGAGCGTGATCTCCTTCAGGGCGGAGACCATCTCCGTCATGAGCGTCGCGACCCGGAACGAGTAGTCGCGGTTCACCCGGCCCGCCTGGTACGAACGGCGCCCGACCCACAGGTAGAGGAAGGCCGCCACCAGACCGAGGTAGACGAACGTGATGCCGGCGGTCGCGGGCTGGGACACGGCGAGCACCAGGAGCACCGCTCCGAGCGTGACCACCTGCATCGGCAGACCCGCGACGGGGAGCAGGAAGCCCGAGGTGACGTTCGCGATACCGACGTCCGCGAGACGGACCAGCTGCGCGGTGTTCCGCCCGAGACGCTCGGTCCACGGCGCCCGGATGTACGCCTCGAAGAGCCTGTCGCCGATCTCGAGCTCGAACGCGGCGAAGCGGCGGGTCGCGAACCACTGGAGCAGGACGGAGAGCCCCGACTTGGTGATGATCAGCAGGCAGGCGAAGAGGATGACCCACACGAAGCTCGACTGCTCGACCGAGCCCACGAGCGGCAGGTCGATCGTGGACGACCCCGTCGCCATGCTGGACAGCGCCACGGCGATCACGCCGAGGGCCGCGATGTCCAGCAGACCCAGCGCGCAGCTGAGCGCGACGTACCACTTGAGGAACCGGCGCGCGCCGCCGGGGAGGTAGGGCAGGATGCTGCTGAGCGTTCCGAAGATGACCTTCAAGCGGACCGGACCTTTCACCTGGACGGGTGGTTGAGCCCGCACGTGTGCGGGCACCGCGCCGTTCGTCAGAGGACGTCGAGCGTCTCGGCGAGCACGCGCGCCGAGAACCTCCCCCCGTGCAACGTGTCGACGAACCGCGGCCCGCGCGAGGCGACCTCACGGAATGCCTCCCGGTCACCGGCGATCCGCCGCAGCACGTCGGACAGCGTATCCGGTGTCGCCTCGACGATGGGAACGTCGAGGCCGCTCGCGTCCCGCGCGGCGGACCGCACCTGGTCGTCGACGTGCGACACGACGACGCGCCCCGCGGCCATCGCCTCGCACGCCGCGACGCCGTAGTTCCCGATCCGGAACTGGTCGACGACGACGTCGGCCTCCCCGTAGAGCGCGGGCATGGCGTCGTTCGGCACGCCCGAGACAGGCCGGTACTCGATCACCCCCGCGGCGTCCAGCTCACGCAGTGCGGGCTCGACGAGGGCCGTGCCCTTGACGACGCCCCGGCTCGGGGCGTGCACGACGAGCGGTCGCTCCCGCTCGAGCAGCGGGGTCCCGCTCGCCCACCGCTCCGGCTCGACGACGACGGGGCACCACCGCGCCCACGGCACGTCGAGCAGGAGGTCCGGTGTCGAGACGAGCACGGGCACGCCCAGGTCGGTGGCGGTGACCTTGTTCACCGCGGCGATCTCGCGGAGCCGCGGGACCTCCTCCCAACCGTTCTCGTGGAACGGGGACCACCTGCTCGACGCCGCGTGGCGGTCCGGGGACCGGATGTCGCTCCCGTGGAACAGCATCGCCACCCGCAGCCCGTGCGCGCGCAGCTCGGCGACCTCGGCCGCGGCGGTCCCCGCCCCGAGACGAGGGAAGAGCGGTCGCCCCGCCTCGAGGACGACGTGCGTGAAGCGCAGCACCTGCTTCCGCTGCGCGCGCTGCCACCGTCGCGAGGCGGCGTAGACCGGGTAGGGCACCGGGTCGTCGACACGGAACCCGAAGCCCCCGTCGCGCACGGGCGCCATGCTCACCGCGGTGAGGTCGTCGACGTGCCGCTCGAGCGCGCGCGACCACGCATACCCCTGGCCGGCGAAGTTGGCGGGGGCGACGTAGACCCGTCGACCGGTCGCGGGCACCGCGACCGGCGCGGGGCGGTCCGCGGCGCTGTACCCGAAGTAGCGCTCGTCGAGCCGCTCCCCGACCACGAGCGGGAGCCGCCGCTGCACCTCGTACAGGAACCCGTCGAGCCGCGGGGGAACGATCCCGCGGAGCCGTCTCGCCGCGCCCATCGAACCTCCTGGAGTCTCGTCGTCCGTCGGACCTCCGCCCAGGACGGAGCCCATCATGGTGTTCGCACCGCGCCGAGGACAAACGGCCGCTCCGCCCTGCGCGGGCCGGGCGTGCCCGATTGATAGCCTCTCGACCATGTCGTCGTGGTCAGGCCCCGTCGCGCGCATGCCGCGAGCCGACTCTCTCACCGGTCTGCGGTGGTGGGCGGCGTTCGGCGTCTTCTGCTACCACATGGCGAACTTCGCCCCCCTGCCGGTCCAGGCGGTGTTCGACTACGGCAACTTCGGGGTGACGTTCTTCTTCGTCCTCTCCGGGTTCGTGCTGACCTGGGCATGGTCGTCCGCCACGCCCGCGACGACGTTCTGGTGGCGACGCGTGGCACGCATCTACCCCGCGCACCTCGTCGCCCTCGCCCTCGCGATACCCGTCTTCTACTCGGTGTCGCCCGACCCCGAGCAGTGGTGGGTCAAACCCTTCGGCGCCGTGCTCCTGCTCTCGATCCCTCTGCTGCAGGGCTGGTCGCGGGACCCGTCCGTCCTCTTCTCCGGCAATCCGGCCGCGTGGACGCTCACCTGCGAGGCCTTCTTCTACGCCCTGCACCCGGCGCTGCAGCGACCTCTCCTGGCCGTGCGCACGCGTGGCGCGCTCCTCTTTGCCGCAGGCACCATCGTCGTCGCGCTCACGTATCGCACCGCCGCGATGGGGGCACCGGGCTCATGGTGGTCCTCCGGTCTCCCGTGGCCCGTGGTCCGGCTCAGCGAGTTCTTCCTCGGCATGTGCCTGGCCTGGGCCGTACGGAGCGGCTGGCGTCCTCGGCTGCGCCCATGGTTCGGGTACGCCGCCGCGCTCGGTCTCGTCGGCCTGCTGATCGTGTGCCGGACTCCTGCCGCGCCCGCCTCGGTCGCACGTTGGGTCAACGGTTCGGCGAACGAGCTGGCCATGGTCGTCTGCGCCCTCATGATCGTTCTCGTCGCGGTGCGCGACCTCGCCGGCCGCCCCTCGTTGCTCCGCACCCGGCCCCTGGTCGCCCTGGGCAACGCCTCGTACGCCTTCTACCTGGTGCACGCTACGGTGCTCTACGCGCTCCTCGCCCTTCTCGGTCACCGGGGCGAAGCATGGGCGAACCTCGGGTGGTACGCGGTGACCTTCGCGCTCTCGCTGGCGCTCGCGCTCGCGCTGCACCACGGCGTGGAGGCACCCGTGGAGCGGCGCATGCGGCGATGGTGGGACGCACGCCGTGCACGCAGGCAGCCACCGACCGGGCCCGTCCCGAGCCCTGGTGCGACGATGCCGCAGCCCAAGCCCACCACCGTCTGAGGAAACGATGCCCCCACGCACCCCGACCCGCGTCGCGATCGCTTCCCGGGTCTATGCTCCCGAGCCCGCGGCCGCGGCCTTCCGGCTCCGGGCCGCCGCTTCTGCCCTCGCACGACGCGGGGCCGACGTGACCGTCCTCACGAGCCGCACGTCAGCAGCAGGTCTCGCGGGCGAGCGCGGGGTACGGGTCCGACGGTGGCCGGTCCTGCGCGCGAAGGACGGCACGGTCCGGGGCTACCTCCCGTACGCCTCTTTCGACGCACCCCTGCTCGGGCGGCTCCTCCTCGGCCGACGGAACGACACGGTCCTCGTCGAGCCGCCCCCGACCACGGGCACCGTCGCGCGCCTGGCGCTCACGATCCGCCGGACGCCCTACGTCTACTACGCCGCGGACCTCGTGTCGGCGGCCGCCGAGGGTGCCGGTTTCCCGGCCCCGGTCGTCGCGCTGACGCGGGCGCTCGAGGCCTTCGCGGTGCGTCGCGCCGCCGCCGTCGTGACGGTGAACGACGACCTCCGCCGGCACGTGGAGCGCCTGGGAGCGGCGCCCTCGCGCGTCCACGTCGTCGGCAACGGAGTCGACACCGGGGTCTTCACCCTCGACGGCCCGGTCCGGGACGTCGCACCCGGGCGGTCGGGACCGCTCTTCGTCTATCCCGGGACCATGAACGACCTGCACGGTGCCGAGGTCTTCGTCGAGGGCTTCCGGCGGGCGCTCCCGGACCTCCCCGGGGCGACGCTCGTCATGGTGGGCCGCGGCAGCGAGGTCGAGCGCGTCGCCGCCGCAGGCGCCACCCTCGAGCCTGGCTCGTTCGTGGGTCTGGACGCGATGCCGGGGACGGACGTCGCCGCGATCGTGCGCGGAGCCACGGCGGCCCTCGCCTCCGTCCGACCCGGCGGCGGCTACACGATCGCCCTCGCGACGAAGGCGGTCGCCGCGGCGGCGACCGGGACGCCCGTGGTCTTCGCGGGCGAGGGACCGACCGTCGACGTCGTGACCGAGGGCGGGCTCGGGCACGCGGTCCCGTGGGACGCCGACGCCGTGGCCGACGCACTCCGGACGGTCGCCCGCGGCTCCGACGGCGACGCGGGGAGACGCGCGGAGCGCGCGGCATGGGTGCAGGCCAACGCTTCGCTCGACGCCGTCGGCGAGCGGGTCGCCGAGATCGTCCTGGCCGCACGCCGCTAGGCGAGCCCACGCACCGACGGCGGTGCGCCGTGCCGCGCTGCCAGGTCCCTGAGCGCGTGGGATGCTGCCCCCATGCCACGTCGTCCTCGCGCCCTCGCACTCCTCACCGCCCTGGGGCTGCTCGTCTCCGGCCTCGTCGGTCCCGTCGCGGCGTCCGCCGCGGTGGTGACCTCGGAGCGCGTCGTCCTCCCACCGTCGGGGACGGTGACGATCGCGGGACGCGGCTACGGCCACGGTCGTGGACTGTCGCAGTGGGGGGCCCGAGCGGCGGCCGCTCAGGGCGTCGGCTACCCGGCCATCCTCGACTTCTACTATCCCGGTACCGTGGCGGTCACCCAGTCGAACCAGGCGATCCGCGTGCTCATCAGTGCCGACACCGACAACGAGGTCCGGGTCGTCGCGGAGGCCGGAATGACCGCCTCTGACACCGTCAACGGGCCCCGCCCCATCGGATTCAGCGGTCAGCAGGTCACACAGTGGCGGATCGTCCGCCAGGCGCCCGGACTGTACCTCGAAGGGCTCGTGAACGGCTCGTGGCGGAGGTGGTCGCAGGGCGCGTCCGCGACGTACCTCGACCTTGCCTCACCCGACGGCACCCTGCGGCTGATCCTCCCGGACGGACGGCAGAAGGAGTACCGAGGGTCGCTCCGTGGTGTGAGCGACGGCGACTCTCCCCGGCTGCGGACGGTGAACGCCGTGCCGCTCGAGTCGTACCTGCGCTCCGTGGTGCCGGCCGAGTCGCCGTCGAGCTGGCCCGCCGACGCGCTGCGGGCACAGGCCGTCGCGGCCCGGACGTACGCGTCCCACCAGCGGGCCTCCGCGGGGAACGCGGGGTGGCAGACCTGCGACACCACGCAGTGCCAGGTCTACGCCGGGATCAGGACGCTCAACGCGTCGGGCACCGTGACCGCCGTCCACGAGGCAGCGTCCACCGACGCCGCGATCTCGGCGACGGCGAACCAGGTGCGCCACTACGGCGGGGCGCTCGCCTTCACCCAGTTCAGCGCGTCCAACGGTGGCTGGACGGCCGCGGGGAACCTGCCCTACCAGGTGGCGCGACGCGATCCCTGGGACCCGATCGGCAACCCGTCGCACGCGTGGTCGGTGAAGGTCTCGGCGAGCACGCTGCGCTCGGCGTTCCCCCAGGTCGGGACCCCCCGCTCCGTCGAGATCCGGCGCCGGACCGGCGACGGTGAGTGGGGTGGTCGCGTCGTCGAGGTCGTGGTCTCCGGGTCGAGCGGGTCGACGTCCACGACGGGTTCCGGGTTCCGCAGCGCGCTCGGCCTGCGGAGCGACTGGTGGAAGATCACGGGCAGCACGGCGCTCGACTCCGACACGACGACGGACGGACGGACGGACCTCACCGCCGTGATGTCCGACGGGACCCTCCGGGTGTACGAGGGGAACGGGACGGGCGGGTTCGCCGAGTCTCGCCAGGTCGGCAACGGATGGTCCACGATGCGGCTCGTCGTCCGGGCCAACGACCTCACCGGCGACGGCCGCACCGACCTTCTCGCGGTCGACGCGGCGGGCGTCATGTGGCGCTACCCGACCACGGCCGACGGGGCGTTCGCGCCGCGCGTCCGCGTCGGTTCGGGCTGGGGAGGCGCCCGGACGGTCGTCGCCCCCGGGGACCTCGACGGCGACGGCAACGCTGACCTCCTCGCCATCGACACGGCGGGCGTCCTGTGGCGGTACCGGGGCCAGGGCAACGGCGGGTTCTCGGCACGCGAGCGCATGGGCGCGGGGTGGCAGTCGATGTCCGTCGTGGTCGGCGGCGGGGACTGGAACTCGGACGGGAGGGCGGACTTCCTCGCCCGCGACGGTGCCGGACGTCTCTACCTGTACCGCGGTGCGGGGAACGGGTTCGACCGCGCACAGATCGGCACAGGGTGGGGCTCCATGCGGCTGCTCACCGTCGTGCGGGACTGGGACGGCGACGGACTCCCTGACCTCGTCGCCACCGGCGCCGACGGGCTCCTGTACCTCTACCGCTGGACGGGCTCCGGCTTCGCCAGCCGGACGACGATCGGCAACGGCTGGGGGGTCGTCGCCCGTCTGGCGTGACACGCGTCGACGCGCTGCGGCCGGGGTGGCATGTGCTGCCCCGGCCGCAGCCGTGTCAGGACGCCACGCCTCCGGAGGGCACGGCGCCGAAGCTCCAGGCAGGCACGAACCCGCCTCGGCCGTTGCCCGGGTAGAGGGTGATCCGGCCGTCGTTCCCGACGAACGCGAGGTCGGGGTTGCCGTCCCGCGTCGCGTCGCCCGTCCCGATGACGGCGGCAGCCGAACCCCAGCCGGACCCGATCTGGCGGGACGGGCCGAGCGTCCCCGCCCCGTTGCCCTGGCGTAGGAAGAGTCGGCCGTTCTCCCGGGTGATCACGTCCGGGACGAGCCCGGTCCACGCGCCGGCGCTCACGATGGTGTCGGCGGCGCCCGCGTCGGTCGCGAGGAGGATGCGCGCGCCGAAGCCGCCCTTCCCGTCGCCCGGGTACAGCCAGATCCGCCCGCCCGTCCGGTCGAGCGCGAGCAGCGCGGGCTTCCCGTCGCCGACGAAGCCGGGTGCGGCGACGACGTCCCGCATCGCGTTCCACCCGCTGCCCACGCGGACACCGCTGGTCGCGAACGTCCCGTTCCCGGTCCCCCGGTGGAGCAGGAGCTCGCCGCCCGGGTTGCGCACCATCAGGTCGGGGCGAGAGTCGCCGTCCCAGTCCCCGGCGACGATCACGTCGGCGCCCTGCGCGACGCGGACCGTGGTGGGGACGCTCCGCGCGAGCACATCGCTCTTCGCGTACGCGTACCGGTGGAGGCGCCCGTCCTTGGCGACCGCGTAGACCTCGACCGTGCTCCCGGTCCGGGCCGCGACGACGCTGGTGAACGACTGCCAGCCGGTCCCGATCTGCGTTCGCGCGCCGAACCCGCCCTGACCGTTCCCCGGGTACCGCCACATCTGCCCCTGCGCGTCCCGGGCGATGAGGTCCGCGTGCCCGTCGCCGGACGCGTCGCCGACGCCGAGGATCGTCGTCATGGCGTTCCAGCCGGAGCCGGAGGCCACGCTGCCGGAGAAGCCGCCCTTGCCGTCCCCGAAGTAGGTCGTCAGGCGACCGTCGGACGCCCTCGCGACGAGCGCCGGTCGTCCGCCCTGGACGTTGCCCAGCATGACGACGGCCGACATGGAGCCCCATCCCGTACCGATCTTGCGCGGTGTACCGAAACCGCCGGATCCGTTGTTCGGGTAGAGCCACAGCGCGCCGTCGCGAGTCCGCGCCAGGAGGTCGGGAACACCGTCGCCGTCCCAGTCGGAACCACCGGTGATCAGGGTCATCGTGCCCCAGCCCTTGCCGATCTGCTTCCGGGGCTGCCAGCCGTCGGCCGTGCGTCCGTAGAGGAACAGTCCACCGGCCGCGTCCCGAAGGATGAGGTCACCCCGCCCGTCGCGGTTCCAGTCGCCCGCTCCGATCACGGTCCCCGAGCTCCAGCCGTTCCCGACGGCGGTGGGTGACGACCACGCCCAGCCGGCCTGGGTGAGCAGCGACACGACGCCGTTCTTCTGCACGGCGAGATCCGGCTGCGCGTCGCCGACGAGACTACGGGTGATCGACCGGAAGGGTCCGCCGCCCTGCAGGCTCGACGCACGCGAGCGCAGCTCTCCGAGCCGGGGGTAGAGGTTCGCCCCCGGACAGGACGTCTGCCCGACGTCGCGGTGCCCGACGACCGCAGGCTGGGTGCGACCGTCGATGGCCGCGGTCCCGTTCGCGCGGACGCCGTGGAGGGAGAGCTTCCACGCGATCAGGCGCGACATCGAGTCCATGGCCGCGGCCGGCACGGCGACCTGGTCGTAGTTCCCCATGAGCGAGAGGCCGAACGTGTGGGAGTTCACGCCTGACGCGTGTGCGCCCACGATCGCTCGCTCCACCCCGCCCGCGCGTCCTTCCCAGATGCGACCGAACTTGTCGACGAGGAAGTTGTAGCCGATGTCGCCCCAGCCGCGGGACTGCGCGTGGTAGGTGTAGATGCCCCGGATGATCGACGGCACCTGCGCCGCGGTGTAGTTGTTGGAGCCGGCGGTGTGGTGCACCACGGCGCCGTTGACGCGGCCGACCTGCGGCGTCCAGGTCATGATCGACTCGTCGGCGCCCCACTGCGCGCGCGTGTTGATCGTCGGACGGGACACGGCGGCCGCCGCGAAGCCGTCGGGTTCGGAGGAGGTGCCGCCGGGCGCGGACTCGTCGACGATCGCGGGCGGCGCGGCATCCGGCTCCTCGACGAGGCTCGTCGTCGCCACGGTCGGCTCCGCGTCGGCCTCTCCCGGTTCGATCACGACGAGGCGGATGTCCTGCGGAAGGCTGTCGGCCGCGCCGCGCACAGCGACCTCGACCTCGTCGACGTCCCCGACGAAGGCCGGCTCCGTTCCGTCGCGGAGCACGGTCGCGTCGGACCCGACCTCGTCCTCCGTGGGGTCGTCCGAGACGACCTCCTCCTGGTCGAGGACCGCCCACTCGGACCAGGAGTCCGCCGTGCGCGTCCGCAGCACCACGGTCGAGCCGTCGGGTGCGGTGCCTTGCTCCCAGGTGACGCCGACCACCGCGAGGCCGGTCGTCTCGCCGGAGGTCGCGACGACCGTGCCGTCCTGCTCGGGAGCACCTGCCTCCGTGAACGGGGCGTCGGCGTCCGCGGGCGCGTCCAGCGCCTGGGGGCTCTCGTCCACGGCGAGCTCCGCGACGTCGGACTCGATCCCCTCGTCGCCCTCCACGACCTCGAGCGAGGCGCGAGGGGGCGCCGCCGTGGCTGGTGCCGACGTGGCTGGTGCCGACGTGGCTGGTGCCGACGTGGCGGGCGCCGCGGTCGCTGCCGTGAACGGCAGCGCGAGTACCGCGGCGCCCGCCACGAGGGATCGAAGTGACGTGCCGAACCGATGCGACTGCATCGTTCCTCCCCTGTGGTCGAGATGTGTGCCTTGGGCACTCTCTCGTCACCGTACGTTCCCGGGAGAAAGTCCGCAGTGCGGGCGAGCAGGTTCAGAGGGTGATCATCGTGCCGGTACGGGACGAATCGAGCACGGCCTCCGCGACCTCGAGGGTGCGCAGCCCCTCCTCCATGGTCACGACGTCGTGGCGCAGTCCCAGCACCGCGTCGCGGAACGCCTCGTGCTCGACGCGGAGCGGCTCGCGCTTGGCGAAGGCGTACCGCGTGACGTCTCCCTCGGAGACGCCCCGGAAGGCCGAGACGGCCTCCCACTCCGTCGGGATGACCCCGTTGGCGTAGAAGGTGAGGTCGGCGGTCCCGGTGTCCGCGACGAACGCGCCGCGCTCGCCGGTGACGATGGTGACCCGCTCCTTCATCGGCGAGAGCCAGTTGACGACGTGGTTCGTCACGACGCCGTTCTCGAGCCGTCCGGTCACCGTCACCATGTCCTCGTGCGGGCGACCGCTGCGGTGGGTCGTCTGGGCCGCGACCGACCGGAACGGGCTCTGGGCGACCCAGGCCGTGAGGTCGATGTCGTGGGTACCGAGGTCCTTGACGACCCCGACGTCGGCGATGCGCGCGGGGAAGGGCCCCTGGCGACGGGTCGCGATCTGGTACACCTCGCCGAGCTCGCCCGCCTCCGTGCGGCGGCGGAGCTCCTGGAGCGCGGGGTTGAAGCGCTCGATGTGCCCGACGGCGCCGACCAGGCCGGCCTCCGCGAACGCCTGGGCGACCTTCCGGCCGGCCTCGCTCGTCGCGGCGATGGGCTTCTCGACGAGCGTGTGGACGCCGGCCGCGGCGAGGGCGAGCGCGACGTCCTCGTGGAAGACGGTGGGGACCGCCACGACCGCCATCTGGATACCGGCGGCGATCAGCGCCTCGACGTCGGGAAGGACGTCGAGGTCCCCCGACACCCCGTAGGGGTCGCCGCCCGGGTCCGCGACGGCCACGAGGTCGACGCCGTCGATCTCGCGGAGCACCCGGGCGTGGTGCCGACCCATGGCGCCGAGCCCGATGAGACCTGCGCGAAGGTCTGCCATCACGCACCTGCCTTCACGACGGTGTTGACCGCGGTGACGATGCGGTCGAGGTCGGCCTGGGTGAGCGACGGGTGCACGGGCAGGGAGATCACCTGCTGCGCCGCGATCTCGGTCTCGGGCAGGTCGAGGCCCGGCGCGAAGTGCCGCAGGCTCTCGAGACGGTGGTTCGGGATCGGGTAGTAGACGCCCGAGCCCACGCCGTGCTCCTCGCGGAGCGCGGTCACCACGCCGTCCCGGTCGTCGGCGACCCGGATCGTGTACTGGTGGTAGACGTGCACCGCGCCGTCGGCGACGGGCGGCGTGACGACGCCCTCGAGGTTCTCGGTGAGGAACGCCGCGTTGCGCTGGCGGTCCGCGGTCCAGCCCTGGACCTTCGTGAGCTGGACCCGGCCGATCGCCGCGTGGACGTCGGTCATGCGGGCGTTGAACCCGACGACCTCGTTCGCGTACTGACGCTCCATCCCCTGGTTGCGCAGCAGACGGACGTTGCGGGCGACCTCGTCGGTCGCGCACGACACCATGCCGCCCTCGCCCGACGTCATGTTCTTCGTCGGGTACAGGCTGAACATCGCGAACGTGCCGAACGAGCCGACCGGGCGGCCGTCGAGCGTCGCACCGTGCGCCTGGGCGGCGTCCTCGAAGAGCAGCAGGCCGTGCTCCTCGGCGATCGCTCCCAGCGCCGCCATGTCCGCGGGGTGGCCGTAGAGGTGCACCGGCATGATCGCCTTGGTGCGCTCGGTGATCGCGGCGCGCACCGCGTCGGGCGACAGGCAGAAGTGGTCCGGCTCGATGTCCGCGAACACCGGCGTCGCACCGGTCAGCGCGACCGAGTTCGCGGTCGCCGCGAACGTGAACGACGGGACGATGACCTCGTCGCCGGGGCCGATGCCCGCGGCGAGGAGGCCCAGGTGGAGCCCGGAGGTCCCGGAGTTGACGGCGACGCACGTGCGCCCGCCGACGAGCACGTCGGCGAACTCCTGCTCGAAGGCGGCGACCTCCGGGCCCTGGGCGATCATCCCGCTGCGCAGCACGCGGTCCACGGCCGCTCGCTCGTCGTCCCCGACGATCGGCTTCGCCGCGGGGATCAGTGTCTGGCTCATTCGGCCGCAACCTCTCTGATGGTCTCGTCGTGCTCTTCGTAGCGAACCCCTGTCACCGGGCAGACCCAGTGCTCGCCGTCCTGCTCCAGCGGTCGGCCCGCTCGCCCGACCCAGCCGACGCGCCGCGCGGGAACCCCGACGACGATGGCGTGGTCCGGGACGTCCTTGGTGACGACGGCGCCGGCGGCCACGGTCGCCCAGGCGCCGATCGTCACGGGGGCGACGCACACGGCGCGAGCTCCGATCGCGGCCCCCTCGCCGATCGTCACGCCGACGGCGTGCCAGTCGTCCGCGCTCTTCAGCGACCCGTCGGGGTTGACCGCGCGCGGGTACGTGTCGTTGGTCAGCACCACGGCGGGCCCGATGAAGACGCCGTCCGCGAGCGTCGCCGGCTCGTACACGAGGGCGTAGTTCTGCACCTTGCAGTTCCGGCCCATCTGCACGCCGGTGCCGATGTAGGCGCCCCGTCCTACGACGCACGACTCCCCCATCGACACCCCCTCACGCACCTGGGCGAGGTGCCAGATCTGGCTGCCGTCGCCGATCGCGGCATTCTCGGCGACATCGGCGCTGGGTGCGATGCGCACACTCATGATGGGAAGAGCTCCTCGCTCTCGACAGCAGTGGGCGGGCTCACTCTAACCGCGGCGCCGCACCGGCCAGCCTACCGACGCGGTCGGCACGGGACGACTGACCTTCGTCCCGACCTCGCTCCGGATGCTGCAAGAATGAGGGCATGGACTTTTCGGACGCGGCGACGGACGGTCGCGCGCCCACTCGCACCGTCACCGACGACGTGTGGCTCGTCATCCCGCTCTACAACGAGGACGCGGTGGTGGGCGACGTCGTCGCCCACGCGCGGAAGACGTTCCCGAACGTCGTCTGCGTGGACGACGGCAGCACCGACCAGTCGGCGGCACGCGCTCGCGAGGCAGGTGCCGTCGTGGTGCGCCACGCGGTGAATCTCGGCCAGGGCGCCGCGCTCCAGACGGGCATCGAGTACGCACGCGCCCAGGAGGGCGCCCGCTACCTCGTGACGTTCGACGCGGACGGGCAGCACCAGGTCGACGACGCGCTCGCGATGGTGGAGCTGGCGCGCGCCGAGGACGTGGCGGTCGTGTTCGGCTCGCGATTCCTCGACGACCGCACGAGGCCGGGCCTCCTCAAGCGGCTCGTCCTCCGGACGGCCGTGTGGTTCACGAACCGGAGCACCGGGCTGCGCCTGACCGACGCGCACAACGGCCTCCGGGTCATCCGCGTGGACGCGGCCCGGCAGGTCGACCTGCGCCAGGATCGTATGGCGCACGCGAGCGAGATCGTCTTCCAGCTCGGCCGGACGCGGCTGCCGTGGCGAGAGCACCCAGTCCACGTGCTGTACACGGACTACTCCAAGGGCAAGGGCCAGTCGCTCTGGAACTCCGTCAACATCCTCGTCGACCTCGTCTTCAAGTAGCAGGGATCGGCCATGCTCATCCAGATCATCCTCGTCGTCGCGGTCGTCGTGGCGTCCGTTCTCCTGACCCGCTCGACGGCGAACGCCCGCCACCAGGCGATCCGTCGCCTGCTCCTCGTCGGGTTCGTGCTCTCCGCGGTGCTGGCGATCCTCTTCCCGGAATGGCTCACGTACGTCGCCAACCTGCTCGACGTCGGGCGAGGCACCGACCTCCTGCTGTACGCGCTGGTGATCGCCTTCGTCAGCTTCATCGCGACGAGCCACCGACGGACGAACCAGCTCGAGCGGAAGATCACGGTGCTCACGCGCGAGCTCGGCCTGGCCGAGGCCACGCTCGAACGCGTCGACGACTCGGTGGGCCAGCTCGAGCACGACGAGTCCGCGCGGACCGCCACGACCGACGACACGGTGGTGCCCACGCCTCCCCGGTCCGAGCGGTAGGTTCCACAACTCCTCCACGCCGCGGGCCCCGTGCGCGCGCCAGCGCCTCGCGGCGTCCGCCTATGCTCGATCCCCGTGACCAACCGCTCTCGCGCCCAGAACCGCAGCGCCGCGGCCGCTCGGCCGTCGCGCGGTCCGGCGCACGCACGCCGGCTGCGCAACCACCGGGTCGCGCGCTCGGTCGGTCTCGTCGCCACGGCGGTCCTCGCGTTCGGAGCAGTCGGCGGGGCGTCGGCGCTGTCGAACATCCAGGGCAACATCTCGTCGTCGAACATCGACGGGCTCCTCACGGACCGCCCCGAGCGACCCGACCCGACGGACCCCAACGCCGGCAAGCCGCTCAACATCCTCGTGATGGGCTCCGACGAGCGGGGCGGCGACAACGGCCACGAGGTCGAGGGCGTCGAGGGCATGCGCTCGGACACGACGATCCTCGTGCACGTGTCGTCGGACCGCTCACGCATGGAGATGATCTCGATCCCGCGCGACTCGCGCGTCGACGTCCCGGCGTGCAACACCACGAGCGGCAAGACGACCGCGCCGGCGAACACCCGCTTCAACGCCGCCTTCGCCAACGGCGCGACCGTCGGCGGTGACGTCGACTCGGCGGCCGCGTGCACCATCACGACCGTCGAGAGCCTGACCGACGTCTTCGTCGACGGTTTCGTCGTCGTCGACTTCGCCGGCTTCCAGAACATGGTCACGGCCATCGGCGGCGTCCCGATCTGCATCCCCGAGGCGATCGACTCGCCCAAGGCGGACCTCAAGCTCGACGCGGGGTGGCAGACGCTCGACGGTGCCCAGGCGCTCGGGTTCGCGCGGGCCCGGTACGGCGTGGGCGACGGGTCGGACCTCAGCCGGATCGGCCGCCAGCAGCAGCTCCTCGCCGCGACGGTCAACCAGGTGCTGTCGAAGAACCTGCTCTCGGACCTCGGCCAGATCTACGGTTTCGTCGACGCGGGCACGAAGTCGCTCACGATGAGCGACAACCTCTCGTCGATCCCGAGCCTCGCCGGGCTCGCCTTCAGCCTCCAGGGCGCGACGAGTGGCAACATCACCTTCATGACCGTTCCCAACGCGCCGGACCCGCGGGACCCCGACGCGAAGGTCGTCTGGACCCCGGAGGCCGACGAGCTGTGGGCGAAGGTGCGCGCGGACGAGCCGATCGTCGCGCCCGTCCCTGCGGCCGACCAGCCGACGGGCGACGCCGCGACCGACACCCCACCGTCCCCCGAGGGCGAGGACGCCCCCGCACCGGAGCCCGCGGCGACCGACCCCGCGCCGGCGCAGACGAAGGAAGCCGGCAAGGAGGCGTTCTCCGCCGCCGACGAGACCTCCCAGTGCGGATGACACCATGACCGACTCGCGCGACCCTCGGTCGCTGCCCCCGAGCTTCACGCCCCAGGGCGGTCGCTCGCCCCGTCCGACGTCGGCCGACGACGCGATCGCCGTCGGGAACAGCGGTCGCCCCCGGCTGCCGGCCCGGTCCGTGCCCGACGACGCCGTCCGGGCCGAGCCGCGCATCCGGCGCCAGTCCTCGCGGGAGATCCCCGTGACCCCGGCCCGCAAGGGCACCCCGCCCCCGGCGCCGCCCGCGGGACGCACGCGCCCCCGGGGCGAGCCCGCGCCGTCGGCGCTGCCCCCGTCCGTCGCGCCGGCGCGGTCGCCCGAGCGCTCGGCCCCCGCCCGCGTCTCGTCGTCACCGCACGCGGGCGCGCGCGCCGCGACCGCGAGCCCGGGACGGCGGCCCACCGCGACCCCCCGCCCGCGCACGGCCGGTCCCGGTGGTCCGGGCGCCGGGCGCCCGCCCTCGACCCCCGGGTCGTCCCGTCCGGGCGGCGGCTTCCGCGTCCGCAGGGGCCGCGTCGTCGGGCTCGTCGCCGGCGTCGTCATCGTCGCGCTCCTGGCGTGGCCCGTCGGCCTGCTCCTCTGGGCCAACGGCAAGATCCAGCACGTGGAGGCGCTCTCCGGCGCTCCCGGGACCGCGGGCAACACCTACCTGCTCGCCGGGTCCGACGCGCGAGGCGACGGCATCAGCGAGGACGGCACCGAGGGTGCCCGCACGGACACGATCATGGTCCTCCACGCCCCGCCGAGCGGGCCCGTCGCGCTCATCAGCCTGCCGCGCGACACCTACGCGGAGATCCCGGGCAACGGGTCGGGCAAGCTCAACTCGGCGTACTCCTGGGGCGGCCCGGCGCTGCTCGTGCAGACCGTCGAGCAGCTCACCGGCCTCACGGTCGACCACTACGTCGAGGTCGGGTTCGGCGGCGTCGAGGGCATCGTGGACGCCGTCGGCGGCGTCGAGCTGTGCCTCGACTACGACGTGGACGACCCGAAGAGCGAGCTGGTCTGGACGGCGGGCTGCCACACGGCCGACGGACACACCGCGCTCGCGTTCTCGCGCATGCGGTACTCGGACCCGCAGGGCGACATCGGGCGGGCCGAGCGCCAGCGCCAGGTCATCGGCGCGATCAGCTCGCAGGCCGCGAACCCCAGCATCCTCTTCCGTCCGGGCGACCAGGTCTCGCTCCTCGACTCCGGGCTGGGGGCGCTCACCGTCGACGAGAAGACGGGCATCGTGGACCTCGGCAAGCTCGCGCTCGCCTTCCGCAAGGCCAACGGGCCCGACGGCATCACCGGCACGCCGCCGATCTCGAACCCGGACTTCCGTCCCGGCGGCAACCTGGGCTCGACCGTGCAGCTCGACCCCGCGACGGTGGGCCAGTTCTGGGTCGACATCCGGGACGGCAACCTCGCGCCCGGTCAGGTGGGCGGCCTGCCGCAGCCGACGGGCTGACGCCTCGGCTCAGGCGCCGAAGCCGGTCCGCTGCTCCCCCGCGCGCGACGCGCGCAGCCGGGCACCCTTCGCGCGCGCCTGGTCCCCGAGGTCCGCCTGGAAGGCGACCATGCGCTCGCGCAGCCGCGCGGCGTCGTCGTCGGTGCCCGCGGCGAGGATGCGCGCGGCGAGCAGCCCGGCGTTCCGCGCGCCGCCGACGGAGACGGTGGCGACGGGGACGCCCGCGGGCATCTGCACGATCGACAGGAGCGAGTCCATGCCGTCGAGGTGGCGCAGCGGCACCGGGACCCCGATGACGGGCAGGGGCGTGACGGCGGCGAGCATGCCCGGCAGGTGGGCCGCTCCCCCGGCGCCCGCGACGACGACGCGCAGGCCGCGCTCCGCGGCGGTGCGACCGTAGTCGATCATCTCGACGGGCATGCGGTGGGCGGAGACGACGTCGACCTCGACGGGCACGTCGAACTCGGCGAGAGCGTCGGCGGCGGCCTCCATGACGGGCCAGTCGGAGTCCGACCCCATGACGATGCCGACGACAGGGTTCTTGCTCATGCGCGCTCCTCGTTCGGGTCGGTCGCGGGGTGCTCGCCCCGCAAGGTCGCGGCGGCGGCCAGGGCCCGACGCCGGACCTCGTCCAGGTCGTCGCCGCTCACGTTGACGTGGCCGAGCTTGCGCCCGGGACGCACGCCCTTGCCGTAGAGGTTGACCCGCGCGTCGGGGAACGCGGCGAGGACGTCGGGCAGCGCGTCGGTGAGCGCGTCGAGCGTCGATCCGAGGACGTTCGCCATCACGGTCCAGCGCGCGGTCGCGGCGGTGTCGCCGAGCGGGAGGTCGAGCACGGCACGCAGGTGCTGCTCGAACTGGCTCGTCACCGCGCCGTCGATCGTCCAGTGGCCGGAGTTGTGGGGCCGCATCGCGAGCTCGTTGACCAGCACGCGCGGTCCGTCCTCCCCCGCGACCTCGAACATCTCCACCGCGAGCACGCCGGTGACGCCGAGCCCCTCGGCGATCCGCACGGCGGCGTCGCGCGCACGCTCCGCCTCGGCGTCGGTGAGACCGGGTGCGGGCGCGATCACCTCGGCGCACACGCCGTCGCGCTGGATCGACTCCACGACGGGCCACGTGCGCACCTCGCCCTGCCCGTCGGCGCCGCCGCTCGGGCGCCGGGCGACGAGGACAGCGAGCTCGCGCGTGAACGGGACCTTCTCCTCGACGAGGAGCTCGGGGCCGTCCGCCGCGGCCGCCTCGATCCACTCCGCGACCTGCTCGGGGCCGCCCTCCGCGGCCGAGACCACGCGGACGCCCTTGCCGTCGTACCCGCCGCGCGCCGTCTTCACGACGGCCTCGCCCCCGACCTCGTCGAGGAAGTCGGTGAGCGCGGCCCGGGCGGCCGCCGGGTCCGTGGGGAGCGCGGCCCAGCGCGGGCACGGCACGCCGAGCTCGGTGAGCCGGCGGCGCATGACGATCTTGTCCTGGGCGTGGACGAGCGCGTCCGGCCCGGGGCGCACGGGCGTGCCGTGCTCGAGGAGGTCGGTGAGCAGCGCGTTCGGGACGTGCTCGTGCTCGAACGTCAGGACGTCCGCCGGGGCGGCGCCCGCCGGGGCGATGAGGGAGCGGACCGCGGCCTCGTCGGACGCGACGCCGACGGGCGCGTCCACGACGACCTGGGCCGCGGACGAGTCCGCGGCCTCCACGAGCACGCGCAGGTGCACGCCGAGCTCCCCGGCCGCGGGGGCCATCATGCGTGCGAGCTGTCCTCCGCCGACCACGGCGATCACTGGGGCTGCCACGTGCACCCACCCTAGTGCCTGGCCCGGGAGCGGCCCGCCCCGGACCGCCCGTCGGACGGACGGCAGCCGGACGCCGGGTGGAGGGGCGGACGGGAACCGGGCGGAGGGCGGACGACGGACCGCACCCGGGCGGGGCCCCGGACCGCCCGGTAGCCTCGAGGGGTGGTGAGCGACCTGGACCGACGAGCGGAGACGTCCGCGACGTCCGGGTCGCGCCGCGAGCGGGTGCTCGCGCGGGTCCGCGAGCTCGCGAAGTTCGGCTCGGTCGGCGCGCTCGCGTACGTCGTCGACCTCGGCCTGTTCAACCTGCTCAGCTTCGGCCCGGGCGAGCTGCTCGGGCACAAGCCGCTCACCGCGAAGATCGTCTCCGTCGCCGTCGCGACGCTCGTGGCGTGGGTCGGCAACCGGTACTGGACGTTCTCGGACCGGCGCACGCAGTCGCGCGGGCGGGAGCTCGCCGCGTTCGTCGTCGTCAACGTGGGCGGCATGCTCATCGCGGTGGGGTGCCTCGCGATCTCGACGTACGCGCTCGGGCTGACGTCGCCGCTCGCCAAGAACATCTCGGCGAACGTCGTGGGGCTCGCCCTGGGCACGGCGTTCCGCTACGTCGCGTACCGCCACCTGGTCTTCACGGGAGACCGCGACGCTCCTGCCACCCCGGCGGGCACCGCCGCCGACGGCGCGGCCCGCCCTCCCGCGGACGTGCGGGCCGACTGAGCCCTCCGCGTCCCGCGACGCGTCAGCCGCGCCGGCGCCGACGCCGACCGGCAGCGACCGCCGTCCCGGTCGGCAGCACGACCCGCGGGTCGAGGCGCCGCGGCACCCCCGCGAGGAAGAGCGCGAAGACCGCGGGCCGGCGCTGCGCGAGCTCCAGGCGACCGCCGTCGGACGCGGCGAGGTCCCGGGCGAGCGCGAGACCGAGGCCCGTCCCCGCGCCCGACGTGACCTCGCGCTCGAAGATGCGCGGCGCGAGGTCGTCGGGGACACCCGCGCCCTCGTCGGACACCTCGGTGACGATGGCGCCGCTCGTGCCGGACGGGCGGGCGCGGACCGTCGTCGTGCCGCCGCCGTGCTTGAGGGAGTTCTCGATGAGCGTGGCCAGCACCTGCGCGAGCGCACCGGGCGTCGCGAGCACCTGGTACTCGGGCGGCACGTCGACGACGAGCCGGCGCCCCGCCTTCGCGAACGTCGGCACCCACTCCTCCTCCTGCTGGTGCACGACGTCGAGCAGGCTGACCGCCTCCGTCGTCCCGCCCTGCGCGCGCCGGGACGACGCGAGGAGGTCGTCGACGACGCCGACGAGGCGCTCGACCTGCTCGAGGGAGATGCGCGCCTCCTCCTGGACCGCCGGGTCGTCGGAGGCGAGCGAGATCTCCTCCAGCCGCATGCTCAGGGCCGTGAGGGGCGTGCGGAGCTGGTGCGACGCGTCGGCGGCGAACTGGCGCTCCGCGGCGAGCCGGCCCGCGAGCCGGTCGGAGCTGCGCGCGAGCTCGGCCGCGACCAGGTCGATCTCCTCGACGCCCGAGGGTTCGAGGCGTGGCCGGACCTGCCCCGAGCCGAGCTGCTCCGCGGACGCCGCGAGGTACACGAGCGGCGCGGCGATGCGGTTCGCCTGCCACACCGCCATCCCGATGCCCGCCGCGAACGCGACGATCGCCGCGGCCACGACGAGCAGCACGACCTGCGCGGCCCGGAGGTAGGCGTCCCAGTAGGAGACGGTGAGGGTCACGAGCGCGCCGGAGTCGGAGTGCAGGGGCTGCTCGATCTCGCGGCCCGTGATCTCGTCGCCCGCGGTGAGCACCGTGCCGTCGGGCAGCGCGACGTAGACGTGCGCCGGCGGGTCGCTCGCGCGCGGCTGGACCGCGTCCTCGATGACGTAGTCCGGGATCTCGTCGCCCGCCGCGAGACGCGCGTCGATGGACCGGGACAGGCGCTCCACGCGCGAGGAGACGTCGTCGACCTCGCCCTGGAGCACGAACCGGGCGCCGTAGAAGGCGAGGGGGAACCCGAGGAGGATCACGGCGACGGCCACGGCCGCCACCGTCGCCTGCAGCATCCGACGCCGCACGCTGCCCCTCGCTCCCCGTGTCCCTCGTCCCGTCAGGGGACGGTCAGCTCTCGCCGGTCTCGAAGCGGAAGCCGAGGCCCCGGACGGTCGAGATGTAGCGCGGCGCGTTGGCGTCGTCACCGAGCTTGCGGCGCAGCCACGACACGTGCATGTCGAGCGTCTTCGTCGAGCCGACGGGCTCCGAGCCCCACACGTCGCGCATCAGCGCGTCGCGGACGACGACCGAGCCCGCGCTCGCGACGAGCACGCGCAGCAGCTCGAACTCCTTGGTGGTCAGGTGGAGCTCGCGCTCGCCCTGGAACGCCCGGTGCGCGGAGACGTCGATGCGGACGTCCTGCGCGGCGAGCTCCTCCTCGTCGACCTGCTCGCCGTGCGAGCGGCGCAGGAGCGCCCGGACCCGGGCGAGGAGCTCCGCGAGGCGGAACGGCTTGGTGACGTAGTCGTCGGCGCCCGCGTCGAGGCCCACGACGAGGTCGACCTCGTCGGCGCGCGCGGTGAGGACGAGCACGGGCGTGGTCAGGCCCTTGTGACGGATCTCGCGTGCGACGTCGAGGCCGTCCATGTCCGGAAGGCCCAGATCGAGCACCACGATGTCCGCACCGCTGGCCGAGTCGATCGCCCCTTGACCAGTTCCTTGGACGACGACGTTGTAACCCTCACGTGTCAGTGCGCGCGCCAAAGGTTCGGCAATCGCCGGGTCGTCCTCCGCTAGCAGTACGTGGGTCATTCGCTCATGCTAGGGCATCAGTACGACTTCGGTCCCATCGTGCTCGGTGAACTCTGCGACCCTGGTCGGACGCCGTGCGACCGCCCGCTGCCTAGGCTGGACGCATGGGTTGGTACGAGCGCCTCGGGCAGTGGTCCGACGAGCACCGCTTCGGTGTGGACCTCACCGTCACGCTCGTCCTCGCGGTGGCGTTCGTCCCCGCGTCGGCGGCGTTCTCCGCGTCCGGTGCGAGCGGCGTCGGCACGAGCGGCGGCTGGGCCGCGTTCTGGGCCGTGCTGCTCCTCGCGCCGCTCCCCTGGCGACGCTCGTACCCGCTCGCGTCGGCGGTCACGGTGTACTCGGTCGCGCTCGTGCACCTGCTCGCGGGCTACCTCCTCATCTTCCCGGCCGACTTCGCCGTGCTCGTCGCGCTCTACTCGGTCACGGTCTACGGGCCGCGCTGGGCGCACCGCACCGCGATCGTCGCGTCGCTCGTCGGCGCGGTGGTCCTGGGCGTCGCGCTCGGGCTGCTGTCGGGCCGGCTCACCGACCTCGCGCTCATGGTCTTCCTCACGTCCGCGTTCGGCGGGATGACGTTCCTCGCGGTCTGGGCGTTCGGTCTGGTGCGGCGGTCCCGGCGCGAGACGATCGCGGCGCTCGTCGACCGCGCGGAGCGCCTCGAGGTCGAGCGCGACCAGCAGGCCCAGATCGCGACCGCGGCCGAACGGGCGCGCATCGCCCGCGAGATGCACGACATCGTGGCCCACTCGCTGTCCGTCATCATCGCCCAGGCCGACGGCGGCCGGTACGCCGCCGTGCACGACCCCGACGCCGCGGCCCGCGCGCTCGCGACCGTCTCGGAGACGGGGCGCACCGCCCTGGCCGACATGCGCCGTCTGCTCGGCGTGCTGCGGTCCGAACCACCGCGGCCGCCTGCGGCGGGACCGGGGGTCGGGCCGGCCGGCACCCTCGCGCTGCCCGCGGGCCGCGGCGGTGTCCCCGGCCCAGGGCCCTCCGGACCGGGCGCGCCCACGCAGCAGCTCCCGGGCAACCCCCCGCCGGCCGCGCTCGAGCGCGCGCCGCAGCCCGACGCCGCCGACCTCGAGAGCCTCGTCGCCCAGGTGCGCGACAGCGGGATGCGCGTGTCGTTCGTGCGCGTGGGCGAGGCACGACCCCTGCCGCCCGGGGCCGGGCTCACGGTCTACCGCGTCTGCCAGGAGGCGCTCACCAACGTCCTCAAGCACGCAGGCCCCGACCCGGAGGTGACGGTCGTCGTGCGCTGGGGCGCCACGACCCTCGACCTCGAGATCGAGGACGACGGCCGGGGCGCCTCGAGCGCCGCCGAGGCCCGGCAGGACGCCCGGTCCGGTGGGTACGGCGTGCTCGGCATGCGCGAGCGGGCCGCGCTCTTCGGCGGGTCCGTCCAGGTGGGGCCGCGCGCCGGCGGCGGGTTCCGGGTGCACCTGCGCCTGCCCGTGCCGCCGGTCCCCGGTCGTGCGCCCGTGCCGCCCGGCCCGGCGCCGTCGGGCAGGACGGGACCGTCGGGCAGGATGGGACCGGGCAGGACGGGACCGGGCCCGACGGCCGCGGGACCGGCGCCGGGCGTCTTCGCCCCGCCCCCGCCGCCCGCCCGACCCGCGCGCGAGACCCCGACCGGACCGACCGACAGGACACCATGACCGACGCCCTCCCCGTGCCCGACGACGCGTACGCCGCCGAGCCGCACGCCCCCGTGCGCATCGCGCTCGTCGACGACCAGCAGCTCGTGCGCGCGGGCTTCCGCATGGTGATCGACTCCCAGCCGGACCTCACGGTCGCCGTCGAGGCGGGCGACGGGCTCCAGGCGCTGCGCCTGCTCGCGGACCACCCGGTCGACGTCGTGCTCATGGACGTCCGCATGCCGCACCTCGACGGGCTCCAGACGACGGCGCGCCTCACCGCGGCGGCGGCCGACGGCGCGCACGCCCCCAAGGTCATCGTCCTCACGACGTTCGACCTCGACGAGTACGTGCTCGAGGCCATCCGCTCGGGCGCGAGCGGCTTCCTGCTCAAGGACGCGCCGCCAGAGGAGATGCTGGCCGCGATCCGGACGGTGCACCGCGGCGACGCGGTCATCGCGCCGTCGTCCACGCGGCGCCTGCTCGAGCACCTCGTGACGGCGCTGCCCGCCGAGCAGGTCCAGGACTCGCCCGCGCACGCGGCCGTCGAGGGCCTCACCGAGCGCGAGCGCGAGGTGCTCGTGCTCATGGCGCGCGGCCGCTCCAACACGGAGATCGCGAGCGACCTGTTCGTCGCCGAGGCGACGGTCAAGACCCACGTCGGGCGCATCCTCGCCAAGCTCGGCGCGCGCGACCGCGTCCAGGCCGTCGTGACGGCCTACGAGACGGGGCTCGTGCGCCCCGGCGCCTGACCCCGCACCGCCCGCGCCCCACCGGTCCCCGACCGGTGGGGCGCCGTCGTGTCCGCCCTGGGCGGGGGACGTCTACGACCAGAGGATGACCCGGCCCGCGGCCAGGACCCGACCGTCGCGGGACGCGGCGGGCCCGGCCCGCTCCGTAGCGTCGTCCACGATCCCGACGCACGCCCGTGACCACCGGTCCGCGTGCGGCACGACGAACCAGGAGACGACGTGGACACGACCGTGTACCGACCCACCGACCCGGCCCCCGCCGGCCCGCCCGCGGTGCGGGCCCGCACGCTGCGCAAGACCTACGGCACGGGCGAGGCGGCGGTGCACGCGCTCGACGGCGTCGACGTGGACTTCGAGCGCGGTCACTTCACGGCCATCATGGGCCCGTCGGGCTCGGGCAAGTCGACGCTCATGCACCTGCTCGCGGGCCTCGACACCGCGACCAGCGGGCACGCCTTCCTCGGGGACACCGAGGTCACCCGCCTCAACGACAACGCGCTCACGCAGCTGCGCCGCGACCGCGTCGGCTTCGTGTTCCAGTCGTTCAACCTGCTGCCGATGTTCACGGCGGAGCAGAACATCACGCTCCCCGTCGAGCTCGCGGGCGGCAAGGTCGACCGTGCGTGGTTCGAGACGCTCGTGCGCACGCTCGGCCTCGAGGCACGCCTGAGCCACCGTCCCAGCGAGCTGTCCGGCGGGCAGCAGCAGCGCGTCGCCATCGCGCGCGCCCTCATCGCCGGCCCGGAGGTCGTGTTCGCCGACGAGCCGACGGGCAACCTCGACTCGCGCTCGGGCGCGGAGGTGCTGAGCTTCCTGCGCCGCTCGGTGCGCGAGCTCGGCCGCACCATCATCATGGTCACGCACGACCCGACGGCCGCGGCCTACGCGGACCGCGTCGTGCTCATCGCCGACGGGCGCATCGCGGGCGACATCACCGACCCGACGCCCGAGTCGGTGCTCGCAGGGCTCGACGCGCTGCGCACGCTCGACGCCGGCACCGACGGCCCCGCCCCGACGGCGTCGCAGGCGGTGCGCGCCTGATGTTCCGGCTCACCCTGGCGCAGATGCGCCGCAGCATCGGCCGCCTCGTCGCGGCCGGCGTCGCGATCGTCATCGGGACGGCCTTCGTCACGGCGACGCTCATCGCGGGCAACGTCATCACCCAGACCACGAACGACTCGATCGCCGCGCAGTACGCCGACGCCGACCTGGTCGTGTCGGCCCCGGACGACCTCACGGCACCGGACGTCGAGGCGCTGCGCTCCGTGCCCGGCGTCGAGGCCGTCGACGCGGTCTCGTTCACCTACCTCGACCTCTCCCACGGCGCGAAGCGCGTGTTCCAGCTCGGCGTCCCGGCGCCGTCCGACCCGCGCTTCGAGGCGCTCGAGGTCGTCGAGGGCTCGATGCCCACCGCCTCGGGCCAGATCTCGCTCCCGACCGCCGTGGCCGAGCGCCTCGGCGTCGGGATCGGCGACACCGTCACCAGCTCGCGCAACGTGTGGGACGACACCGCGCCCGACGGCGGCGACTACACGGAGGTCCGGGACGAGCTGACCGTCGTCGGCACGACCGACGACCCGTTCGGCGCCTACGCCCAGATGGGCGGTGCCGTCGTGGTCCCGGCCGAGGACGTCGCGGCCTGGGAGGCCGCGCAGACCACGCCCGACGACCCGGGCCGCACGTACTCGTCCGCGATGGTGGGCCTCGCGCCCGGCACGGACCTCGAGACGGCGCGCGCCGAGCTCGTCGCCGCCTCGCCGGACGGGGCGAAGGCCGTCACGCCGGACGAGCACGCCCAGGACCAGGCGCGCAAGATGACCGGCGACCAGGACGTCTTCACCTACGTCATCCTCTCGTTCGCCGCCGTCGCGCTGCTCGTCGCGGCGCTCGTCATCGCGAACACGTTCCAGGTCCTCGTCGCGCAGCGCACGCGCACCCTCGCGCTCCTGCGGGCGGTCGGCGCGAACAAGGCGCAGCTCGCCCGGTCCGTGCTCACCGAGGCGACGATCCTCGGCGTCGTGTCCTCGCTCGCCGGCATCGTCCTGGGCGGCCTGCTCACGCAGATCGCGCTCCTCGTGGCCCGCGGCGCCGACCTGGGCGTCCCGGTCCCCGCGACCATCACGGTGACGCCCGTGGTCGTGCTCGTGCCGCTCGTGGTCGGCACGCTCGTGACGGTCGTCGCGTCGCTCGCCCCCGCCCGCGCCGCCACGCGCGTCGCCCCGCTCGAGGCGCTGCGCCCGGCCGACGCGCCGAGCATCCTGCGCGGCGGCGGTCGCGTGCGGCTCGTCCTCGCGTCCCTGCTCACGCTGGGCGGCGTCGCCGTCCTCGCGGGCGGGATCTGGCTCGGGCTCACCGACAAGCCCGAGATCGGGCTCCTCGCCGGGGTCGCCGGCGGCGCGCTGTCGTTCGTGGGCGTCCTCGTCGGAGCGGTCTACTGGCTGCCCGCCGTCGTGGCGTTCGTCGGCCGGCTGCTCGCGGGCACCGGGTCGACGGCGCGCCTCGCCACCGCGAACACGCTGCGCAACCCGCGCCGCACCACGGCGACGAGCACCGCGCTCCTCATCGGCGTCACGCTCGTCGCCATGATGTCGACCGGCGCCGCGAGCGCCCGCACGTCGCTCGACGCGGCGCTCGACGACCAGTACCCCGTCGACGTCATGGTCGCGACGGACGCGTACGGGTCGACCGGCGAGCCGGTGCCGTCCGACGTCGTGCGGGCCGTGTCCGGCACCGAGGGCGTGTCCCGCGTCGTCGAGCTGTACGCCACGGCGGTGACCATGCCGGACGGCACCGAGACGTCGTTCCACGGGGTCGACCCCGACGCCGCGCGCTCCGTGGTGCGGACGCCGGACGACCTCGCGGCCTTCGGTCCGGGGACGGTCCTCCTCTCGGAGGGCGAGGCGGAGAACTACGGCCTCGCGGACGGCGAGACCGCCGAGCTCACGGGCCCGACGGGCGAGACGCTCGACGTGGTCGTCCGCACCGGGGGCATCGGCTCCGGCGGGCTGCTCACCGTCGACGACGCGCGCGCCGTCGACCCGACGGGCCTCATGTCCCGGCTGTGGGTCGGCCTCGACGACACCGGCGCCGCCGCACAGGTGGTGCCCGCGATCCAGGACGCCGTCGTGGAGTCGGACACGCCCGTGGAGGTCGCCGGGATCGCCGTCGAGCGCGCGGCGATGCAGAGCGTCATCGACACGATCCTCGGGGTCATCGTCGGGCTGCTCGCCGTCGCGGTCGTCATCGCGCTCATCGGCGTGGCGAACACGCTCTCGCTCTCGGTCATCGAGCGGCGACGCGAGTCCGCGACGCTCCGGGCGATCGGCCTCAGCCGCACGCAGCTGCGGTGGATGCTCGCGATCGAGGGCATGCTCATCGCGGGCGTCGGGGCGGTCCTCGGGATCGTACTGGGCGTGCTCTACGGGTGGGCCGGAGCAGCGACGGCGCTGAGCGTCATGGGCGACGTGTCGCTCGCCGTGCCGTGGCGCGACATCGCGCTCGTGCTCGTGGTCGCCCTCGTCGCGGGTCTCGTCGCCTCCGTCGTCCCCGGCCGCACCGCGGCCCGGACGTCGCCCGTCGCGGCGCTCGCCGTGGACTGAGCCGACACGCCCCACCGGCCGTCGGCCGACACGCGCCCCTGTGGACGGACCCCCGTCCACAGGGGCGCGGTCGTGCGCGGCGGGCGCGGACCGCCGTCGGGCACGATCAGCGGGTGCGCTCCCCCGCCCCGCCCCTCGCTCCCGGTGCACCGCCGGGCGGCACGCCCGCGCCCCGGCCCGACGGCGCGGCGTGGGTGCGCGTGACGGTCCACCCGGGCACGGACGTCCTGCTGGCCGCGGGCACGCGCCTCGGCGACGCACGGCCTGCGCTCGCCGACCTCGGCTGCCGTCCCGAGCTGCGCACGGCGCCGCTGGCCGTGGACGGCGTCCCGGTCGACGACGACCAGCGCTGCGGCACGCGGCCGCTCCTCCCCGGAACGACGGTCGCGGTCGCGCGGAGGGGCCCCGACCCCCGGGCCCGCGACGACGGGCCGGCCCCGGAGCACGTGCTCGCGGCGCCCCGGCACGTCGCGGTCCTGGGCGGCCCGGAGGCCGGGCGGCTCGTCGCCGTCGGGCGCAGCGCCCGTGGCCGGGCGCGCGTCGACCGGCTCGACGTCCGCTGGCGCACCACGCGGCGCGGGCCCCGGGTCCGGGTGCGCGTGCCGCACGGCACGCGCCGCGTGCCCGACGACGCGGCCCTCCTCCACGCGCGCCCGGCCCGGGCCGGGCGGCGGGTGGGCTCGTGGCGCGCGGTGCGCTGGCGCGACGGTCGCGCCCTGGTGACGCCCGACGGCACGTACGCGCTGCGTGCGCGGCCCGCGCTCGTGCACGGCCCCGGGACCGGACCCGCCGTGGCTCCGGGCCGTCCCGCCGACCCGGGGCGCCTCGGGACGACGCAGCTCGCGACCGCGCTCGTGCCGGCCGTCGCGTCGATCGGGCTCGCGGTGGCGCTGCGTCAGCCCCTCCTCGCCCTGCTCGCGCTCGTCGGGCCGCTCGCGGTCCTCGGGCCCGCGCTCGCCGAGGCCCGCCGTCGGCGCGCCGCGAAGCGCGCCGCCCCGCCCGGGCCCGGAGCGTCGACGGACGCCGAGGCCGTCCGCGGGACCGCGCCGGTGGATCCGCTGCACCCCCGGCCCACGGACGTCCTGCTGTGGGCGACGGTCGCCCGGCTCGCCCCGGCGGGCGCCGACCCGGCGGCGGGATCGCCGGGCGCTCCGTCGGCGCACGCCGGGTCGTCGGGAGCGGCGCCGGCAAGGACCGCCGCCGGCACGGTGCCGGGCCGCCCCGTGGGCTCGGCCGGTGGCGGGGCGCTGATCGCGGCGCGGGGCGCGACGAACCCGTCGCGGGTCCGGCTGCCGGACGGCTGCGTGGCCGTCGTCGGGCCTCGCGATGCCGCGCTCGCCGGGTCCCGCGCCGTCCTCGCGGAGGTCCTCGCGGCGGGGGCGGTGCTGACGGTGCGGCACGCCTCCCAGGACCCGCACGCGTGGTCGTGGTGCCGCTGGCTGCCGCAGGCCCGTGCCGTCCGGACGCTCGACGCCCTGGCCGCCGGGGCCCCGCCGGACCTCGTCGTCGTCGACGGCCCCGTGCCGGCGGGCGAGCTCTCGCGGGCGTGGGAGCGGTGCGCCGCGGGGGGCACGGACGTGCTGCTGGTCCTCGCGGACCGGGCGCACGTCCCGGCGTGGTGCCGGACGCTCGTCGACGTGTCGGGAGCCGTCGCCGTCGTGGCGGGTCCGGACGGCGCCCCGACGCCGCGCGAGCACGTCGGCGTGACCGCCCGGTGGGCACTCGGCCTCGCGCGGCGGCTCGCCGCGGCCGAGCACCTCGGTCGGCTCGGCGGCGGCGCCGGGGACGGCGCGGGCGAGCCCGACCCGGGCGACCCCACCGCGCGGTCGCTGCCGTCGGCGGTCGCGCTGGGTCCCCTGCTGGGGGCGCCGCGAGCGCCGGACCGGCTCCCGACGTGGGCGGCCGAGCGCTGGCAGGACGCGTCGCACCGGGACGGGCACGGGCTGCGGACCGTGCTCGGCGTCGGTTCAGGGGGTGCGCCCGTCTCCGTCGACCTCGTCCGCGACGGGCCGCACGTGCTCGTCGCCGGCACGACGGGCTCCGGGAAGTCGGAGCTCCTGCAGACGCTCGTCACCGGGCTCGCGCTCGGGCGCTCGCCCGACGAGCTGTCGTTCGCGCTCGTCGACTTCAAGGGCGGAGCGAGCTTCGGGGCGTGCGGTCGGCTGCCCCACGTCGTGGGCCAGGTGACCGACCTCGACCCCGGGCTCGCGGGGCGCGCGCTCGCCGGGCTCCGGGCCGAGCTGCACCGGCGCGAGCGCCTCCTGGCCACGGCGGGCGTCGCGACCATCGACGACCTCCCGCGCGGACGGCTCGCGCGCCTCGTGGTCGTGGTGGACGAGTTCCGCGCGCTCGCCGACGACCTGCCGGACGTCGTGCCCGGGCTGCTGCGCGTGGCCGCGCAGGGCCGGTCGCTCGGCGTGCACCTGGTCCTCGCGACGCAGCGGCCCGCCGGCGCCGTCAGCGCCGACGTGCGGGCGAACGTCACGCTGCGGCTCGCGCTCCGGGTCGTGGACGTGGCCGACTCGCGCGACGTCGTCGACGCGCCGCACGCGGCCCACGTCCCGGCGTCGATCCCGGGGCGCCTGGTCCTGCGCCGCGGCGCCGAGCCGCCGGTCGCCGTGCAGTGCGCGCGTGCCGGCGGGCCGCTCGCGTTGCCGGAGGCTCGCGTGCGGATCGCGGACCCGTGGGGCACGGAGCGCGGGCCGGGCGGGCCCGCGCCGGGCCGGGCAGCCGACCACCTGCCGCTCCTCGTCGCGGCGGCACGCGAGGTCGCCGCCCGGTCAGGCCTGAGTCCCCACCCCGCGCCATGGCTCCCCGCCCTGCCCGCCCGCGTCGGGCCGGACGACCTCGACGGGGTCGACGAGCCGGACGACGAGGCGGGCGTGCTCGCGGCGCGCGACCGCAAGACGGGCGCGCACGTGGGGGGCGACCCGGCGGCGGACGGGCGCGGGGTGGACGGGCGCGGGGTGGACGGGGGGCGCGGAGCCATCGAGGGGACCGAGGGCGGGGGCGGGGAGGTGCGCCGCGACGACCGCGCGCTGCCCCTCGCACTCGGCGACCTGCCTGCCCTCCAGCGCCGCACGGTGGTCCGCTGGGACCCGCGCGACGGTCACCTCGCGGTCCAGGGCCGGGCCCGGTCGGGCCGGACCACGGCGCTGCGCACCGTCGGGCGGGCCGCGCTCGAGCGCGGCTGGTCGGTCCACGCGATCGGGTCGGGGCTCGCCGGCCTCGCGGCGCACCCCGGCACCGGGACGGTCGTGGACCGGAGCGACCCGCGCCGCGTCGTCCGCCTCCTCCGGCTCCTGGCCGGGCACGACGACGGTCAGCCCCGGCCCGCGGGGCTCGACCGCACGACCGGCCGCACCCTGCTCCTCGTCGACGACGTCGAGGTCGTCCGCGGCGTGCTCGCCGGGGTCGCGGGCGGGGCGGGCGCCGACGCCCTCGCGGACGTGCTCGCCGACTCCCCCGCCGCCGTCGCGGTGAGCGCGAGCGGGCCGACGGTCGGCGGGCTGGTGTCGCTCGTCGGCGTCCGGGCGGTCCTCGCGTCACGCGACCGGCACGACGACGTGTCGCTCGGCGTGCCCGCGGCGCTCGCCGGACAGGGCGGCCCGCCGGGCCGGGCGGTGTGGCTAGGCCCGGGCGACCCGCTGGTGTGCCAGGTCGCGGTGGCACCGGAGGGTTCGCGTGGGTGGACCGAGCTCCCTGCGACGACCCGCCGGGGCGCGTTCCGGCTGCACCCGCTGCCCGACGACGTCGCGGCCGCCGACCTCGACGTCGCCGGACGCGCGACCGCCGGCGTCGACCGGTTCCCCGCCGGGGCCGCCGCGGACGCGGACCGCACGGTCGCCTGGGCCGACGGCGACGACGCGGACGCTGCGCCCGCCCGGGGACCCACCGGCGTCCCGGTCGGCCGGGGCGGCGACGACGGCCGGACGCTGTGGATGGACGTCGGGCGCGGCGCGCTCGTGGTCGGTCCGCCCGGCTCCGGCCGCACGAGCACGCTCGCGCTCCTCGCCCGCCACGTGGCTCGCACCGGTTCGCTCCGCGCGATCGTCACCCGGGACGACGCGCTGGCCGGCACGGCGGTGCCCGGCCCCGGACGCATCGCGCGCACCACCGGCCGGACCGGGGGCGGGCAGGTGGACGACGACGGCAAGAGGAACGGGAACGGGAACGGGACGATCGTCGTGCGGCGGTACGCGCCCGCGGACGTCGCGCGGCTCCTCGACACGCTGGAGGCGGACCGAGCCGGCGCGGCGTCCCTGGGCAGAGCGACGGCACCGGAGGTCGTGGTGGTCGACGACCTGGACGTGCTGACCCAGCTCTGCGTGCTCGAGGCCGAGCGGCTCGCAGCGCTGTGCCGCGACGGGCTCGTGCTGCTCGCGTCGGCGACGACGGGCGCCGCGGCCTCGGCCTTGCGCGGCCCGCTCGCGGACCTGCGCGGGGCGCGCTGCGGCGTCGTCCTCGCGCCGCGGGAGCGCGGGAGCGCCGAGGTGTTCGGGCACGGGCTGGAGTGGCTCACCGAACCTGGTCGGCCCCGACCGGGTCGAGGGGTGCTGGTCCAGGGCACGCGGCTGGCGCCGCTCCAGGTCGCCCGCCCGTGACGGCCGAGCCGCAGCCCGGTGCCCGCCCGTGAGGGGCGAGCCGCCCGGCCCGCGGGCCGAGAGTCAGGCGGCCGGGCGGACGTCGCGCGTGGTCGCCTCGACGACGGGACGCAGCATGAGGAGGACGAGCACGATGACGGCGAGCACCAGCGCGACGACGACCCACGGGGTCACGCCCACCTGGAGCGAGCTGACCGCGACGACCCCCTGGAGGATCTGCCACGTCGCGACGGGCGACCGTGCCCAGCGCTGCCCGCGCAGCAGCCCGCGGAGGCTCGCGGCGAGCACGGCTCCCACGCCGAGCGCGAAGACGACGAGGAAGACGCTCACCCCGAACGACTGCGACCCACCACGGACGAGCTCGACGAGGATCAGCACCGCGCCCACCACGAGCGCGGCGATCTCGACGCCCACCCCGGCGACGAGCGCCGTCAGTGCGGGCGGCCGCGACCCCCCGTCGGACGACGGTCCCGGGGGCGTCGGGCGGGGCTCGGGCGGGGTTCCGGAGGGCTCGCGGGAGGGCACGATCACCCAGCGTACGCGGCGACCTGCGGCTTCACACCCGTGTGACGAAGGCCTCACGATTCATGCGACGGAAACTTTCTCGTAACCCCTTGTGCTGTGCTTCACGAGGTGTGAACCTGGTTCAAGCATCAATCACCCCCCGCCTCGAGCCCTTGGCCCGGGCAGCCCCCTGCCGGGTCGCCCAGCGACGAGTCATCACCTCGCGACCAGGCTCCCCTCTGCCCGAAGGAGACGACGAACATGGACTGGCGCCACCGCGCAGCCTGCCTCGACGAAGACCCCGAGCTGTTCTTCCCCATCGGGAACACCGGCCCTGCGCTCCTGCAGATCGAGGAGGCGAAGGCCGTCTGCCGCCGCTGCGACGTCGTCGACACGTGCCTCAAGTGGGCCATCGAGTCCGGCCAGGACGCCGGCGTCTGGGGCGGCCTCTCCGAGGACGAGCGCCGCGCCCTCAAGCGCCGCACCGCGCGCGCACGCCGCGCCGGCTGACACGACACGCCGCTCCGCCCTCCGGGCGTCGAGCAGCACGACGGGCCGTCACCCTCCGGGGTGGCGGCCCGTCGTCGTACCGGCGGTCAGCCCTGGCGGTTGCCGTCGCGCAGCACGAGCGCGAGCACGACCTGGGTGCCCCCGCCGGGGCGCGGCGACCACTCGATGGTGCCGCCGAGCTCGTTCGTCACGAGGGTCTGCACGATCTGCGAGCCCAGGCCGCTCTTGGCGGCCTTGCCTGCGCGGGCGACGTCGCCGTCGGGCATGCCGACGCCGTCGTCCGCCACGACGATCCGCAGGGCCGACCCGTCGCGCTCGACCGCGACCTCGACCGTGCCGGTGTCCTGCTTCGCGAGGCCGTGCTCGACCGCGTTGGTGACGAGCTCGGTGAGGATGAGCGCGAGCGGGGTCGCGTCCTCCGCGGGCACGAGCCCGAAGCTCCCCGTCCGCACGGTCCGCACGCTCGTGTCGGCGGAGGCGACGTCGGCCGCGAGGCGCAGCGCGCGACCGACCATGTCGTCGAACTCCACCTCCTCGTCGAGCGTCTGCGACAGGCTCTCGTGCACGAGCGCGATCGTCGCGACGCGCCGCATCGCCTCCTCCAGCGCGGCACGCGCCTCCGGGACGTCCATGCGCCGGGCCTGCAGCCGCAGGAGCGCCGCGACGGTCTGGAGGTTGTTCTTCACGCGGTGGTGGATCTCGCGGATCGTCGCGTCCTTGGTGATGAGCTCGCGCTCGCGACGGCGCAGCTCGGAGACGTCGCGGCACAGCAGGACGGCGCCGATGCGCTGACCGGACTCGGTGAGCGGGAGGGCGCGCAGCGACAGCGCGACGCGCTGCGCCTCGATCTCGGTGCGCCAGGGCGCACGGCCCATGACGACGAGCGGCAGCGACTCGTCCACGGGGTTCTGGTGCTCGATGAGGTCGGCCGTCACCTCGGCGAGCGAGCGCCCGACGAGCGGACCGATCACGCCGAGGCGGTGGAAGCAGCTCAGCGCGTTGGGGCTCGCGTAGAGCACCTCGCCCTCGGAGTTCAGCCGGATGAGGCCGTCGCCGACGCGCGGCGCGCCGCGCCGCGGCCCGGTCGCGGCGTTCGGGAACGGGAACTCCCCGCGCGAGATCATCGCGATGAGGTCGTCCGCGGCCTCGACGTAGTTGAGCTCGAGGCGGCTGGGCGTGCGCCCGCTCCCGAGGTTGGTCTGCCGCGCGACGACGGCGATCGCCTTCCCGGAGTGCAGCACCGGGATGGCCTCCTCGCGCACGGCGTACGCGCCGAACCAGCGCGGCTCGCGCGAGCGCTGCGACCGCACCTCGGTGAGCGCGCGCTCGAGCTGCGGGCGCTGCCCCTCGGGGGCGAACGACCCGACGATGTCGTCGTAGTGGACGGTCGCGCCCGTCGACGGCCGGCACTGGGAGACGGCGACGAAGTTGCCGTCGCTCGTGGGCAGCCACAGCACGAGGTCGGCGAACGCGAGGTCGGAGATCACCTGCCAGTCGCCCACGAGCAGGTGCAACCACTCGTTGTCCGCCGAGCTGAGGTCGGCGTGGCGGGAGATGAGGTCACTCATGGCAGACACGGACCCCAGCGTAGAGGGGCGCGACCGGTAGAGTCCCCTCAGCGCCCGCGTGCGCGGTCGCCAGAACCGTCAGCCGTCCCGTCGACCGGCCCGTCACGGGCCGGCGCAGGGTCCGAGGAGGTCCCGTGCACCTGAGCGTCGAGCTCCGCTACCCCGCCCCCGTCCCCGCCGTCGGGGCGATGCTCGCGGACGAGGAGTTCGTCCGCTGGCGCGCTGCCCGCTCCGGCGGCGACGGCGCCCACGTCGAGCAGGTCGACGTCACCGGCGGGCCGGACGAGGGGTTCACCGTCGCGGTGCGGCGGACGCTGCCCACGGACCAGATCCCCGCGCACGTCCGGTCGTTCGTCGGGGGTCGTCTCGAGATCCGGCAGGCGGAGGTCTGGGAGCCGGAGCGCGACGGCGAGCGGTCGGGCACGGTGTCGCTCGAGATCACCGGCGCGCCGGTGCGCCTCACGGGCACCGTGACGCTCTCCCCCGAGGGTGACGGCACGGTCGAGCGCTACGACGGCGAGGTCAAGGCCAACGTGCCGCTCTTCGGCGGCGCGATCGAGCAGGCTGCGGCCGAGGCCGTGCGGACGGCGCTCGCCGCCGAGGAGTCCGCCGGCCTCGCGTGGCTGTCGCGCTGACCGCCGACCGGGCGGAGTCCGGCGTGGCCCGACCGACGCGGGCACTCGTCGGCACCGCGCGGAGACCGGTCTCGAACCGGTAACGATTTCCACAGAATCCGACCAACCGGTAGGTCACCGCAACGCTCTGACCTGCGCAGATACCCGGGTGGGAGCGCAACCACACCCCTCCGAGCACGAGCGTGGCTTGACACGGGTTCGGGCGGGAACGCACGATCAGGCCGTTGTGTGGAAGCGCTACCACATTGGAGGTGGGAGCGCTGCCATGACCCCGCCCCACCGACAAGGGAGTCACCGTGCTGAGCAGCACCCGTACGACCCGCCGGCCCCGCAAGGCGATCGCCGCCGTCGCAGGCCTCGCGGCCATCACCCTCACCCTGACCGCGTGCTCGAGCGGCTCCGGCTCGAACGACGACGCGACGGGCTCCGGCGACGGAGACAAGATCACGCTCACCGTCGCGACGTTCAACGACTTCGGCTACACGGACGAGCTCCTCGCCGCGTACACCGCGGAGCACCCGAACGTCACCGTCAAGCAGACGAAGGCCGCCAAGTCCGAGGACGCGCGGACCAACCTCACCACGAAGCTCGCCGCCGGCGGCGAGGGCCTCGCGGACATCGAGGCCATCGAGGTCGACTGGCTCCCGGAGCTCATGCAGTACCCCGACCTCTTCACCGACCTCACCGACTCGTCGCTCGACGGCCGCTGGGTGGACTGGAAGGTCCAGCAGGCGACGACGACGGACGGCAAGCTCATCGGCTACGGCACCGACATCGGCCCGAGCGCGATCTGCTACCGCCAGGACCTGTTCGAGGCCGCGGGCCTCCCGAGCGACCCGGCCGGCGTGGCCGAGCTCCTCGGTGGCGAGGACGCCACGTGGGACGACTACTTCGCCGCGGGCGCCACGTTCGTCGCCGCGAGCGACTCGGCCTGGTACGACTCCGCGATGTCCATCTCGCAGGCCATGGTCAACCAGATCGACAACGCCTACGAGGAGTCCGACGGCACGCCCAAGGACCTCGCGTCCAACCAGCCGATCATCGACATCTACGACACGGTGCTCGAGCAGTCGACGACGAACGAGCTCTCCGCCGGCCTCGAGCAGTGGTCGGGCGACTGGGACGCCGCGTTCCAGAACGACGGCTTCGCGACGATGATCTGCCCCGCGTGGATGACCGGCCCGGTCGAGGAGCGCTCGGGCGGCGTCACCGGCTGGAACGTCGCGGACGTCTTCCCCGGCGGCGGCCTCAACTGGGGCGGCTCGTTCCTCACGGTGCCGGCCTCCGGCCCGAACGCCGAGGCGGCCAAGGAGCTCGCCGCGTGGCTGACCGACCCGGCGCAGCAGACGACGGCCTTCGAGAACGCGGGCACGTTCCCGTCGCAGCTCGAGGCGCAGGAGTCCGACGCCGTGCAGTCCTTCACGAACGACTTCTTCAACGACGCCCCGGTCGGCACGATCTTCGTGAACCGTGCGCTCGCGATCGACAGCGCGCCGTTCAAGGGCGCGAACTACTTCTCGATCCACACGGCCGTCCAGGACGGCATCAAGCGCGTGGACGTCGAGAAGACGGACGACGCCGCCTCCTCGTGGCAGAAGACGCTCCAGTCCTTCCAGGACCTGGGCCTGTGACCTGACGGGGCCGGGGGCGGCACGACCTGCCGCCCCCGGCCCCGCGCGCGTCCGCCCGCGGACGACGCCCCGCACCCGCAGCCACCCAGCGCCACCGAGCAGCCCAGGAATCCCACATGGCCGTCCTCACGCCCACCCAGCCCTCGCCGGGGCTCAGCGGTCCGCCGCCGCGCACGCCGCGCCGCGTCGGCTTCTCCCAGCGCCTCAGCCGCTGGGACGTCAAGGTCTCGCCCTACCTCTACATCTCGCCCTTCTTCATCCTGTTCGCGATCACGGGGCTCTTCCCGCTCGTGTACACCGCCGTCGTGTCCGTCTACGACTGGAACCTGCTCGGCGGCCAGGGCGACTTCGTCGGTCTCCAGAACTACACGGACGTCCTCGCGCAGCCCACGTTCTGGAAGTCCCTGCGCAACACCGTCTCGATCTTCGTGCTCTCGTCCGTGCCGCAGGTCCTCGCCGCGATCGCGATCGCCGCGCTGCTCGACCAGAACCTGCGCGCCGCGACCTTCTGGCGCATGGGCGTCCTGCTGCCGTACGTCGTCGCACCCGTCGCGGTCTCGATGATCTTCGGCCGCCTGTTCGCCGACCAGTACGGGCTCATCAACGAGCTGCTCGGCCTCGTCGGCGTCGACCCGATCCGCTGGCACGCCGACGCCCTCGCGAGCCACGTCGCCATCGCGTCGATGGTGAACTTCCGCTGGACGGGGTACAACGCGCTGATCTTCCTCGCCGCGATGCAGGCCGTGCCGCGCGAGCTGTACGAGGCCGCGATCATCGACGGCGCCGGGCGCGTGCGCCAGTTCTTCTCCGTGACCGTCCCGCAGATCCGCGCCACGATCATCTTCGTCGTCATCACCTCGACGATCGGTGGCCTGCAGATCTTCGACGAGCCGCGCATGTTCGACGCGCAGGGCCTCGGCGGCGCCGACCGCCAGTGGATGACGACCGTGCTCTACCTCTACGACGTCGCGTGGGGCAACCAGAAGAACTTCGGTCGTGCGGCCGCCGTCGCGTGGCTGCTGTTCCTGCTCATCATCCTCGTGGGCATCGTCAACTTCCTCGTCACCCGGCGGATCGCCACGTCGAACGCGCAGCCGCGCCCGCCACGCTGGGTGCGTCGCCGCCAGGAGGCGCGCAAGCGCCTGCGCGCCGAGGACGCCATGTCCGCGCAGCGTTCCGCCGCGGGGACCGAGGCATCCGTCCCGACCGCCGCCAGCCCGACCGACCGGAGGAAGCGATGAGCTCCGTCCCCGTCATCGCCCAGACCGCCGGCCCGGGCGCGGCCCGCGCCGCGTCCCGCCGCCGGAGCGCCGGGAAGAACGTCGGCGGCACGCAGCGCCGCCCGCGCTGGGTCACGTACACCATCCTCGGGATCGTCCTGCTGATCTCGGTGTTCCCGCTGTACTTCACGCTGATCCTCGGCTCCTCGACGCCCGAGGAGATCTCGCGCAGCGCGCTGCCCCAGCTCCTGCCGGACGCGAGCCTGTTCGACCGGTTCGCCGACGTCATGAGCTCGGACGCGATCAACTTCTGGAAGGCCGCCTGGAACTCGGTGGTCGTCGCGGTGCTCACGTCCCTCTCGGTCGTGCTGTTCTCGACGCTCGCCGGCTTCTCGTTCGCGAAGCTCCGGTTCCGTGGCCGCGGCCCGCTGCTCGTCTTCGTCATCGCGACGATGGCGGTGCCCACGCAGCTCGGCGTCATCCCGATGTACATCCTCATGTCGGACCTCGGGTGGATCGGCAAGCTCCAGGCCGTCATCGTGCCCGCGCTCGTCACGGCGTTCGGCGTCTTCTGGATGACGCAGTACCTCGGCGAGGCGCTGCCGTACGAGCTCATCGAGGCGGCCCGGGTCGACGGCGCGTCCATGATCCGCACGTTCTGGTCCATCGCGCTGCCGGCGGCCCGCCCGGCCGCCGCGATGCTGGGCCTGTTCACGTTCGTGCAGCAGTGGACGAACTTCTTCTGGCCGTCCATCGTGCTCAATCAGAACAACCCGACGCTGCCGCTCGTGGTGCGGTCCCTCCAGTCGAACTTCTTCGTCGACTACTCGCTCGTCATGGCCGGGATCTTCCTCGTCACGCTGCCGCTCATCGTCATCTTCATCTTCACCGGCCGCCAGCTCGTGGCGGGCATCATGCAGGGCGCCGTCAAGGGCTGACGCCCGGCGCCCCGCGCCGCACGACCCGCCCACCACCCGGTGGGCGCGGTCCGTGCTGCGCGCCGACCGTCGCGCGGGCGGGCCCGACCGGCCCGCCCGCGCGCCATCCCGCGACTTCTCGAAGGACAATCGACCATGACCAGCTTCGTCCCGTCCGCGCCCCTCCCCCCGAATCCGGCGACCGCGACCGGGCGCGTCGAGATGCCCCCGGGCTTCCTCTGGGGCGCCGCGACGGCCGCGTTCCAGATCGAGGGCGCGGGGCACACCGACGGGCGCACGGACTCCGTGTGGGACGCGTTCGCCCGCGTGCCGGGCGCCGTCGTGAACGGTGACGACGGCATGGTCGCGTGCGACCACTACCACCGGTACCGCGAGGACGTCGCGCTCCTGCGCGGCCTCGACCTCGGGGCCTACCGGTTCTCGACGTCGTGGGCCCGCGTGCGTCCCGACGGCGGCGCGGTGAACCCCGCCGGGCTCGCGTTCTACGACCGCCTCGTGGACGAGCTGCTCGCCGCGGACGTCCTGCCGTGGCTCACGCTGTACCACTGGGACCTCCCCCAGGCGCTCGAGGACAAGGGCGGCTGGACGTCGCGCGACACGGCGTACCTCTTCGCCGAGTACGCGGTGACGATGCACGAGGCGCTGGGCGACCGCGTCGGCGTGTGGACGACCCTCAACGAGCCGTGGTGCTCCGCGTTCCTCGGCTACACCGCGGGCGTGCACGCACCGGGCCGGCAGTCGCGCGAGGACGGCCTCGCGGCCGCGCACCACCTGCTGCTCGGGCACGGCCTCGCGGTCCAGGCGCTGCGCGAGCGCGCGCCGGAGGCGAACCTCGGGCTCACGCTCAACTTCACCGTGTCCGACCCGGTCGACCCGCAGGACCCGGCCGACGTCGACGCCGCGCGCCGGATCGACGGCCAGTTCAACCGGATCTTCCTCGACCCCGTCTTCCACGGCGAGTACCCGGCCGACGTCCTCGAGGACGTCGCGCCCTACGGGCTGCTCGAGCACGTCAAAGACGGCGACCTCGAGATCATCTCCACCCCGATCGACACGCTCGGGGTCAACTACTACAACGGCGGTGCCGTCTCGGCCCGCCCGCAGGCGACGGCGCCCGGCGCCGAGGGCGACGGCGCCGGGGGCACCCGCCCCGAGGGCGTCCGCGACGAGGCGGCCGACGACGCGCCGGTGCGCGCGACGTCGTCCCCCTACCCCGCCGCGGACGGCGTGCACGCCCACTCCCGCGGCCTGCCGCGCACGGACATGGGCTGGGAGGTCCAGCCCGAGGGGCTGACGCGCCTGCTCACGCGCCTGCAGCGCGACTTCACCGGACCGCGCGGCGTCGCGATGTACATCACCGAGAACGGTGCCGCCTACCCGGACCAGGTGGGCCCGGACGGCTCGGTCGACGACCAGGACCGGCTCGAGTTCCTCGACGCGCACCTGCGCGCGACGCGCGACGCGATCGACGCCGGGGCGGACGTGCGCGGCTACTTCGCGTGGTCGCTCCTCGACAACTTCGAGTGGGCGCTCGGCTACACGAAGCGGTTCGGCATCGTCCGGGTCGACTACGAGACGCAGGAGCGCACCGTCAAGGCGAGCGGCGCCTGGTACGGCCAGGTCGCGCGCGACAACGCGATCCCGGCGCGCGAGACGCCGGCCGCGGACCCCGACCCGGCCGAGTGAGGACGACGGTGAGGACACGGTGAGCGGGGCGGTGCGGACCGGGGAGCGCGCGCGCGATACTGTCCGGATGAACAGCCTGCGCTCCGCGCCGACCCTGGACGAGGTGGCCCAGACGGCGGGTGTCTCGCGCTCGACGGCGTCGCGCGCCATCAACGGCGGTCTGCGGGTGTCCCCCGAGGCGCAGGCGGCGGTCGATGCCGCCGTCGCGCAGCTCGGCTACACGCCCAACCGCGCCGCCCGCTCGCTCGTGACGCGCCGCACGGACTCGATCGCCCTCGTGGTCCCCGAGCCGGACGAGCGCATCCTCACCGACCCGTTCCTCGCGGGCACGATGCGCGGCGTGAGCGCCGCGCTCGGCGGCACCGACCTGCAGCTCGTGCTGCTGTTCGCGCGCCCCGACGAGCAGCCGGGCCGCATCGTGCGGTACCTCAGCAGCGGCCACGTCGACGGCGCGATCGTCGCGTCGCACCACCGCGACGACGAGCTCGAGGAGGCGCTCCTCGCGGCGCGCCTGCCCGCCGTGTTCGTGGGGCGGCCGTTCCGCCCGACGCCGGACCTCCTCTACGTCGACGTGGACAACGTCGAGGGTGGGCGCCTCGCGGCGCGGCGCCTCGTCGAGGCGGGCCGGCGCCGCATCGCGACGATCGCCGGCCCGCAGGACATGACGGCGGGCGTGGACCGGCTCACGGGCTTCCGCGAGGTGCTGCGCGACGCCGGCCTGCCGGACGACGCGGTCGAGATCGGCGACTTCGCCGTCGCGGGCGGCGCGGCGGCCATGGAGCGCCTCCTCGCCGCGCACCCCGACGTCGACGGCCTGTTCGTCGCGTCCGACCTCATGGCCGAGGGCGCGCTGCGCGTGCTCGCAGCCCACGGCCGCGACGTGCCGCGCGACGTGTCCGTCGTCGGCTTCGACAACCTCGCCACCGCCGCCACGACGTCGCCCCCGCTCACCACGGTGCAGAACCCGATGGTCGAGATGGTGCGCGGCGCGACCGACCTCCTGCTCGACCTCGTGGGCGGCCGCGGCGACGAGATCGCGTCGCAGGTCCTCGCGCCCGAGCTCGTCGAGCGCGACTCCGTCTGACCCGTCGTCGGTCCCCGACTGCGTCCCGACAGCCCCCCGGGCCGCCGGGGCGCGACGCCGTGGGCGGTCGCTCGTAGCCTGGCGACGTGCACCCGTCCACGGAACCGGTGGCCACGCTCTCGCGGGCCGACGTCCTCGCCGCGCGCTGGCACGCCCACCAGCTCGACCGGGCGCCGGGCGCGGCCGCCGCGGCGACGGACGTCGCCGTCCTCGACCTGGGCGTCCAGGACACGGGGGCCGACGGCGCCGCGTGGGCGCTCGCCGTCCGCGGCGCCCCGCCGATCACGCCCGGCACCCTGCCGCCCGACCTCGCGCTCGCGTGGACCCTGCGGGGCGCCCCGCACGTCTACCGCCGGGCGGACCTCGCCGAGGTCGCGACCGCCACGGCCCCGTTCTCCGAGGCCGACGCCGCCAAGCGGGTCTACGACGCGAGCCGACCGCTCCGTGCGGCCGGTGTCGCCGTGCTCGAGGCGCTGCGCACCGAGGCGCGGCTGGAGCGCGACCTCGTCGAGACCCCGACCGTCAAGGGCGACCTCTCGACGCGGCTCACCGCGCGGCTCCCGGAGCCGCACCTGCGCTGGTGCGGGCCGTGCGGCGCCACCCACAGCTACGAGCAGACGTTCCGCCTCGCGGCCCTGCAGGCCGGGCTCGAGCTCGAGCCGGGCTCGTCCCCGCCCGTGCTGCGGCGCGTCCCCGGGCTCGAGCCGCCGCTCTACGGGCGCCTCGGCGACGACGCCCCGCCGCGCCTGGACGTCGTGCGCGGCTACCTGCGGTTCTTCCCCGGCGCGAGCGTCCAGGACGTCGCCGCGTTCCTCGACGCCCCGGTCAAGGACGTCCGGAGCCGGTGGCCCGACGACGCGGTCCGCGTCGAGGTGACCGACGTCGAGCCGGGTGCGCGGCCGACCGAGAGATGGGTGCTCGCCGACGACCTCGGGCACGTCACGGGCGCCGCCGGGCGCGAGCGCGGCGCGCGGCCCGCAGCCGGTGTCCCGGCCGTGCGCCTCGTGGGCCCCTACGACCTGTTCCTCCAGCTGCGCGACCGCGCGACGCTCGTCCCGGGCGTCGCGCGCGCCCAGGACCTGTGGCGGGTCCTCGGCCGGCCCGGGGCCGTGCTCGCGGGCGGTGAGGTCGTGGGCACGTGGCGGCCCCGCGCGTCGGGCCGGCGCCTCACGGTCCGCACCGACCCGTGGGTCCCGTGGGACGCCGGGCTCACCGACGCCGTCGCCGAGCAGGCGGAGCGCCTGCGCGCGTTCCGCGACGCGACGTCCGTGACGGTGGTACCGGCGCAGGACGCGTCGTAGAGCCCGGCCCGTCGAGGGAGAGGCCTGGTCGAGCCCGGGCCCCTCCCGCGACGGCGCGGCGGGTCAGTGCTTCACGTGGCCGTACCGGTGGGTCGTGCGGCTGACCGCCTGCTCGTGGAGCACGGCGAGCAGCTCGCGACGACCGCTCGCGACGACGGGGTGGTCGAGCACCGTCACCTCGCCGACGCGCTCGGCCGCGGCCTCGTGCAGCCCCGGCGCCGAGCCGACGACGCGGACCCGGCCCCGGACCGCGCCGGACGCGACGCGGCGCGCGAACTCCTCGTCGCTCACGGCGGCGTCGCCCACGCTCGGCACGACGACCGCCGGCACGCCCGCGGTGCGCGCGGCGTGCAGCACGCGCTCGACCTCGACGGGGAGCGCGTCCGCGCCGACGCGCACGGTGAGCACGTCGACCGGGCGGTAGCGGAACACGTTCGCCTCGACGTGCAGGCCCGACGGGTCGTGGCCCACGGAGAACTCCCGCGCCCACCAGCGCGCGTCGTCGGCCTGCGCCCACGCGAGCCACGCCTCGGGCGCGGTCTCGCGCGCGGGCGGCGTGGCGTCCGCCGGCGCGGCCCGCCCCGGGCCGGTGCTGCCCGACGACGTCCCCGCGCCCTCGACGGCGTCCTCGCCCGGCGCGTCGCTCCAGCGCCCGAGCTGCGCGACGTAGTTCGGCCCGCCCGCCTTGGCGCCCGGGCCGACGGCCGACTGCTTCCAGCCGCCGAACGACTGCCGCTGCACGATCGCGCCCGTGATGTGCCGGTTGACGTAGGCGTTGCCCACCTGGACGGCGTCGAGCCAGCGCTCGACCTCGGCGTCGTCGAGGCTGTGGATGCCGCCCGTCAGGCCGAACGGGACCGCGTTCTGGAGCGCGATCGCCTCGTCGAGCGTCGCGGCGGTCATGATCCCGAGGACGGGGCCGAAGTACTCGGTGAGGTGGAACGGCGACCCGGGCGCGACGCCCTCCTTGAGGCCGGGCGTCCAGAGGCGGCCCTCCAGGTCGGGCCCGCCGTCGAGCAGCCGCGGCCGCACGAGCCAGGACTCCCCGGGCTCCAGGGTCGTCAGCGCGTGCAGCAGCTTGCCCGACGCGGGCTCGGTGAGCGGGCCCATGGTCGTCGAGACGTCGGTCGCCGGGCCGACGGCGAGCGAGCGCACCGCGTCCACGAGCTGGCGTCGCACGCGCCGCCCCGTCTCGGTCCGCGGGTCGCCCGCCGAGCCGACGAGGATCGCGAGCGACGCGGCCGAGCACTTCTGCCCCGCGTGCCCGAACGCCGACCGCACGAGGTCCGCGACCGCGAGGTCGAGGTCCGCCGACGGCGTGACGACGAGCGCGTTCTTGCCCGACGTCTCGGCGAGCACCGGGCGCGACGGCTTCCACCGCGCGAAGAGCTGCGCGGTCTCGATCGAGCCCGTGAGCACGACGCGAGCGACGTCGTCGTGCGTCACGAGGCGGGTGCCGAGCTCGTCGTCGGGCACGCGGACGTACTGCACGACCTCCGTCACCGAGCTCGCGTCCAGCGCCGGGAAGTCTCCCGGCGCCGCGGCCACCGCGTCGCGCAGGCCCGCGTGGACCGCCTCGACGGCGACCTCGAGGCAGCGCGGCGTCGGCGGCGCGGGCTTGGCGAGCACGGCCGACCCGGCCGCGAGCGCCGCGAGGACCCCGCCCACGGGGATCGCGACGGGGAAGTTCCACGGCGGCGTGACGAGCGTGACGCCGTCGGGCGCGAACCGGGCGCCGGGCACGTGGTCCAGCTCCTCGGCGGAGCGCGCGTAGTAGCGCGCGAAGTCGACGGCCTCGCTCACCTCGGGGTCGGCCTCGGCGACGGTCTTGCCCGGCTCGTGGACCATCGCGGCGACGAGGTCGGTCCGCGCCTCCTCCAGGCGCCGGGCGACGGCGCGCAGGGCGGCGGCGCGGGCCGCCGGGGCGACCTGCGACCACGCGGCGGTCGCGCGCACGGCCGTCGCGACGGCGTCGTCCACCTGCGCGGTCGTGGTGAGCTGGGGCGTGCGGACGGGGACGTACCCGGAGCCGGTCCCGGTGACGTGGCGGGCCCAGTCGCGCGAGGCGGCGACCGCCGGGTCGGTGTCGGGGGCGTTCGCGAACCCGGTGCCGGTCCCCTCAGGCACGGTGCCGTCGGGCTCCGGGCTCGCCGACCCGGCGCCGACGGCGGGCCGGGGCGCGCGGCGCGGCGCGACGTCGGTCTCGGCGTAGTGCACCCCGTGGCGCACCGACGCGCGGAACGCGGCCTCCTGGCGCTCCATGGGGCTGCCCGCGGGCGACCCGTCGGGCGCGAACATGGCGTGCAGGAAGTTCTGCTCGGCGGCGTTCTCCTCGAGGCGGCGCACGAGGTAGGAGATCGCGACGTCGAAGTCCTCGTCGCGCACGACGGGCGTGTACAGCACGACGCGCCCGCCGCGCCCGGCGTGCGGGCCGCTCTCGACGCGGTCGGTCGCGACCTCGTCGCGCACGGCGCGCGCCTCGCCGGGGGCCATGCCCTGGAGCATCTCGACGTCGAGCGCGTGGCTCACGCCGCGGGCCCGGCCGAGGAGCACGGCGAGCGCGACGTGGAAGAGGTTGTGGCTCGCGACGCCGATGCGCACGGCGTCGGTCCGCGGCGCGCGCAGGGCGTGGTCGAGGAGGCGGACGTAGTTGGCGTCGACGTCGGGCTTGGTCGGGTAGGGCGCCTGCGGCCAGCCGTGCAGCTCGGCCTCGACGGCCTCCATCGCGAGGTTCGCGCCCTTGACGAGGCGCACCTTGACCGGCGCTCCCCCGGCGGCGACGCGCTCGGCCGCGAAGCGCGTGAGCCCGTCGAGCGCACCGAGCGCGTCGGGCAGGTACGCCTGGAGCACGATCCCGGCCTCGAGGTCGTGCAGGTCGTCGTGCGCGAGGATCTCGCGGAAGACCGCGGTCGTGAGCGCGAGGTCCTTGTACTCCTCCATGTCGAGGTTGAGGAAGACGCCGTGCTCGCGCGCGGCCCGGTACAGCGGCAGGAGCCGCTCCACGACCCGCGCGCACGACCCCTCGAGGTCCCACGTGACGAGCTGCGACGCGACGGACGACACCTTGACCGACACGTAGTCGACGTCGGGCCGCCGCACGAGCGCGAGGGTGCGCTCGAGGCGGGCGTCCGCCTCGGCCTCGCCGAGCACGGCCTCGCCGAGGAGGTTGACGTTGAGCGCGTAGCCCTCCGCGCGGGTCCGGGCGAGGTGCGGGCCGAGGCCGCGGCCGGCGTCGGCCACGAGGTGGCCCACGAGCTGGCGCAGGCGCACGCGCGCGGCCGGCACGACGACGCGCGGCAGCACCGGCGCGACGCCCGCCCCGACGCGCAGGAGCGACCGGTCGACCGCCCCGAGGAACGACCCCGCGCTGCCCGCGAGCTCGCCGAGGCGGCCGAGCGCCCGCGCGGCGACGTGCACGTCCTGGGGGCGCGCGACGTCGTCGACGAACCGGACCGCGAGCTCGAGGCCCGCGGGGTCGGAGACGAGCGCGCCGAGCCGCTCGGCGGTCCTGCGGGCGCGCGCGTCGCCCGCTCCCTCGCTGGCGGCGAGCCAGCGCCGGGCCAGCGCGACGGCCTCCTCGACGAGGTCGTCCGGGGAGGTGAGGCTCGTGTCGCCGACGGCTCCGGGGGTGGGGAGCGGCCGGGCGGGCGCGTCGTTGCTCATCCCTCCAGGGTGCCTCGGGTCGCGGCGACTCGTCTTGTACGATCCGGGGCGACATGACACCCGACCGCGACAACGCCGAGACCTCGCCGCCCGCGGCGGACCGGCTCCTCCGAGCGCTCAGCCCCGCCATGGTCGCGCTCATGGACGAGCTGCCGGACACGATGTTCTGCGCGAAGGACGTCACGGGCCGGTACGTCGCGGTCAACCCGGTGTTCGTCGCGCGGACGACCGAGCGCTCGCGCCGCGCGGTGCTGGGCCGACGCGCGCGCGACCTGTTCGTCCCGCAGCTCGCCGAGCGCTACGAGCAGCAGGACGCCGAGGTGCTGCGCGGGCGCGCGCTGCGCGGCGAGCTCGAGCGCATCCGGCGGCTCGGCGGCACGTCGGGCTGGTTCCTCACGTCCAAGCTCCCCGTGCACGACGACGCCGGTCACCTCGTCGGCCTCGTGTCCGTCTCGCACGACCTGCGTGCGGGCGCCGCCGACGACGCGACCATGGACTCCCTCGCCGCGCTCGTCGCCGCGGTCGAGACGGACCTCGGCGCCCGCTGGACGACGGCTCGGCTCGCCGAGGCGGCGGGCTGCACGCCCGCGGTGCTCGACCGGCGCGTGCGGCGCGTGTACGGCGTGACGCCGCGCCAGCTCGTGCTGCGCACCCGGGTCGACCACGCGACGCGCCTCCTCGCGGGGAGCGCCATGACGATCGGCGACGTCGCGGCGGCGAGCGGGTTCTACGACCAGCCGTCGTTCACGCGCACGTTCGCGCGCCTCGCGGGCGAGACCCCGGCCCAGTACCGCCGCCGCACGCGCCGCTGACCTCCGCCCGCGCGACGGCGAGGGCGCCCGCGGTGGCGAGCGACGCCGTCGGGCACGGAGACTGACGGCATGACCTCCGCAGACCCCGCCCCCGTCCCCACGGTCGAGCTGCCCGGCGGCACGATGCCCCTGCTCGGTCTCGGCACCTGGCAGTCCGAGGGCGACGACGCCTACCGCGCCGTGCGCCACGCGCTCGACGTGGGCTACCGGCACGTCGACACCGCGACGGGCTACGGCAACGAGGCGCAGGTCGGGCGCGCGCTCGCCGACTCGTCCGTCGACCGTGGCGACGTGTTCGTCACGACCAAGCTCCCGCCGGACGCCGCGGGCCGCGAGCGCGAGACGCTCGAGGCGTCGCTGCGCGACCTCGGCACGGACCACGTCGACCTGTGGCTCATCCACTGGCCGCCGGCGGGCGAGGCGTCGCCGTGGGTGTGGGAGCGGTTCGTCGAGCTGCGCGACGAGGGCAAGGTGCGTTCGATCGGGGTGAGCAACTACTCCGTCGAGCAGGTCGACGTGCTGTCCGAGCAGGTCGGCGAGACGCCCGCCGTCGACCAGATCCCGTGGAGCCCGGCCGACTACCACCACCGGGTCGTGCACGAGCTCGCGCAGCGCGGCGTCGTGCTCGAGGGGTACAGCCCGTTCAAGCGCACCGACCTCGACGCGCCGGTCCTCGCGGAGGTCGCGGCGGCGCACGGCGTCACGCCCACGCAGGTCGTGCTGCGCTGGCACCTCGACCACGGGTTCGTCGTCATCCCGAAGTCGGTGACGCCGGAGCGCATCGAGGCGAACTTCGCGGTGACCGGGTTCTCCCTCACCGCGGACGAGCTCGCGGCCGTCGACGCCCTGGGGCACCGCCGGGGCGCGTGAGCGGCGAGCGACCGCGCCGGGGGTAGCGTGACCCTCGGTGCCGCACACCCCCGCGGCACCGAGGAGAACCTCGAACCGGAGGAACCGTGACGACGACGTCCGTGCCGCCCGCCACCACGAGCGACGGCCCCGCCCCCACCGACCGCACCGATCTCCCCCGCGGCACGCGCCGCTCCCCCGACGCCGGCGCCCCGGCGTCCGCGCTCGACACCGCGCACGCGCAGCTCGCCGACGCGGTCCGCTTCCTCGGCTACGACGACGGCCTGCACGAGATGCTCGCGACCCCGCGCCGCGAGGTGAACGTGGCCGTGCCGCTGCGGCGCGACGACGGCCGCACCGTCCTGTTCCACGGCTACCGCGTGCAGCACAACGTGTCGCGCGGTCCGGGCAAGGGCGGCCTGCGGTACGCGCCGAGCGTCGACATCGACGAGGTCCGCGCGCTCGCCATGTGGATGACGTGGAAGTGCGCCCTCGTGGACCTGCCGTACGGCGGCGCGAAGGGCGGCGTCGCGATCGACCCGCGCTCCTACTCCGAGGCGGAGCTCGAGCGCGTGACGCGCCGCTACACGTCGGAGATCATGCCGGTCATCGGGCCCGAGCGGGACATCATGGCGCCCGACATGGGCACGAGCGAGCGGACCATGGCCTGGGTCATGGACACCTACTCCGTCAACCAGGGCTACACGATCCCGGCGGTCGTGACCGGCAAGCCCATCACCGTGGGCGGGTCGCTCGGTCGGACGACGGCGACGAGCGCCGGGGTCGTGCACGTCACCGCCGCGGCGCTCGAGGAGGCGGGCGTGCCGCTCTCCGACGTGCGCGTCGCCGTCCAGGGCTTCGGCAAGGTCGGGGCGCACGCGGCCGCGATCTTCGCGGCCCGCGGCGCCCGCGTCGTGGCGGTGTCCGACCAGTACGGCGGGGTGCACGCCCCGGACGGGCTCGACGTGCGGGCGCTGGTCGAGCACGTCGCCGCGACCGGCAGCGTCGTGGGCTTCGACCGGGCCGACCCGGTGGACAACGACGCGCTGCTCGCGCTCGACGTCGACGTGCTCGTGCCGGCCGCGATCGAGGGCGTGCTCGACGGCGACACCGCCCGGACCGTGCGCGCGCGCTGGGTCGTCGAGGGCGCCAACGGCCCGACGACCGCCGAGGGCGACCGCGTGCTCGCGAAGAACGGCGTGACCGTGGTGCCGGACGTGCTCGCGAACGCGGGCGGCGTCGTCGTCTCCTACTTCGAGTGGGTCCAGGCGAACCAGGCGTACTGGTGGACCGCGGAGGAGATCGGCGACAAGCTCGAGCTCCGCATGCTGCACGCGTACGAGGAGGTCGCCGCGCTCGCGCGCCGCGAGGACCTGAGCCTGCGCGACGCGGCGCTCGTCATCGGCGTCCAGCGCGTGGCGGAGGCCCACCAGATCCGCGGCCTCTACCCCTGACGGACGACGCTCCGCCCCGCCGAGCACGGGGTCCGCGACCGTCCTGGGCTCGATCCGGTCGCGGGTCCCGTGCTCGGCGGGTGCTCAGGGGCGTGCGGGGCGGGTTGCCGCCAGGAGCGCCGCTGTCAGCGCGATCGCGGATGCTCCGACGGCGGCCCAGGCGACGGTGGTGTCGAGGAGCTCGCCCTGGAACCGTCCGACGGCGATCCACGCGAGGCCCCACGACATCGCGAGGCCGATACCGAGGGCGACCGCGCGGCGCCCGGCGGCGAACGCCGCCCACGCGACGGACAGCGCCGCGGCGAGCACCACGAGCACGACGGACCAGCCCGTCGCGCCGAGGCCGAGCTCGCCGACGCCCGCGTCCGTGAGCGCCGCGGCGACGTTCGCGAGCGTCGCGACGCTCACCCAGCCGGTGTACAGGCCCATCGTCCCGTCGAGCACGACGGCCTGCGCCGTCGACTCGGGCCGACGGCGCACGAGCCGCACGACGACCACCGCGTTGACGGCGAGCAGCGCCGCGATGACGACGACGCTCAGCGGGACCCACCCGGCCTGCACGACGCCGATCCACGCGGCGTTGAGGACCATGGACACGAGGACCCACCACGCGGTCGCGCGCAGGCGCGGGCTCGCGGCGTGCCGGGGCAGCACCTGGTAGACGGCGAACACGAAGAGCCCGAGGTAGATCACCGACCAGATGCGGAACGCCGGGTTGTCCGGCGCGACGGGCGTCGCGGTCGAGGACAGCGCACCCCCGGCGGTCTGCTCGACGGACGTGCCGCCGAAGGCGCCCGCGCCGTACGCCGCGGCACCGGCGGCGACGAGCGAGCCCACGAGGACGACGACCTGACGGACCCGGTCGGAGGAGGCGGGGGCGCGGACGCTTCCCGCGGGGACGGCGGCTTCGGTGGTCATATTTCCAGCCTGACATCACTCAGCATGCTGAGCATCTCGGGAGCGTCGCCGCTCCCCCGCCGAGAACGACGCCGCTCGCCGACAAGAACGACGCTGGTGTCGGTATCACGGGGATACCGACACCAGGGTCGTTCTCGGCCGCGGGCCTGGGCGGAGCCGGGTGGGCGAGCCGGGCGGGCGGGAGCGAGGGGCCGGACTCAGGCCAGGGGCTGGCGGTCCGCCCAGTCGGCGAGCGTCGTGCGCGGGCCCGTGAAGAACGGGACCTCCTCGCGCACGTGGCGGCGCGCCTCGGTCGCGCGCAGCTCGCGCATGAGGTCGACGATGCGGTGCAGCTCGTCGGCCTCGAACGCGAGGATCCACTCGTAGTCGCCCAGCGCGAACGACGCGACCGTGTTGGCCCGCACGTCGGGGTAGTCCTTCGCGGCGAGGCCGTGGTCGCGCAGCATGGTGCGGCGCTCGGCGTCGGGCAGGAGGTACCAGTCGTACGAGCGCACGAACGGGTACACCGACAGGTAGTCGCGCGGCTCCTCGCCCGCGAGGAACGCGGGCACGTGCCCCCGGTTGAACTCCGCCGGGCGGTGCAGCGCCACGTTCGACCACACGGGCTCGAGGTGCGCACCCAGGGCGCTCGCGCGCAGGTGCTGGTAGGCGCGCTGCACCGACTCGACCGTCGGGCCGTGCCACCACACCATGAGGTCGGCGTCCGAGCGCAGGCCCGCGACGTCGTACCAGCCGCGCACGACGAGGTCGCCGTCCGTCGCCGACGGGTCGTCGCCACCGCCGACGGCGGCCAGCGCGTCGGCCACGAGGCCCGCCCGCTCGTCCGCGTCGGCGGGCAGGGGCGCCGCCGTCGCGAAGACGGACCACATCGCGTAGCGGATGGTGGTGTTGATCTGCTCGTGGTCCGCGGGTACGCGCGCGGCGTCGTTCATCGGGGTTCCTCTCGGGTCCGTGCGGGGGTGCCCGCCGGGGTTCAGCTGTGGATGTCCGTGCTGCACAGCGCCGGGACGCCGCTCGGCTCGCCGTCGCGGCGCAGGCAGCAGCCGGGAGCGCACACCGAGCGGAACGCCGGGAGCGCGCCGACCGTGGCCTGCTCGACGTCCTCGCCGCGCGAGAGCGCCGCGCGCTCGACGAGCAGGTCGACGAGACCGCGCACGAACGGCTCGCGCGTGCTCACGGTGCCCGCGCGGACCGCGGTCATCCCGAGCCCCGTCGCCGTCTCCATCGCCTCGGTGTCGAGGTCGTACGCGACCTCCATGTGGTCGGAGACGAAGCCGATCGGCGACAGCACCACGTCGCGGACGCCGTCCTGCGCGAGGGCCTCGAGGTGGTCGTTCACGTCGGGCTCGAGCCACGGCTGGCTCGGCGGGCCGGACCGCGAGCAGTACGCGAGGTCCCACGCGACGTCGTGACCCAGGCGCGCCGAGACCTCCGCCGCGATCACGCGCGCGAGGTCGAGGTGCTGCTCGGAGTACGTCGCGAACGAGATGCGCGACGCCGCCTCCATCGTGTCCGGGATGGAGTGCGTGACGAACACGAGCCGCGCGGCCGCGCCGTCGCCGCCCTTGTCCGCGAGCGCCGCGTAGCCGTCGAGCACCGCGTCGACGTTCGCCTGCGCGAAGCCGGGGTGGTTGAAGTAGGAGCGGACCTTGTCGAACTGCACGCCCGTGGAGCCGTCGGGGCCGAGCTGGCCGCGCCCGTCGAGCACGACCGCGAGGTCCTCGCGGTACTGGCGGCAGCCCGAGTACGACGAGTACGCGGACGTCACCAGCGCGACGGCGTTCTTCGCGCCCAGCGCCTCGAGCTCGTCGATCGCGTCGGTCGTGTACGGCTCCCAGTTGCGGTTGCCCCACACGACGGGCAGCTCGACGCCGCGGCGCGCGAGCTCTGCCTCGAGCGCCGCCTTGAGCGCGAGGTTCTGCTCGTTGATGGGGCTCTTGCCGCCGAAGCCGTAGTAGTGCTCGCCGACCTCCTCGAGGCGCGAGTCCGGGATGCCCTTGCCCGCGGTGACGTTGCGCAGGAACGGCACGACGTCCTCGGGCTTGTTGGGGCCGCCGAACGAGTACAGCAGCAGCGCGTCGTACGGGCGCAGGTCGGGCGTGGGACCGGGGTCGACGGCGCTCGCGGGGGTGGCGGCGGGCTCGACGGGCTCGACGGGCTCGACGGCCCGGCCCGTGTCGGCAGTGACGTCCTGGGGGGAGAACGGGGGCATGCTCCCGATCATGGCACCCGCTCCTGAGCCCGCTCGTCCGGAAGCGGGCACCTCGGACGTGACATTGACGGGACAGAGTGTCACCTCGTCCCCTCGCGAGGACGCTCGCACCCTAGACTCGGGCCGCTCGTCCCTCAGGGCCGCGCCGCGGGCACCGACGCCCGCGGACGAGCCGCCCCGAGCCGACCACGTGGAGGTGGAGCCGTGCCGCTCCCGGAGATCACCGAGCGCGTGCCGCTCACCCGCCCCGACGGCCGCCTCGACCGCCGAGCCGTCGGCTGGGCCCGGCAGCCCCTCGTCGGCACCGCCGCGATCGGGCGTCGCGGCCCGGGCGGCCCCCGCCGGTTCGGCCGGAACAAGCGCTGGGAGTACTGGGGCGTCACCACCCCGACGCACGTGCTCGCCCTCACCGTCTCCTCGATCGACTACGCCGCGGTGCACGAGGTGTGGGTCCTGGACCGGGAGTCGGGGCGGACGTGGGGCGCCGCCGCGACCGTCGTGCCGGCGCGCGGCGTCGAGCTCCCCGGCACGCTGGGCGAGGGCCCGGCACGCGCCCGGGCGAGGAACCTCGCGATCGACCTCGACGAGGTCGACGGCGGCACGCGCCTGCGGGCGCGCACGCGCGACGTCTCGTTCGACGTCGTCGCGGCGCTGCCGCCCGGTCACGAGCGGCTCGCGGTGGTGGTCCCGTGGAGCGACACGCGGTTCCAGTACACGGTCAAGGACGTGGCCCGCCCGGCGCACGGGACGCTGTGGGTCGACGGCCGGACGGTCGACGTGCCCGCCGGGTCGTCGTGGGCCGTGCTCGACCACGGCCGCGGGCGCTGGCCGTACGACGTCCGCTGGAACTGGGGCGCGGGCTCGGGCGAGAGCCACGGCCGGGTCGTCGGGATCCAGGTGGGCGGCCGCTGGACGGTCGGCACGGGATCGACCGAGAACGCGGTCCTCGTCGACGGGCGCCTCCACCACCTCCCCGACGAGCTCGTGTGGGACTACGACCTCGCCGACCCGGACCGGCCGTGGCGCGTCAGCGGCGGCGGGCTCGACGCGACGTTCGTGCCCTTCCACACGAAGGTCACGCGCACGCACCTCGGGGTCGTCTCGTCGTCGACCGACCAGTGCTTCGGGCACTGGTCGGGCACGTTCACCCCGTCGGCCGCGCCGGGCGCGGGCGGCACGTCGTCCGCGCCGGTGCGGTTCGACGGGCTCGTCGGCTGGGCCGAGGAGGTCCACAACCGCTGGTGACCGCCCCGCACCCCGGCCCCGCTTGCCAGTCCCCCGCCCCTGCCTAGCGTGGGGAACGACCCGGCGGCACCGACGCCGTCGGGCGTGCCCCGCGACGACGGCGACCCCGTCCGCGGCGGCCGTGCCGGCACCGGAGCCGGCACCGGTGGGAAGGGGTCTCATGCAGGCACGACGAGGACTTTTCAGCGCAGGGACGACGGGGGTCGCGGCCGCCGCGGCGCTCGTGATGCTCCTGCCGCTCGGCGGCGGTGGCGAGCGCGGCGACGACCGGGGCGGCGACCGCGGCGGCGGCCAGGGCCACGGGAACGACCGCGCCCGCAACGTCATCTTCATCCAGGGCGACGGGCTCGGGCTCTCGCACCGCGAGCTGGTCCGGCTCGCGACGGTCGGCAAGGACGGGCAGCTCGCGATGGACTCGCTCGAGCACGCCGGGTGGACCACGACGGACTCGGCCGACCCCGAGGAGGCCGTCACGGACTCCGCGGCGGGCGCCACGGCGTTCGCGTCCGGGGTCCGCACGTACAACGGGGCGGTGGGCGTCGACGTCGACGGCAACCCGGTCCCGACGCTCCTCGAGGCGGCCCGGGACGCGGGCAAGGCCACGGGCCTGGTCACGACGGCGCAGGTCACCGACGCGACGCCCGCGGCGTTCGGCGCGCACGTGCCCGACCGCGGCGACCAGAGCGAGATCGCGCGCCAGCTCCTCGAGGGCTCGCGGCCCGACGTCGTCCTCGGCGGCGGCGAGGACTGGTGGTACCCGGCCGGCGACCCCGGCGCGTGGGAGGACAACCCAGCGAAGGACCCGACCGAGCAGAGCAAGGGGACGAAGGGGAACCTCGTCGAGCGCGCGCAGGGCCTCGGCTACACGTACGTGAGCGACGCCGAGGGGCTCGCGGACGCGCGCGGGCGCAAGCTGCTCGGCCTGTTCGCGAACGAGGAGATGTTCGAGCAGCGCAACGAGGGCGAGGGCGACCTGTACGAGCCGGAGGTGCCGCTCGTCGACATGACGGCCAAGGCGCTCGACGTGCTGTCGCGCGACCGCGACGGGTTCTTCCTCCTCGTCGAGGAGGAGGGCGTGGACGAGTTCGCGCACCGCTCCAACGCGACGCGCACGATCCAGGCCGGGCAGGCGCTCGACGAGACCGTCGCGCTGGCGCTGGACTTCCAGAAGCGGAACCGGGACACGCTCGTGCTCGTCGTGGGCGACCACGCGACGGGCGGGCTCGCGATCGAGAACGTCGACCCCGAGGACGAGGGCGGCGAGGGTGCGACGGCCGAGGACGGCCCGTTCGACCTCGCGGGCTCCGACCTGCAGTTCACGGTCGACTGGACGACGGGCGGCCACACGGGCGAGGCGACGCCGATCACCGCGCAGGGCCCGGGCGCCGCGCGCCTCGCGGGCGCGCAGCGCAACACCGACGTCCACGACGCCGTCCTGCGCGCGATGCAGCCCCGCGGCCGCGGCTGAGCCGCCCGCGCGGCCGACGCCCCTGGCGCCGCCGAGCACGGGGTCGGCGACCGGATCCGGACGATTCCGGTCGCCCACCCCGTGTCCCGGCGGAGGAGGTGGGCGCGGCACGCGAGCGCCGGTCGGGTAGGAGCGCACCGGGCGGGACCGCTAGGCTCGTTCGGTGTCCTTCCAAAAGGTGCCCACCTCGTCCACGGCGGACCCCGCCGGGATCCTCCCCGCCCCCGTGTCGCTCGAGCCCGGCGCCGGGACGACCGTCGTCGCGGACGGGACGTCCGTCGTCGCGGACCCCGCCCTGCACCCGGCGGCGCGCTGGTGGCGGCGCGTCACCGACGACGCGTTCGGCCTCGACCTCGTGCCCGCCCCTCCGGGCGCCGTCCCCGCCGACGGCACCCCGTCCGTGGTCTTCGCGCTCGACGGCGACCTCCCGCCGTCGGGCTACCGCCTCCTCGTCGACGAGGACGGTGTGCGGGTCGGTGCGGCCGACCTCGACGGCGCGCACGCCGCCGCCCAGACCCTGCGCCAGCTCGCCGGCCCCGCCGCGTTCCGCCGCGCCCCCGCCGCGCCGGGCGCGAGCGGCCGCGCGACGCTCGCGCTCCGCCACGTCGCGGTCACCGACCACCCCCGGTTCCCGTGGCGCGGCGTGCTGCTCGACGTCGCGCGCCACTTCCTGCCGAAGACCGACGTGCTGCGGTTCGTCGACCTCGCGGCGGCGCACCGGCTCAATGTGCTCCAGCTCCACCTCACCGACGACCAGGGGTGGCGCGTCGAGATCGCGCGCTACCCCCGGCTCACCGAGGTGGGGGCGTGGCGGCGCGAGTCGGGGCTCGGCACCTGGCGCGCCGGGGTCGCCGACGGCCGCCCGCACGGCGGCTTCTACACCCAGGACGACCTGCGCGAGATCGTCGCGTACGCGCGCGAGCGCGGTGTCACCGTCGTCCCGGAGATCGACGCGCCCGGGCACGTGGAGGCGGCGGTCGCCGCGTACCCGGAGCTCGGCACGCGCAAGCGGCCGCACGAGGTCCGCACCACGTGGGGCGTGAGCACCGAGGTGCTCGACCCGTCGGAGGAGTCGCTGACGTTCTTCGAGCACGTGCTCGACGAGGTGCTGGAGATCTTCGACGCGCCGTTCGTCGCGATCGGCGGCGACGAGGTGCCCACGACGCTGTGGCGCGAGAACCCCGCGATCGTCGCGCGCGCCCAGGCGCTCGGGCTCGACGACGTCGGGGGGCTGCACGGCTGGTTCCTCGCGCGGCTCGCCGAGCACGTCGCGTCCCGCGGGCGCCGGGCGGTCGTGTGGGACGAGGCCTTCGGCCCCGCGCTCCCGCGCGACGTCGTCGTGACGTCGTGGCGGGGCTGGGCCGTGGGCGCGGACGCGCTCGCGGCGGGCCACGACGTCGTCATGGCCCCCGAGCAGGTCGTGTACCTCGACCACCGCGGCGGCGACACCCCGGACGAGCCCGTCCCGGTCGGGTTCCTCACCACGCTCGACGACGTGTACGCGTTCGAGCCCCTGCCGGCCGAGCTCGCGGGCGCCGCAGCCCGTACCGCAGCCGGCCCCGCCACCGCTCCCGCGCCGGGCGCGCTGCTCGGCGGGCAGGCGGAGCTCTGGTCCGAGCACCTCGACTCCGCGCGCCGCGTCGACTACGCCGCGTTCCCGCGCCTCGCGGCGTTCGCCGAGGTCATGTGGTCGCCCGAGGCCGACCGCTCCCCCGGGTCCCCCGCGGCGCGCGCGTTCCGCGAGCGCCTCGTCGCGCACCACCTGCCGCGCCTCGACGCGGCCGGGGTGGAGTACCGGCCGCTCGACGGGCCGCACCCGTGGCAGACCCGGCCCGGGGTCGCGGGCTGGCCGCGCGACCGCGCCGAGGAGCTCGCCGCGGGCGGCCTGCGCGGCGTCGGCGGCTGGGTCGAGGGTCGCGACGAGGACACGGGGGGCCCGGCATGAGCGCCCTCGTGGTGCGCGGCGCGCGCCTCGTCCTGCCCGACGGCGGCCCCTCCGCCCCCGTCGACGTCACCGTCCGCGCGGGCCGGGTCGAGGGCGTCGCACCGGCCGCGGCGACCGCTCCGGCCGGTGTCGACGTGCTGGACGCGGACGGCAGGCTGCTGCTGCCGGGGTTCGTCGACGCGCACGTGCACGGCGAGGCGGCCGTGCTCCACGACGACGTGCAGCTCGCGATGCTGCGCCAGGGCGTCACGAGCGTCGTCGTCGGGCAGGACGGGGTGTCCTACGCGCCCTCGCCGCGCCCGGGTGCGCAGGCGGTGGACGGCGGGCCCGCGGCGTCGCGCCTGCACGACGCCGCCGCCTGGGCGAGCGGGTACTTCGCGGCGATCAACGGCGAGCACCCGACGTTCCGCGGCGGGTCCGTCGGCGACCTCCTCGCCACGTACGACGGCACGACGCGCGTCAACGTGGGCTACCTCGCCCCGCACGGCACGCTCCGCTACGCGGTGCTCGGCGCCGCCGCGCGCCCCGCGACGCCCGCCGAGACGGACCGCATGCTCGCGCTGCTCGCGTCCGCGCTCGACGACGGCGCGCTCGGCCTGTCGACCGGCCTGGAGTACGTCCCCGCGACGTACGCCGACGAGGCCGAGCTCGTCGCGCTCGCGCGCGCGCTCGCGGCGCGAGGACTTCCTCACGTGTCGCACATGCGCGGCTACGAGGACCGGGCCGGGCCGGCGTTCGCCGAGCTCGTGCGCGTCGCGCGCGCCTCCGGGGTCGCGACCCACGTCTCGCACTACCACGGCCCGGCCGCGGAGCTGCTGGGGTACGTCGACGACGCGCACGCCGAGGGCCTGGACGTCACGTTCGACTCGTACCCGTACCTGCGCGGCTGCTCGATCCTGTCGATGGTCTCGCTGCCGACCTGGCTCCCCATCGCAGACGTCGACGCGACCGTCGCGGCGCTCGCCGACCCCGCGGTGCTCGAGCGCCTGCACCGCGAGCACTTCCCGCACCTGGCCGACCTGTGGCCGCGCGTGACGATGGCCGCGGTCCCGACCGGCCCCGCCGCCGGGGCCGCGCCGGGCCCGGTCGAGGACCTGTCGTGGACCGAGGGCAGGACGCTGCCCGACGTCGCGGCGCGCCTGGGGCTGTCCCTCGCCGAGACCGCGGTGCGGCTGCTCGTCGCGACGCGCCTGCGCGCGTCGTGCGTGTTCGCCCAGCCGCCCACGAACTCCCCGGAGTCCGTCCGCGCCCTGCTGCGCCACCCCGCGCACGTCGGCGGGTCCGACGCCATCTACGCGCCGGTCGGGGGCGGCGGCCGCCCCCACCCGCGCGGCTGGGGCGCGTTCGCGCGCTTCCTCGCCGAGCACGTGCGTACGCTCGGGGACTGGACGTGGCACGACGCCGTCACGCACCTGTCCGCGCGGCCCGCCGCGCGCTTCGGGCTCGCCGGGCGCGGCGCGGTCGTCCCGGGGGCGGTCGCGGACCTCGCGCTCGTCGACCCCGACCGCGTGCGCGACGAGGCGACGTACGAGGACCCGCGCCGCCCGGCGTCGGGCGTGGACGACGTGCTGGTCGCGGGCGTGCGCGTCCTGCGCGACGGCGCGCTCACCGACGCGCTCCCGGGCCGCCCGCTGCGTCCGGGCGCACCGGCGGCGTGACCCGCGCCCTGCCCCCGTCCAGCACGAGAGCCCCGTCCCCGAGGAGGACCCCATGACCGGCACGACGCCCGACGCCGCGCGCCCCGCACCCGACCGCCCCTGGGCGCGCGACGTCGTCGGGCCCCGGACCAAGGGGCTGCGGCTCCCGGCGGAGACCACCGTCGGGGACGTGCTCGCGGGCTCGCCGCGCGTCACCGACGGCGCGTTCTCCTGGCCGCTGCTCACGCTCGACGACGCGACGCTCGACCACAACGTCCGCACCGTCGCGCGCGTGTGCGCCGAGCGCGGGGTCGAGCACGCGCCGCACGTGAAGACGACGATGTCGCGCGCCCTCTACGCGCGCCAGGCCGCGGCCGGGGCGTGGGGCGCGACGGTCGCGACGCCGTCGCAGCTGCGCACCGTCCGCGACTGGGGCGTGCCGCGCGTGCTCCTGGCCAACGAGCTGCTCGACCCGCGCGAGATCGCGTGGCTGCGCGACGACCTGGCGCGCGCCGAGGCCGCGGGCGACGACGGCGAGGTGTGGCTGTGCGTCGACTCCCCGCACGGGGTCGACCTGCTCGCCCGCGGGTTCGCCGACGCCCCGGCCGCCGTCCGCGCGCGCCTCGGCGTCCTCGTCGAGCTCGGCGTCCCCGGCGGGCGCACCGGCGTCCGCAGCACCGCCGCGGCGCTCGACCTCGCGCGCGCGGTCCGCGCGTCGGGCCTGCGCCTGCTCGGCGCGACCGGGTACGAGGGCTCGGTCGCGGGCGGCACGAGCGCCGACGAGCTCGGTGCCGTCGCCGCCTGGTGCGAGGACCTGCGCACGCTCGGCACCGCGTTCGTGCGCGAGGGTCTCGCGGGCGTGGACGAGCCGCTCGTGCTGTCGGCGGGCGGCAGCTCGTTCCTCGACGTCGTGCTCGCCGGGCTGCCCGGCCCGGTCCCCGGCCCGGACGGGCCCGAGGTCGAGGTTCGCGTCGTCGTGCGCTCGGGCGCGTACGTCACGCACGACCACGGCTTCTACTCGCGCACGGACCCCTGGGGCCGCCTCCCCGGCGTCGAGCCGCTGCGCGGCGCCGCGACGGTCTGGGGGCAGGTGCTCTCGGTCCCCGAGCCCGGGCTCGCGATCTGCGGCGTCGGGCGCCGCGACGTCTCGTTCGATATCGACCTGCCCGTCGCGCTCTGGCTGCGCTCGCAGTCCGACGACGGCTGGCTCGCCCCGCGCGAGCTCGCCGGGACGCGCGTCACCGCGCTCAACGACCAGCACCTCTACCTCGCGCTCGACGCGGGCGAGGCGACCACCGGCCCCGCGACCGCCCAGGTCCGCCCGGGCGACGTCGTCGGCTTCGGCATCTCCCACCCCTGCACGACGTTCGACCGGTGGCGCGTCGCCGCCGTCGTGCGCGGCGACGAGGTCGTGGACCTCGCGACGATCGACCTCTGACCCACCCCGACCCCACAAGACACCCAGGCACCCGAGAGGACCCCGCATGACCACCGAGAAGACCGCGATCTCCACCCCCGACGCCCCGGCCCCCGCGCACACGTTCCACCAGGGCGTGCGCAAGGGACCGTTCGTCCAGGTCTCGGGCCAGGGCCCCGTCGACCCGGCGACGAACGAGTACCTCTACCCCGGTGACGTCGCCGCGCAGACCACGCGCACGCTCGAGAACGTGCGCGCCATCGTCGAGGCGTCCGGCGCCACGTTCGACGACGTCGTCATGCTCCGCGTCTACCTCACGAAGCGCGAGGACTTCCCGATCATGAACGACGCGTACGGCGCGTTCGTCGCGCAGCACACCACGAAGGGCGTGCTCCCCAGCCGCACCACGGTGTTCACGGGCCTGCCCCGCGAGGAGATGCTCGTCGAGATCGACGCCTTTGCGATCACCGACTGACCCCGCCGCGCGGCACGCCGCCGCCTCATCGCGCACCGCGCCGGGTCCCCCGGGCAGCCGCGTGGGACCCGGCGCGTAGCGTGCCGGGCGGGAGGTGACCGATGCTCGCGACGATCGCGGTGGAGGGCTACCGCTCGCTGCGGAGCCTCGTGCTGCCGCTCGGGCGGCTCACGGTCGTGACCGGGGCGAACGGGACGGGCAAGTCGAGCCTGTACCGCGCGCTGCGCCTGCTGTCCGGGTGCGCGCTGGGCGGCGCCGTCGGGGCGGTGGCCCGCGAGGGCGGGCTGCGGTCGACGCTCTGGGCCGGGCCCGAGCAAGGCGGACGGGCCGCGCGCGGGGGCGGCGCGGTCCAGGGCACGCGCCGCACGGCGCCCGCCGCGCTGCGCCTCGGCTTCGCGGGGGCCACCCCGGACGACCTCGGATACGCGGTGGACCTCGGCCTGCCGCAGCACCCGGGGTCGGCGTTCGCCCTCGACCCGGAGATCAAGGTCGAGACCGTCTGGTCGGGGCCGGTCCCGCGCCCCGCGACGCTCCAGGTCGAGCGGCGCGGGCCGGCCGTCCGCGTGCGCGACGACGCGGGCCGCTGGCAGTCCTCACCCGCGCGCCTGCGCCCCTTCGACAGCGTGCTCACCGAGCTCGTCGACCCGGTGGGCGCACCCGAGGTCGTCGCGGTGCGCGAGCGCCTGCGGTCGTGGCGCTTCTACGACCAGCTGCGCACCGACGCCGACGCCCCGGCGCGCTCGCCGCAGCTCGGCACCCGCACGCCCGTCCTCGCGCACGACGGCGCGGACCTCGCCGCGGCGCTGGAGACGGTGCGCGACCTGGGGCGCGGGGACGAGCTCGACGACGCCGTCGCCCGCGCCTTCCCCGGGAGCCGGCTCGCGGTGCACGCCGACGACGGCCGGTTCGAGGTCACCTTCCACCAGGACGGGCTGCTCCGGCCGCTCACCGGTGCCGAGCTCAGCGACGGGACGCTGCGCTACCTGTTCCTCGTCGCCGCGCTGCTCTCGCCGCGACCGCCCGAGCTCCTCGTGCTCAACGAGCCGGAGACGAGCCTGCACCCCGACCTCCTGCCCGCGCTCGGCGCGCTCGTGCACGCCGCGGGTCGCGAGACGCAGGTCGTGGTCGTCACGCACGCGCCGCCGCTCGTCGAGGCGTTGCGCGACGCGGCCGCGTCGGGCCCGGCGGGCCTGCCCGGCGCGGACGAGCTCGTCGAGGTCGAGCTCGTGCGGTCGCCGTTCGGCGAGACGACGGTCGCGGGCCGCGAGGGGCTGCTCGACCAGCCCGCCTGGAGCTGGCCGAAGCGCTGAGAGCGGCACCTCCCCGGGGAGTCGGCCCGGGCAGGGCGGCGGTCAGCGCCGCGACGCGACGTGCAGGCTCGTGACGGACGCCGCGAGGTCGACGAGGCGGGACGCCGTGCGGTCGAGCAGCTCGTCGAGCGCGATGGGCCCGGGCGCGATGCTGAACGCCGCGGCGATCCCGGCCTCGCGCGCCTGGTGGGCGGGCAGCAGCACCCGGCCCGCGAGCACGACGACCGGAGGGCGGTGCGGTGCCTGTGCCGCGAGGGCGCCCATCGCGTCCGCGACCTTCCCGTTGACGGACTGCGAGTCGAACGACCCCTCGCCCGTGACGACGAGGTCGGCCGCGTGGACCGCGGCGGGCAGCCCGATCGCCTCGGCGACGAGGCGCGCGCCCGGCTCGAGCTCGGCGCCGAGGACGCCGACCATGCCGGCGGGCACGCCGCCCGCGGCGCCCGCGCCGGCGAGCTCCGCCACGTCGACGCCGGTCTCCTGCACGAGGACTCCCGCCCAGCGCCGCAGCGCGTCGTCGAGGAACGCGACGTCCGCCGGCTGGGCCCCCTTCTGCGGCCCGAACACGTGCGCCGCGCCCCGCTCGCCGTGCAGCGGGTTGGTGACGTCGACCGCGAGGCGCCAGCGGACCTCGCGCGCCCGCGGGTGCAGGCCGGCCAGGTCGAGCCGCGCGACCCGCGCGAGGCCCTCCCCGCCGTCGGGCACGGGCACGCCGTCGGCGTCGAGGAGCCGCGCGCCGAGGCCCGTGAGGATGCCCGCGCCGCCGTCGGTGGACGCCGAGCCGCCGAGGCACACGATCACCTCGTCGACGCCCGCGTCGAGCACAGCGGCCGCCGCGGCGCCCGTGCCGCGGGTGTGCGCGTGCAGGGGCTGGAGCGCGACGTCGCTCACCTGCGGCAGCCCGCTCGCCTCGGCGAGCTCGACGACGCCCAGGCGGCCGTCGGCCGAGACCCCGTACCGTGCGGCGCGGGGACGGCCGATCGCGTCGACCGTGGAGACCTCCCGGGCCGGGACGCCCCACACGGCGAGCAGGGCCTCGAGCGTGCCCTCGCCGCCGTCGGCCATGGGGAGCTCGACGACCTCCGCGTCGGGGACGACGCTGCGCACGCCCGTCGCGACGGCGCGCGCGACGTCGGCGGCGCTCAGGCTGCCCTTGAACGAGTCGGGTGCGACGACGACGCGCAGCGGGCCGTCGACGCGGGGCCCGGGGACGGGGTTCGGGGTGGTGCTCGGCGTTGAGGACACGCTCGCATCCTAGGCAGGCCGGCGCGCGACGGCCCGCAGCGGAAGGGACGGACCGGACGTGTTCCGCGCCACAGCGCGCGGGGTGCGCGCCCGGCGTGCGGGGCGAGCCGAGGGGCGAGGGCTCAGTCGCCCGGGGTGCTCGCGTCCCGTCCCGGCACGGCGTCCGGGATGTCCGGCTGGGCCGCGCGCAGCCGCTCGAGGAGCACGCCGAGCGTCGCGAGGTCGTCGTCGTCGAGCGCGCCGCCCACGTACGTCGCGATGGCGCGGGCGTGCGCGCGGCCGGTCGTGCGCTGGAGGTCCCGACCCGCCGGGGTGAGGCGGACGAGCGTGCCCCGCGCGTCGTCCGGCGGGGTCGCCCGCTCGACGAGGCCGCGCGCCGCGAGCCGTTCCACCATGCGGCTCAGCGAGGGCTGGCTGAGCAGGATGTACGCGTTGAGGTCGCGCAGCCGCATCCCGTCCTCGGGGCCCTTCGTCAGCGAGAACAGCACGTCGTACTCGCGCAGGGTCAGGCCGTCCCACACCGGGTCGGACTGCAGCCGCCGCATGACCGCGACCTGGGCGCGGAAGAGGGACTCCCAGGTCTCGACGGCGAGGCGCGCGCTCCCCGGGCCCGGCTCGGGGCCCGCGTCGTCGGCGTGCTGCTGCGTCATGTCGCCCCCGGACGGCTCGGTCGTCACGTTCGATGCGTTCGCATCGACCCTACCCGCCGGGTGGCCGGTCAGCGGCCCAGCCGACGTTCGCGCTGGGAGTACGCGCGCAGCGCGCGCAGGTAGTCGACGCGACGGAAGTCGGGCCAGTACGCCTCGCAGAAGTAGAACTCCGAGTGCGCGCTCTGCCAGAGCAGGAAGCCGCCGAGTCGCTGCTCGCCCGACGTGCGGATGACGAGCTCCGGATCCGGCTGGCCCTTGGTGTAGAGGTGCTCCTCGATGTGCTCGACGTCGAGGTTCTCCGCGAGGTCTTGCAGGCGCGCGCCCGCGGCGGCCTGCTCGCGCAGGTACGACCGCACGGCGTCGGCGATCTCGTGGCGCCCGCCGTAGCCGATCGCGACGTTGACCTGGAGCCCGTCGACGGCGGCCGTGCGCTGCTGCGCGTCGCGCAGCGCCGCCGTGAGCCGCTCGGGCAGGAGGTCGAGCCGACCCATGACCCGCAGGCGCCAGCGGCCCGTCTCGGCGAGGTCGCGCACGGCGTCCTCGATGATGTCGAGCAGCGCCGACAGCTCCTCCTGCGACCGTGACAGGTTGTCGGTCGAGAGCATCCACAGCGTGACGACCTCCACGCCGAGGTCCTCGCTCCAGCCCAGGAACTCCGTGATCTTGTCGGCACCCCGGCGGTGGCCGGTCGCCGTCGACTCCCCGAACGAGCGCGCCCACCGCCGGTTGCCGTCGAGGATGACCCCCACGTGGCGCGGGACGCTCTCGCGCGAGAGGGTCGCCGCGAGGCGACGCTCGTAGAGTCCGTAGACGGGGCGGGGCAGGCGCACGCTGGTTCCTCGGCGATGGGCGGACGGGGACGCCCGGCGGGCACGCCCCGGTGCGGGGCGCTCGGGCCGAACCCGCACACGCTACCGCTCGTCCGTGCCCGGTCCGGCGGCCCGGGACCGGTCCGCACGCCCCTGCCCAGGATCTTCACACCGGACGGGGGCGCAGGTCGCAAACCTACGTTGCCGTAACTTACGATGGCGTAGGTTGGTGCGGGCGCCCCCGCACCGCCCTTTCCGTGCCCGGACTCATCACCCCGAGGAGACGTCGTGGACCGACCGACCGACCGCGACCGCACCCCGAGCGCGCCGCCCGCCGACCCTGGCCCGGCGCACGCACCCGGCACCGACGCGCTCGACTCCGTCCGCGAGAACGTGGGCGACGCGGTCGCGAAGGTCGCCGAGGTCGTCAAGCCGCGCCTGCGCGGCTGGATCCACGCCGGGACGTTCCCGCTCGCGCTCGTCGCGAGCATCGTCCTCGTCGTCGTCGCGCCGCCCGTCGCCGGCAAGGTGGCGACCGCGGTCTTCGGCCTCACCGCGTGCCTCCTGTTCGGCACGAGCGCCGTGTACCACCGCGGCACGTGGTCGCCCCGCGTCGCGGGCGTGCTCCGCCGCGCCGACCACTCGAACATCTTCCTCATCATCGCGGGCACCTACACGCCCCTCGCCGTGCTCCTGCTCCCCCAGCGGACCGCGACGATCCTGCTCGCGATCGTGTGGAGCGGGGCCGCGCTCGGCCTCCTCGCCCGGATCCTGTGGCTCGACGCCCCGCGGTGGGTGTACGTGCCCGTCTACGTCGCGCTCGGGTGGGTCGCGGTGGGCTACATGCCCCAGTTCTGGACGACGACGAACGGCCCCGCGATCGTCTGGCTCGTCGCGGTCGGCGGCCTCGCCTACACGCTGGGCGCCGTGGTCTACGGCATCAAGAAGCCCAACCCCAGCCCCCGCTGGTTCGGCTTCCACGAGATCTTCCACGTGCTCACCGTCGTCGGCTACGGGTGCCACTACGCCGCGATCCTCCTCGCGGCGCTCGCCGCGCGCTGAGCGCCCTCCCGGGCGCGGGCTCAGTCCTTCGGGACGACGACGTAGCGCCGGTTCGCGAGCGACGGGTTGCGCTCGCGCACCGCGGCCAGCGCGGCCGGGGCGAGGTCCGCGCTGCGCAGCTCCGCGCGCTCGCCGAGCTCCAGGCCCACCTGGCCGTCGGGGCCGACGAGCAGGGAGCGCCCGGTCACGCCCCGGCCCGCCTGCCCGACGGCGAGCACGACGGCGGTGTTCTCGATCGCGCGGGCCCGCGCGAGGGTGCGCCACTGGTCCGCCTTGAGCTCGCCCGCCGCCCACGCGGCCGGCACCACGAGCACGTCGGCGCCCGCGTCCGCGAGGCGCCGCGCGCTCTCCGGGAAGCGCAGGTCGTAGCAGGTCATGACGCCGAACGTCAGGTCGCCGACCTCCAGGACGAGCGGCGGGGCGGCCGGGTCGCCCGCGTCGAGCCGGTCCGACTCGCGGTGACCGAAGGCGTCGTAGAGGTGCACCTTGCGGTACGTGCCCACGAGCTCGCCCGCGGCGTCCACCGCCACGACGACGTTGACCGCCCGGCCGGGCGCGCTGCCCGGCACGAGGGTCCCCGCCACGACCGCCACGCCGTGCTCGCGCGCGAGGCGGCGCAGCGTGCCGACGAACGGCCCGTCGAGAGGCTCGGCGTGCTCGGCGCCGGTGCCCCGCGGGTCGAACGCCGCGGCGTACTCCGGCAGCACGAGCAGGTCGGCGCCCACGCGCCCCGCCTCGCGGAACGCGGCACCGACCGTCACGAGGTTCGCGGCGTGGTCGGCCGAGACCTCGAGCTGCCCGATCGTGACGCGGGCGCCCGTCGCCACGGTCAGTCCTGCCGCTCCGGACCGCTGCCGGCCGGGCCGCGCCCGTCCGGCGTGCCGCGGTCGGGCGTGGAGCCGCCCGGCGTCGCGCCGTCCGGACCGGCGCCTGCAGAGGTCTCCGGGGTGGTCGCGCCGACCGGGCCGTCAGGGCCGATCCCCTGCGCGTCGGCGTTGCGCCGCATCCGCCGGAGCTGGCGCGAGAGCCCGAAGAACAGGGCGACGGTCGCGACCGCGACGGCGAAGATCGCGAGGAACCCGACGAGGCCGGGCGACACGTCGTTCGGGTCGAGGTCCTCGCGCAGCGGGTCGTCCGACGGGCTCGGCGTCGCGGTCTCCGCGACGACGTCGGCCGCCCAGCCCGGGCCGCCCGCGAGCGTCGGCACGTCGAGGAAGGGCGCCGCGCTCACGAGGCCACCTCCTCGCCCGCGACGAGCTCCCGCACGCCCGCGAACAGGTCGTCCTCCGGCAGGTCCGTCGGGACGCGCGACTCCGCGAGCTCGAACTCCTCGAACGGCCACACGTCGACCTCGAGGTCGCGCGGGATCGCGAAGAAGAAGCCGTCCGGGTCGATCTGCGACGCGTGCGCGATGAGTGCGGCGTCGCGCTGGGCGTAGTAGCGCGCCACGTGGACGCGCGTCGTGACCTCGCGCTCGGGGATCTCCCGCGCGGACCGCGACTCGACCCAGTCGCCGAACGGCGACTCCAGGCCCGCGCCCTGCATCGCCTCGTGGAGCGTGCGGATGCGGTTCATCGAGAAGTCGTGGTTGTAGTACAGCTTCAGCGGCGACCAGGGCGCCGCGCCGCCCTCCCGGCGGTAGCGCTCCGGGTCGCCCGCGGCGTGGAACGCCTCGAACGCGACGCGGTGGCACATGACGTGGTCCGGGTGCGGGTAGCCGCCCGACGGGTCGTACGTCGTGACGACGTGCGGGCGGAACTCGCGCACGAGCTCGACCAGCGGCGCGGCCGCCTCCTCGAGCGGCACGAGGCCGAACGAGCCCTCGGGCAGCGGCGGCAGCGGGTCGCCCTCGGGCAGCCCCGAGTCGACGAACCCGAGCCACTGCTGCCGGACGCCGAGCGCGCGCGCGGCGGCGGCCATCTCGACGCGGCGCAGGGCGCGCATGCCCTCGATGTCCGCCGGACCCTCGCCGAAGCTCGGGTTGAGGATGTCGCCGCGCTCTCCCCCGGTGCACGTGGCGACGAGCACGTCCACGCCCTCGGCCGCGTAGCGCGCCGTCGTCGCGGCACCCTTGCTCGACTCGTCGTCGGGGTGGGCGTGCACGGCCAGGAGACGGAGCGTCTCCGGCTGCTCGCGGTGGGTGGTCGATCCGGCCGCGGGTTCGGCCACTGGTCCTCCCGGGTGCGTCGTACGTCTCCTCGCGCGGCCTGGGACGCGGCACGGGACGCCGTGGGTGCACGACGAGGGCCGGGGCTCTGCGAAGATGGGTCGAGGACATGATCCACCACCGCGCCCACACCTGACGAACCGCCGGTCACCGCCGGCACTCCGCAGGGCAGCGACCGGGGCGCGGCGGCACCGACCACGGGACCGCACCATGACGAACGAGACCACCGCCCCGCAGCCCAGCCCGAGCACGCCCCTGCGCCCCCCGGCGGGCCGGTACGGACCCGAGCCCACGGAGCGCCGTCGGCGCCTGGCCGTCGTCGGGATCGTGCTCGTCGCGGTCGTCGGGCTCGCGATCACGTTCGTCATCGGGATGCGCTACGCGAACGAACCGGTGCGGTTCAAGGACTTCGGGTACACCGTCGTCAGCCCGGAGCGCGTGGACGTCACGTTCGAGGTGTACATGGACCCCGGGACGACGGCGACCTGCACCCTCGACGCGCTCGCGGAGAGCTACGCGCAGGTCGGCACGGTCGACGTCACGGTCGGCCCCGTCGAGGTCACGGAGTCCCGCTACACCGTGAGCGTCGCGACGTCGGAGCTCGCCACGACGGGGATCGTCCAGTCCTGCCGCCCGGCTCCCTGAGCCGCCCTGCTGTCGTGCGGCCCGGCCGCTGCGCCGCTCGGCCCTCGCGCCGCCCTGGCCCGCGCCGTCGGCACCTCGTGCTTTGCTATCCTGAGGGATTCCCGCACCCGACCGCGTGCGGCCCGCGGCCGGCGCTCGTGACAGGCGACCGACCACCGGGCGACCCGGCGGTCCGGCGGGAACCAGTCCTCCGCGCTGCCACCCGGGCAGCGTCACCGACCCGGGCAGGCAGGCGCTCGCGTGAGCACGCGCCCCGGCTGCCCGTACCTGCACGGCCGTGCCCGGCGCGACCGTCGAACCATGGAAAGGAAGGAGCGAACCGTGACCGACACCACCGTCACCTGGCTGACCCAGGAGGCGCACGACAGGCTGCAGGCCGAGCTCGCCCACCTGTCCGGCGAGGGCCGCACCGAGATCGCGGAGCGCATCGCCGCCGCCCGTGACGAGGGCGACCTCAAGGAGAACGGCGGCTACCACGCCGCCCGCGAGGAGCAGGCCAAGAACGAGGCCCGCATCCGCGAGCTCACCGAGAAGCTGCGCAACGTGCGCATCGGCACGCCCCCGGACGACGGCAAGGTCGAGGCCGGCATGGTCGTCACGGCCGTCGTCGCGGGCGACGAGATGACGTTCCTCCTCGGCTCGCGCGAGATCGCCGGCACGACGGACCTCGACGTGTACTCGCCGACGTCCCCGCTCGGTGCCGCGATCGACGGCAAGACCGTCGGCGACGAGACCAGCTACACCGCTCCGAACGGCAACGAGATCGCCGTGAAGATCACCGCCGCGAAGCCCTTCGAGGGCTGACGCGCCCCCGGCAGCCGCATGCCGCCGGGCGAGACGTGAGAAGTGGCCCCTCCGACACGTGTCGGAGGGGCCACTTCTCGCTTCTCGTCAGACCCGCGGCGAGCCGCCGTCGCTGCGCTCGACGCGGTAGCCCGCGGAGCGCAGGTGCGCGACGAGCTCGTCGCAGTGCTCGGGTCCCTTGGTCTCGACCTGCATGCGCACCCACGCCTCTCCGATCGCGAGGCCCACGTCCGTGCGGTCGTGGTCGATGTGCATGATGTTGCCGCGCTTCGCCGCGATCGCCTCGAGCATGCGCGCCAGCGCGCCGGGACGGTCGTCGAGCAGCACCTGAAGCTGGATGTACCGGCCGGCGGCGGCGAGGCCGTGCCGCACGACCCGCAGCAGCACGAGCGGGTCGACGTTCCCCCCGGACAGCACGACGACGACCGGCCCCTCGACCGGGTCAGCCGCGCCCGCGTCGACGGCGGCCGTCCCCGACAGCAGGGCCGCGACGCCCGTCGCTGCGGCGGGCTCCACGAGCAGCTTGGCGCGCTCGGCGACCATGAGCAGCGAGCGGGAGATCTCCTCCTCGGTCACCGTCCGCACCTCGACGCCGTGGTGCGCGACGATCCCGAACGGCACCGCTCCCGGGGTCCCGACGGCGATGCCGTCGGCCATCGTCCCGGCGAGCCGGACCGTCGTCGGCGCCCCTGCGGCGAGCGAGCCCGGGTAGGCGGCGGCGCGCTCCGCCTGCACGCCGATGACGCGCACGTGCGGCGCGGCCTGGGCGAACGCCGCGGCGAGCCCGGCGACGAGCCCGCCGCCGCCGAGCGGGGCGACGACGGTCCGGACGTCGGGCACCTGCTCGAGGATCTCGAGCGCGATGGTCGCCTGGCCCGCGACGACGTCGGGGTGGTCGAACGGGTGGATGAACACGGCGCCCGTGCGGTCGGCCTCGGCGCGCGCGGCGGCGAGCGTCTCGTCCACGTCGGCGCCGACGAGCCGGACCTCGGCGCCGTACTGGCGCGTCGCCGCGACCTTGGGGAGCGCGGCGTCGACCGGCATGTACACGACGGCCCGGATGCCGAGCAGTCCCGCGGCGAACGCGACGCCCTGGGCGTGGTTGCCCGCGCTCGCCGCGACGACGCCGCGCGCCTTCTCGTCGGCGCTCAGGCGCGCCATGCGCACGTAGGCGCCGCGGACCTTGAACGACCCCGCGCGCTGGAGGTTCTCGCACTTGAGGAGGACCTGGACGCCCGCCGCCTCGCTGATCGCCCGGGTCGTGTGGACCGGCGTGCGGTACGCGACGCCGTCGAGCAGGCGGGCCGCGTCGCGGACGTCGTCGAGCGGGACGGGCACGGGACCCGAGGTCACCGCGCCTCTCCCGGCGTGCCCTCGCCCGGTGCGTCGGCGACGCCCGCGTCCTGCGTCTCGACGACCGCCGAGCCGCCGGCGTCGTGCGCCCGGCGACCGGGGCGGCGGGCGCTCGTGTCGTCGAGGTCGGACTCGGCGCGCGCGATGACGGGCGGCTGCGGGCTGCCGCGCACGACGACGCGGTCGTCGGTGCCGAGCTCGGGGAACTTGTCGTGGCCGTGCAGGTAGAGCACCACCGTGTTGAGCACCGCGGCGATCGGGACAGCGAACAGCGCGCCGACGATGCCCGCGGCGAAGCTGCCCGCCGCGACGACGAGCAGGACGGCGACGGGGTGCAGCGAGACCGCGTGCCCCATGAGGAAGGGCTGGAGGATGTGGCCCTCGATCTGCTGCACGAGCAGCACGATGCCGAGCATGACGAGCGCCTGCACCCAGCCCTGCGCGACGAGCACGACGAGCACCGCGATGGACCCGGTGACGATGGCACCGACGATCGGGATGAACGACCCGACGAAGACGAGGATGCCGAGCGGCAGCGCGAGCGACGGCACGAAGAACGCGGCGCCGACGCCGATGCCGACCGCGTCGACCGCGGCGACGAGGATCTGGGTGCGCGTGTACGCGGCGAGGGTCACGATGCCGCGGCGGCCGGCCTGGTGCACGCGGTCGCGGGCGCGCAGCGGGAGCAGCCCCACGACCCACGACCAGATGGAGCGGCCGTCGAGCAGGAAGAAGAACGTGCAGAACAGGGCGATGAGGGCCCCGGCGAGCACGTGGCCGATGGTCGTGGCCGCGCCCAGGGCGCCCGAGACGATCGAGTCCTGGTTCTCGGACACCGCGGTCCCGGCCTGGTCGAGCCAGTGCGAGAGCGTGGTCGAGTCGAGGCCGAGCGGGCCGTCGGCGAGCCAGTTCGTGAACTGCTCGAAGCCCTCGACCGCCTGGTCGCGCAGGTCCTGGAACCCGCTGACGATCTGCTGCCCCGCGATGGCGATGAGCCCCGCGACCACGACGATCAGCGCGATGAGCGCGGCGCCCGACGCGAGGCCCCGCGACATCCGCAGGTGCCGCCGGAAGAACCGCTGGACCGGCGTGAGGAGCACGGTGAGCAGCAGCGCCACCGCGATCGGCACGACGATCACCTTGAGCTGCGTCACGACCCACAGCCCGGCCGCGATCGCCGCGCCGATGAGCAGCAGGCGCCACGACCACGCGGCGGCCGAGCGCACGGCGTCGGGCACGGCTGCGGCGCCGGGACGCGCGGGAGGAAGCGGGTCGGGGGTGCTGTGCTGGTCCGTCTGCGCGCTCACAGCGCAACCCTAGGGGAGCGGAACCCGCCGCGCGCCCCTGCGCACGGCGAGCCCGCCCGGTGTGCGCAGGATCTCCTCGTCAGGCGAGGGCCTGCCCGAGGTCGGCGAGGAGGTCCTCGACGTCCTCGATGCCGACGGACAGGCGGACGAGATCGTCGGGGACCTCGAGCGCCGTACCCGCGACGGAGCCGTGCGTCATGCGGCCGGGGTGCTCGACGAGCGACTCGACCCCGCCCAGCGACTCCGCGAGCGTGAAGACCCGCGTGCGCGCGCACACCTCCAGCGCCTTCGCCTCGCTGCCCACGCGGAACGAGACCATGCCGCCGAACCCGGACATCTGACGCGCGGCGAGCTCGTGGCCCGGGTGCGACGCGAGGCCCGGGTAGATCACCTCGGTCACGGCGGGGTGCGCGTCGAGGAACTCCGCGACGGCGGCCGCGTTCGTCTGGTGGCGGTCCATGCGCACCGCGAGCGTCTTGAGCCCGCGCAGCGTGAGCCACGCGTCGAACGGCCCGGCGACGGCGCCCGACGCGTTCTGGTGGAAGCCCACCGCCCCCGCGACGTCCGTGCCGCCCGCGGGCGACGCGAGCCCGCCGGGCAGCTGCGCGCCCGTCGCCACGACGAGCGCTCCCCCGACGACGTCGCTGTGCCCCCCGACGTACTTCGTCGTCGAGTGCACGACGACGTCCGCCCCCAGCGCGAGCGGCTGCTGGAGGTAGGGGGTCGCGAACGTGTTGTCGACGACGAGCAGCGCCCCGGCGTCGTGCGCGACGCCCGCGAGCGCCGCGACGTCGCTCACGCCGAGCAGCGGGTTCGTCGGGGTCTCGACCCAGACGACGCGCGTCTCGGGGCGCACGGCCGCGCGCACGGCCTCGACGTCCGTGAGGTCGACCGGCGTGTGCTCGACGCCCCAGGGACCGAACACCCGGGCGATGAGGCGGTAGGTGCCGCCGTACGCGTCGTCGGGCACGATCACGTGGTCCCCGGGGCGCACGACGGCGCGCAGCAGCGTGTCCTCGGCGGCGAGGCCGGACGCGAAGGCGAACCCGCGCGCGGCGGGCGAGCCGTCCGCCGTCGGGCGCAGGCCGCCGGACTCCGCGGCCGCGAGCGCCTCCTCCAGGGCGGTGCGCGTCGGGTTCGCGGAGCGCGAGTACTCGTAGCCGCCGCGCAGCCCGCCGACGCCGTCCTGCTTGTACGTCGAGACCTGGTGGATCGGCGGCACGACGGCGCCGGTCGTCGCGTCCGGGTCCTGGCCCGCGTGGATCGCACGCGTGGAGAAGCCGGTGGTGGTCCAGTCGGGGTGCTCGCTCGGGGTGGTCACCCGACCAGCCTAGGCGCACCCCCTGCGCCGAGCAGGTGGTCCTGGCTCGTCCCGCTCTCCGGACGGGCCGGCACTGCCTGCTCGGCGGCGGGCGGCGGGCGGGGGTGGGGCGTTCGCGCGCGAGCTCGTCGGCGACGGCCGGCGCCGCGGTGCGCGTCGACGGCGGGTACGTCGACTCGATCGTCCCGTGAGAGGCTCGTGCCGGACGCGCCCACGGCCAGCCGGGTCGCGGCGGCACGTCCCGCGGAACACCGACCGCCCCCGCCGCGTTCTACCCCGTGCCAGGACGATGCGTCGTGGGCCAGCGCCCCGGTCGTCCGGGCACCTCAGGAGGTAAGCGATGAACTCGATCTTCGACGCGATCTTCGGCTCGTCCGGCAAGACGACGATGATCGCCCCCGAGGACGCGCTGCCCGGGCGCCAGTCGCCCGTGCTGCAGGCGCCGCGTCCCCACACCGTGCTCGGCACCTCGATCACCGGCCCGTGGCCCGAGGGCACGCGCGTGCTCTACCTGGCGATGGGCTGCTTCTGGGGCGCCGAGGAGATCTTCTGGCAGGTCCCCGGGGTGGTGAGCACCGCCGTCGGCTACATGGGCGGCACGACGCCGAACCCCACCTACGAGGAGGCGTGCACCGCGCGCACCGGCCACACCGAGACGGCGCTCGTCGCGTACGACCCGACGAAGGTCTCCGAGGAGGAGCTGCTCAAGATCTTCTGGGAGCGCCACGACCCGACGCAGGGCTACCGCCAGGGCAACGACGTCGGCACCCAGTACCGGTCCGCCGTGTACTGGACGACGCCCGAGCAGGAGCAGGCCGTCCGCGAGACGGCGGCGCGCTACTCCGCGGTGCTCGAGGCCAAGGGCTACGACCCCGTGACGACCGAGATGCGCCCCGCCGCGGAGGCCGGGCCGTTCTACTACGCCGAGGACTACCACCAGCAGTACCTCGACAAGAACCCGAACGGCTACCGCTGCCACGCGACCACGGGAGTCCCGTTCCCGAGCGCCGCGTAGCACCCGCCGAGAGGTGAGAAGTGGCCCCTGGTCCCGACGGATCAGGGGCCGCTTCTCGCGTCTCGCCCGCGCGAGTCGGCCCGCGGGCCCCGTCGCCGAGGTGCGGGTCCGCCGGGGTCGCCCGCACGATGGGCCCATGACGATCCCCACCCTCGCGGCGCAGGACGGCACGACGATCCCCGCGATCGGCTTCGGCACCTACCGGCTCCGCGGCGAGGAGGGCGCGGACACGGTCGCGCGCGCGATCGACGCGGGGTACCGGCTGATCGACTCCGCGTCCAGCTACGAGAACGAGGGCGCCGTGGGCGCGGCGGTGCGCCGCTCGGGCGTCGCGCGCGAGGACCTGCTCGTCACGTCGAAGCTGCCCGGGCGCCACCACGCGCACGACGACGCGGTCCGGACGGTCGAGGAGTCGGTGCTGCGCACGGGCCTGGACCACCTGGACCTCTACCTCGTGCACTGGCCCAACCCGCGCGTGGGCCGGTTCGTCGAGGCGTACGAGGCGCTCGTGGAGTGCCGCGACCGGGGCCTGGTCCGGCACGTCGGGGTCTCGAACTTCCTGCCGGAGCACCTGGACGCGGTGATCGCGGCGACGGGCGTGACGCCGGTCGTGAACCAGGTCGAGCTGCACCCGTACTTCCCGCAGCCGCTCCAGCGCGCGGCCGACGCGGAGCGCGGGGTCGTCACGGAGGCGTGGAGCCCGATCGGTCGCGCGAACGACCTGCTCCGGGACCCGGTCGTCGCGCAGGTCGCGGCCGCGCACGACGTCTCCCCCGTCCAGGCGATCCTGCGCTGGCACGTGCAGCTCGGCGTCGTGCCGCTGCCGAAGGCGTCGTCGCCGGAGCGTCAGCGCGAGAACCTCGACGTCTTCTCGTTCGAGCTGACGACGCACGAGATGAACGCGCTCACGGGGCTCGCCCGGGCGGACGGGCGCACGAACGACCAGGACCCGGCGGTCTACGAGGAGCTGTAGCGCCGTCGCAGCCCCCGTCCCGGCGCGGCGGCGCGCGCCACGACCCGCGGGTCGTGGCACCGTGTGCGCGTGACCTCCGCCGCGCTCAGCCCGCTGCCCGACGCCGCCCGCCCGCCCTGGGCGGTCGGCTCGCCCCTGCGGCTGCTCGCCGCCGTGCTCGTGTCCGGCTCCGCGGTGCTGCTCTTCGCCGTCCACGCGCGCCCGCTCGGCTACGTGCCGCTCGTCCTCGGGGTCGCGCTCGGCCTCCTCGTGGACCGTCGCCTGGGTCGCGACCTCGCGCTGGTCGGCGTCGGGATGGGGATCATCTCGACGATCTCGCTGAAGGCCGACCTGTCCGACGCCGGCATGGTGCGCTTCGCCGTCGTGCTCTCCCTCGCGGTGCTCGTGCCGTGGGCGCTCTCGCGCTTCGTCTTCCGCGAGGACGCCGTCACGTTCCCCGTCGCGACGGGGCGCCGCTGGACGCGGGGGCAGGTCGTGTACCTCGTCGTGGTGGTCGTGGCGGGCTACCTCATCCTGCCGTTCTACTTCATCGGGTCGGGCGCGTACCTCAACTGGCCGCCGATCACGGGCGGCGCGGAGATCGCGCGCCTGTTCGTCGGCGTCAACGCGGTGGGCATCTGGGACGAGCTGTTCTTCGTGTGCGTCGTCTTCGCGCTGTACCGCGAGCACTTCGGGTTGTGGACGGCGAACCTGCTCCAGGCGACGGTCTTCGTGTCGTTCCTCTGGGAGCTCGGCTACCGCGAGTGGGGCCCGCTGCTGACCGTGCCGTTCGCGCTCGTCCAGGGCTGGATCTTCTCCTGGAGCAAGTCGCTCACCTACGTGGTGGCCGTCCACCTGCTGTTCGACGTCGTGGTGTTCGCCGTGCTCGTGCACGCGCACCACCCGGAGCTGTTCGACGTCTTCGTCACCGCGCCGCGCTGACGGCGCCGCCCACGGGCGGCGTCAGGACGGGCGGGCGAGCAGCACGCGGCGCACCCCGTCGACGCGGCACGCCGCCGCGACGGCCGTCGTGGCGGGACCGGCGAGCACCGTCACCGCCGCCACGACCACGGCGACGCCCACGGCCGCGCCGGCCACGACGTCGTGCGGGAAGTGCACGCCCTGCGCGACGCGGGCCGCCGCGACCGCCACGGCGAGCAGGGCCGGCACGACGACCCACACCGCGACGTCGCGCGTGCGGGAACGGGTCGCGTGCCGCGCCGGCACGGCCCCGGGGACGCGCACGGCCGGTGCGCCGGCGAGGACGACGGCCGTCGCGAGAGCGAACGCGATCGCGGTGTGGTTGCTCGGGAACGACCAGTCGCCCGCGGCGGGGCAGTGCGCGACCTCGACCAGCTCCCAGCAGCCCCGGGGCTGCCGGACGAGCGACTTCACGGCCTCGCTCGCGGCGTAGGCGGCGACGGCGCCCACGCCGGCGACGAGCGTCGTCGCGACCGCGGGCGGGCCGCCCCGGCGCGAGCGCCAGGCCACGAGCGCGCACCACGCGACGAGCACGAGCACACCGCCCTCGGCGACGAGCTCCGTCCCGGGGAGCTCGGCCGTGCGCGCCGCGACGGCGAGGTAGAGGGACTCGCTCGGGCCGCGCAGCATCCGGGCGACGAGGACGACGAGCGCCGCCCCGACGAGCCACGACACCGCCACGAGCGCCTGCCCCGCGAGCCCGGACGACGGCTCGGGCGCTGCAGGTCGGACGAGCGTGCCCTCGCTCTCGTCACGCGTCGGGCCGGGGTCGGGCAGGGTCGTGGTGCGGGACGAATCGGGCGAAGTCATCGGACGAGGGTATGCCGCGTGAACCGCGGGTGAACATCCGCCCCACGGCGGACGTGCGCCGCGGTGCGTCCACCCGGGGCGGTACCTCGCGGCCCCCCGGTGCGACCGGCGGCGACCGACGGCGACTTCCGGCCGCGGCGGGCGGGCCTACCGGCCGGGACCGTCGGCGGAGCGGTCACCGGCGGGGACGTCGTCCGCGGGGACGTAGAACGCCGTCGTGGCGGCGACGCGGGCGGCGACGTCCTCCGCGTCGAGCCCGTCGGCCGCGGCGAGCGCCGCTCCCCACGCCTCGCTGCTCGCGACGTTGAACGCGCGCAGCTCGGGGCTCGCGAGGACGGCCTCGGGGTCGAGCGTCGCGCCGCCGTCGAGGTGCAGCCCGAGGCCGAGCAGCGCCCCGTCCCACCCGACGCCGACGGCCCCGGGCCCGAACTGGTCCCACATCTGCGGCGGCACGACGGCGGTGTGCTCGAGCGTGAGGGTCGTGCCGCCGCCCGGCGCCGGCGCGAGCCGGACCTCGACGACGGACGAGTCCTCCGGCGTCGGCGGGCCCATGACCCAGGTGAGCCGCAGGAGCCGCGGGGCCTCGCACGCGCGGATCTCGCCGCCCGCGTTGCCCTCGACCTGGTAGGTGCCGCCGACCCGGAGGTCGCCCGTCACGGGCAGGAACCAGCGCGGGATGCGCTCGGGGTCGGTGACCGCGTCCCACACGTCCTCGACGTCGGCCGGGTAGGTGCGCTCGATCGTGACGACCCGGGCCGCACCGGCGGGGAGGTCTGCCGACCCGACGGTGCGCCGCGCGGCCTCGAGCTCGGCGATGAAGTCCTTCATGCTGTCCTCCTGGTGGTGTCGGTGGGGCGCTCGTCGTCCTCGTCGGTGCCGGGTGCCGTCGCCCGACGGCGCTCCCGGGCACCCCGGGCGAGCTCGGTCCCGAGCGCGTCCAGCCGCTGCTCCCAGAACCGGCGCAGGCCCGCGGTCCAGTCCTCGACCTCGTCGAGGGCCGTCGGGTCGAGCGCGTAGAGGCGCCGGGTCCCGTCCGGGCGGACCGACGCGAACCCGCTCGTCCGCAGCACGCGCAGGTGCTGCGACACCGCGGGCTGGCTGATGCCGAACTCCTCCCCCACGCGCGCCGCGATCTCGCCGGCGGGCTGCTCGCCGTGCGCGAGGTGCTCGAGGATCCGGCGACGCACCGGGTCGCCGAGGACGTCGAACGCTTCCATGACCTCCATCTTTCAGACCTTGCTTATATAAGTCAATACCTATCTTGCGAGCGTCCGCGCCATGACCCGCTGCGGACCGGCGCTCCCCCCGTGGTACGCGCCGCGGTCGTCCAGACCCGCGCGGGCGTACGCGCGCCGCCCCGCCGCGTTGCGGTCGTTGACCGTGAGCACGAGCACCGCGTACGGCGTCGTCCGCCCGCGCAGCGCCGCGAGCGCCGCGACCGCGCCGGGAAGCTCGCGCACGACGCGCGACCCGACGCCGCCGCCCTGCGCCGCGACGTCGACGAGGAAGCCCCGGAACAGCACGACGTCGGCCGGGGCGACGCCGTCGAGCAGCGCCGCCACCTCGGCCGGGGCGCCGCCGGGGTGCAGCACGCCGAGCGCGACGGGGTCGCCGCCGGGCGGCCGGGCGAGCAGCAGGTGCCGGCCCGGGTCGGCGTGGGCCGCGGCGACGACGTCGGCCGCGGGCGGCACGAACTCCTCCTGGCCCGGGCCCAGCCGGAGCCGGAGCGCGCCGGCGAGCAGCCGGCCGCGCTCGTCCGGGGGCACCGCGTCGAGCAGCACGAGCTCGACCAGCTCACCCGAGCCGCCCGAGCCGCCCGAGGCGGAGGGCGGGACCGTCACCGCCGCTTCCCGCCCCGACCGCGAGCGCCCCGGCCCTTCGGCGTGCCGCGGCCCTGCGCGCCGCCGCCCCCGCCGCGCCCGCCGCCCGCGCGACCTGCCCCCGTGGCACCGCGTCCAGCGCCCGCTCCCCCGCGGCCCGCACCACCGCGCGCGTCGCGGTCGCGGCGCTCGCGGGCGGGCGCGGCGTCCTCCGGGGGCGTGGCGGCGCGGCGTCCGCGCGAGCTGTTGGCCGTGCGGCCCCGCACGATCCCGACCATCTCCTCGACGAGGTCGTCGTCACGGTCCGCTACCCACGCGAGCGCGACCGGGGCCGACGGCGCCCCGTCCAGGCGGCGGTAGGTGACGTCCTTGCGGTGGTGCAGGCGCGCGAGCGACTGCGGCACGACCGCCACCCCGACGTTCGCGGCGACCAGCACGACGGCGTCGCCCGTCGTGGCGGGCCGCTCCTCGGCCGGTCGCCCCGGCGGCGGCGGCGCGTCGTCCGCGGCCCCGGCCTCGCCCGCCCACGGCACGACGTCGTCGAGCGGCCGCAGCAGCACGTCGTCGGCGAGGTCGTCGAGCGCGACCGGCTCCTCGGGCTCCAGGGCGGCGAGCAGGTGGTCGCGCGACACGAGCACGACCGGCGCCTCCTCGTAGAGGCGGATCGCGCTCAGCACGTCGCGGTCGACGGGCAGGCGCAGGATCGCGGCGTCCGCCTCGTCGTCGCGCAGCGCCCGCTCCGCGTCGGCGGGCTCGACGGCGACGAGGTCCAGCGGCACGTCGGGGAGCCGCTCGCGCCACGTGCGCACCCACCTGGCCGGGGTCGCGCCGGGGACGTACGCGAGCCGGAACCGGCGGCCGGCACCGTCGCCCCCGCCGCCGTCGGTCGTTGCCTCGGGAGCCGTGCCCGCGTCGTCGTCCACCCGGACAGCCTAGGCGCGCGGCCCCGCGCGCTCCCGCCCGGCCTGCGTCGCGCCCCGGCACCAGGCCCGACGCCCGCCCCGCGCCCCACCGCGGGCCGCCGGTGCCCGACCGGCCGACTACCCTGGAGCCCATGACCCCCAAGCAGTCCGCGCAGACCATGAAGCCCGCCACCGCGGCGAAGAAGCTCGGGGTGTACCTGCCCGCCACGCCGCAGGAGTTCCAGGAGGGCACCATCACCCGGGCGCAGCTCGAGGAGATGGAGAAGAACCCGCCGGAGTGGCTCGCCGAGCTGCGCCGCAACGGCCCCCACCCGCGCCCCGTCGTCGCGGGCAGGCTCGGCGTCTCGATCTCCGGTCTCACGCGCGGCGGCCTCACCGAGCCGCTCACCACCGAGGAGATCGACGCGCTGCGCCAGGACCCGCCGGAGTGGCTGACGGCCGAGCGCGAGGTGCAGAAGAAGGTCCGCGCCGAGGAGGAGCGGCTCGCCGCCGCGCGCACCAAGAAGGGCTGAGCCGTCCCCGGCGGGCCGTCTCCGCCGGACGACCTCCCGCCGGACGTCCTCCGGCTGGGCCGCCCCGCGCGGGGCGGCAGCCCGATCTGCCTCAGTCCGTGCGCGGGTCGTCCGTCGCGGCGGCCGCGCGGTCGGTGTGGCCGAGCGACAGGTCCGGCGCGACGGCGTCGCGCACCCGGCGCTTGAGGTCCGGGATCTCGGGGAACCCGCCGTCGACGCGGCGGTCCCACAGCAGCACCGGCCCGTCCCCGGCGTCGAGCGTGACCCGGAAGACGCCGTCCGTGCCGGGCACGAGCGCCACCTCGCCCAGCCGGGTGCGGAACGTCTGGAGGAGCTCCTGCGCGACCCACGCCGCGCGCAGCAGCCAGCGGCACTGCGTGCAGTACTCGACCGCCACGCGCGCGGTCCCGCGCGCCTCCGTGGTCGCGTGGGTGCCGGGCTGACCGGCGTCGTCCGTCATGGCGCCCAGCGTACGGGCGGCGGCCCGGCGCGCGGGTGGCCGTCCACCGCCGTCGGGCCGGCTCAGACGCCCCGCTCGGCCGGGAGGCGGCCGCTCGTCACGGCGGCCTCGAGCGCGGCGTGGTCGCCCTCGACGACGTCCGCGTACGCGCGCGACCACCGCGCGAGGGACTCGTCGAACACGTCCGAGCGGCCGAGGTAGCCGTGCGCCACGCGCGCGCCCGGCGACTGGCTGTGCGCGCGGGCGAGCACGCGCCCGCACAGCTCCCCGTACCGCACGAACTGCGAGGCCGAGAGCCGGCCGAGCTCGACGGACCCCTTCATGTCGCGGAACTGGCGCCAGTAGAAGTCGACGCGCGGGCGGCCCGTGCGGTCGGGCGCCTCGACGGTCGTCCACCCCAGGAACGGGTCGGACTGCGCCTGCAGGATGCGCTGGGCGGCGACCACCCGGCGGCCCTGCGCGGGCAGGGCCCCGGCGGGCACGAGCCCGGACGGCAGCGCGTCGACCATCCCGCCGTACGTCGCGAGGACCGACGACGTCGCCTCCTTCACCTGCAGCACGAGCGGCTCCCCCGCGGGCCCCTCGAGGAGCACGATGTAGCAGCGCGTCCCGACGCTCCCGACGCCCACGACGCGCAGCACGAAGTCCACGACCGTGAACTGGCTCAGCAGGAGCCGGGCGTCGGCGCGCAGCGGCTCGCGGTACGCCTCGAACAGCGTCGTGAGCTCGTCGACGCTCGCGGTGCCCACGTGCTGGGTGACCGGCGGCTGGTCGACGATCCGCGTGCGGCCGTCGGCGGTCCGGCTCGTGATCTTCCGCACCACCTGCTCCGACGTGCGCCGCCGCGCCTTGCGCACGGTCCGCTCGAGCTCCTCGCGCCCGCCGTCGAGCAGCAGGGGCTCGATGACCGCGGTGTCGACGAGGAACGCGTAGCGCTCCAGGGCGTCGCGCGCGAACGCCTCGGCGAGCGTCTCGCGGTACCCGCGCACCGCGCCGCGCGCGGCGTCCGCGCAGTCGTGCTCGGCCAGGCCCTTGTCCCGCCCGCCCACGTACATGCTCGCCGCGAGGCGCTTGACGTCCCACTCCCACGGGGCGTCCGACGCCTCGTCGAAGTCGTTGAGGTCGAACAGGACCCGCCGCTCGGGCGACGCGAAGAGCCCGAAGTTGGAGACGTGCGCGTCCCCGCACGCGACGACGTGGACACCGGTCCGCGGACCGTCGCGCAGGTCGTGGGCCATCACCGCAGCGGTGCCGCGGTAGAAGGCGAAGGGCGACTCGAGCATCCGGCCGATGCGCAGCGGGACGAGGTCCTGCAGCCGGTCGCGGTTCTGCTCCTCGACGATCGCGACCGGGTCGCGCTCCGGCAGCAGCAGGGCGCCCTGCGTGCGGCGCGGCACCCGGTCGCGCAGCGCGCGCCCGACGGCACGGGACTCGGTCAGGGTTCGCGGGACGTCCACGGGTGCCTCCTCGCTCTCCGCAGTCGCACAGTAGCGCTCGCCAGGACGCGCGGCGCGGCGGTCGACGCGGCCCGGGGCGCTCCGGCGTCGGGGAGACTGGGGCGGTGACGACCCTCCCCGACCTCGACGCCCTCCTGGGGCGCCTGCGCACCGACGACGCCGGCCCGGCCCGGGAGGACGCACCGGTCGCCGTCGACCCGGCCGACCGCCTGCTGCTCGACGAGGCGGCGACCCTGCTCGCCGGCGTCGCGCCGGGGGCCGTGGCCGTCGTCGACGACCGGTACGGCGCCCTCACCCTGGGTGCGGCGCTGCTCACCGGGGCAGGACCTGCCGGGGGGCGCGTGCGCGTCCACCAGGACACGTGCACCGCGGAGGCGGCGCTCGACGCGAACGCGCGCGCGGTGGGGATGGGTGCGACGTACGACCGCCAGGGTCTGGGCCCTGGGCTGCTGGCCGGGGCACGGGTCGTGCTGCTGCGGCTCCCCCGCGGCCTCGCGGCGCTGCGCGACGTCGCGGAGCACGTCGCGCGGGAGGCCGGGCCGGACGTCGTGCTCCTCGGGACCGCGCGGGTCAAGCACATGACGCGCGCGATGAACGACGTCCTCGCCGAGTCGTTCGGCGAGGTGCGCGCGAGCCTCGCCCGGGGCAAGTCCCGCGTGCTCGTCGCGTCGGCACCCCGGTCGGGGCGCCCGCCGACCTACCCGGTCGTCACCGACCTGGCCGACGTCGGCCTGCGGGTCGCGGCGTTCGGCGCCGCCTTCGCGGGCGCGGGCCTGGACCTCGGCACGCGGTTCCTGCTGGACCGGCTCGGCGCGGACGACGGACCGACCCCCGTCGCGCAGGGTGCGCCGCCGCGCGACGTCGTCGACCTCGGGTGCGGGACGGGCCTGCTCGCCGCGTGGGCGGCCCGGCGCTGGCCCGAGGCGCGCGTGGTGGCCGCGGACCGCTCGGACGCCGCCGTCCGCTCGACGGCGCTCACCGCGCGCGAGAACGGCGTCGCCGACCGGGTGCGCACGGTGCGCGACGACGCAGGCGCGACCCTCGCGGACGCGAGCGCCGACGTCGTGCTGCTCAACCCGCCGTTCCACGACGGCGCCGCCGTGCGCACCGACGCGGCGCACCGCATGTTCGTGACCGCGGGGCGGGTGCTGCGACCGGGCGGGGAGCTGTGGTGCGTGTGGAACTCGCACCTGCGGTACCGCCGGGCGCTCGAGCGCGCGGTCGGCCCGACGGCGCAGGTCGCGCGCGACCCGCGCTTCACCGTGACGCGGTCCGTGCGGCGCTGAACGTCGGGTGCCCGTCGTCGGCGAACGCCGACGACGGGCACCCCGCGCTCACGACGTCACTGGACGTCGACGACGTCGACCACGAAGACGAGCGTGTCCGTGCCGCCGATGCCGGCCTGCGGCACGCCGCGCCGGCCGTAGCCGTGCTCCGGCGGGATCGAGAGCAGCACGCGGGACCCGACGTTCTGGCCCACGAGGCCCTTGTCCCAGCCGCCGATGACGGCGCCGACGCCGATGGGGAAGGCGATCGTGTCGCCGCGGTCGTAGGAGTTGTCGAAGACGTGCCCGCCCCAGGTCTGGCCGAGGTAGTGCACGACGATGTTGCGCCCCGACGTGACGGCCGGGCCGTCGCCCTCGGTGAGCACGACCACCTGCAGACCGCTGGGAGCGTCCGTCTCGGGGAAGGTGAGCGTCGGCTTCTCGCCGAAGGATCCCGAGGCGGTGGGGAGGGTGGGCTGGTCGGTCACGAGGGTGCCTCTCGTCGGGTGCAGGGAGACCCGCGCGGGCGCGGGTCTCCTTACCCTACGCGGCGCGCGCCGACCGGGCCGGGCGCACCGACCCGGGACTCTTGCCACGGTTGGCTAATGCCATTAGCCTTGGGGCTATGAACACGAGCCAGCACCCGACCGTGCGCCACCTCGCCCGCGCCGAGGGGCGCCTCGCCTACACCGACCAGGGCTCCGGCCCGCTCGTCGTCGCCGCGCCCGGCATGGGCGACCTGCGCGCCACCTATAACGACGTCGTCCCCCACCTCCTCGCCGCGGGCCACCGCGTGGTCGTCATGGACCTGCGCGGCCACGGCGACAGCGACACCACCTTCGCGACGCACGGCGACGAGGCGACCGCGTCCGACTACGTCGCGCTCGTCGAGCACCTCGCCGCCGGCCCGGCCGTCCTGCTGGGCAGCTCCATGGCGGCGTCGGCCGCCGTGGTCGCCGCGGCCCGGCGCCCCGACCTCGTGCGCGGCCTCGTCCTCCTCGACGGGTTCCTGCGCGAGCCGTCGTCGCCCGCGAGGCTCCGGGCGATGCGCGTGCTCTACCGTGTCGCGCTCGCACGACCGTGGGGTGCGGCCTTCTGGGCCTCGTTCTACGGCTCGCTGAACAAGGGCCGCACCCCCGCGCGCCTCGCCGCGCACCAGGCCGCGATCCGCGCCAACCTCTCCGAGCCGGGGCGCCTGCGCTCGTTCCGGGACCTCACCCTCCAGCTCGACCACCGCGTCGTCGAGCCGCGCGTCGCCCAGGTCGAGGCGCCCGTGCTCGCGGTCTACGGCGCGCTCGACCCCGACTACGCCGACCCGGCCGCCGAGGCAGCCTGGGCCGCGCAGTCGCTCGGCGCGACCACGCTCCTGCTGCCCGACGTCGGCCACTACCCCCAGCTCCAGGCGCCCGAGGAGGTCGTGGCCGCGACCCTCGACTTCCTCTCCGGGCTGCCCGACGGCGAGGCGCGCCCGGGCGCCGAGCGGTCGGAGGACGCTCGTGGCTAGGGCCGGGCTGTCCCACGACGCCGTCGTCGGCATCGCGCTCGACCTCGTCGACGCCGGCGGCCCGACGGGCTTCGCCGACCTCACGCTCGCGAAGGTCGCCGCGCAGGCGGGCGTCGCCACGCCGAGCCTCTACAAGCACGTCGGCTCGCTCGCGGCGCTGCGCCGCGAGGTCGCCGTCCTCTCCGTCGAGGACTGCACGCGCGCCCTCACGGACGCGACGGTCGGCCTCGCCGGGCCCGACGCCGTCGCCGCCCTCGCGCACGCGACCCGGCGGTACGCCCGGGCGCACCCCGGCCGGTACGCGGCCGTGCAGGTCGCCCCCGACCCGGACGACCCCGCGGACGCCGCGCTGTCGGCGGCCGCGGGGCGCAGCGTCCAGGTCGTCGCCGCGGTGCTGCGCGGGTTCGACCTCCCCGAGGACCGCACGGTGGACGCCGTCCGGTCCGTGCGCGCGAGCCTGCACGGCTTCGTCGCGCTCGAGCTCGGCGGCGGCTACCGCCTGCCCGACGACCTCGACCGCAGCTTCGACCTGCACGTCGGCGCGCTCCTCGCCGGGCTGGCGTCGCTCGCCCGTCCGCCCGCCGGAACCTGAGACGAGCGCCGGCCCGCCGGGGATCAGCGCGCGGCGACGAACCCCAGGAGGTCGTGCCGCGTGAGGACGCCGACCGGGTCGCCGTCCTCGACGACGAGCAGCGCGTCGGCGTCGTGCAGCGCGGCGCGCACCGCCTCGACACCCTCGCCCGCGCCGATGAGCGGGAAGCGGGGCTCCATGTGCTGGTCCACGCGGTCGGCGAGGGACGCGCGGCCGGAGAAGACGGCGTCGAGCAGCGCACGCTCGCTCACCGACCCGGCCACCTCACCGCTCTTCACGGGCGGCTCGGCGCCGACGACGGGCATCTGCGACACCCCGTACTCGCGCAGGATCTCGATCGCGTCGCGGACCGTCTCGCTGGGGTGCGTGTGCACGAGGTCGGGCAGGCGGCCGTCCTTCGCGCGCAGCACGTCGCCCGCGGTCACGCCCTCCTCGTCGGGCAAGAACCCGTAGGACCGCATCCACGCGTCGTTGAAGATCTTCGACAGGTAGCCGCGGCCGCTGTCCGGCAGCAGGACCACGATCACGGCCTTCGCTGCGGCGACCGGGTCCTCCTCCTCGAGCCGGCGCGCGAGGCGCAGCGTCGCCTCGACCGCCATGCCGCACGACCCGCCGACGAGCAGCCCCTCCTCGCGCGCGAGGCGGCGCGTCATCGCGAACGAGTCCGCGTCGGTGACCGGGATGACCTCGTCCGGGACGGCCGGGTCGTACGCGGCGGGCCAGAAGTCCTCGCCCACGCCCTCGACGAGGTAGGGGCGCCCGTCGCCGCCCGAGTAGACGGAGCCCGCCGGGTCGGCTCCGACGACGCGCACGCGCCCGCCGTCGGACTCCGCGCGGTCCGCCGAGACCTCCTTGAGGTACCGGCCAGTGCCCGTGATCGTGCCGCCGGTGCCGACCCCGGCGACGAAGTGCGTCACGCGGCCGTCGGTGTCGGCCCAGACCTCGGGGCCCGTGGACTCGTAGTGCGACGCCGGGCCGTTCGGGTTCGCGTACTGGTTCGGCTTCCACGCGCCCGGGATCTCGCGGACCAGCCGGTCGGAGACCGAGTAGTAGGAGTCCGGGTGGTCGGGGGCCACAGCGGTCGGCGTCACGACGACGCGCGCGCCGTACGCGCGCAGCACGTCGCGCTTGTCCTGGCTCACCTTGTCGGGGCAGACGAAGACGCAGTCGTACCCCTTGCGCTGCGCGACGAGCGCGAGGCCGACGCCCGTGTTGCCCGACGTGGGCTCCACGATCGTGCCGCCCGGCCGGAGCTCGCCCGACGCCTCCGCGGCCTCGACCATCTTCAGCGCGATGCGGTCCTTGACGGAGCCGCCGGGGTTCACGTACTCGACCTTGGCGAGGATCGTCGCGCTGAGGCCTTCGGTGACACGGGACAGCCGGACGAGCGGGGTACCGCCGACGAGCTCGGACACGTGCTCTGCGTATCTCATGCCCCGATCATCCCCGATCCGGGGCTGCGCGCGTGCCCGTCCGAGCTCGGCCCGCACGGGCGCCGGGAACGCCGATGGCTCGCGGCGGGAATTCCCGTACGGTGTAGAACGTTGAGGACCCCGACATCCCCGACCGAGAGGTGACCCGTGCCCGAGCCCACGACCGCCGCCACCCGCCCCGCGTCCACCGCGGCGGACACCGCGCCGCCCGCGCTCCCCCCGCTGCCCGACGTCGCCGCCCAGGCCGAGCGCCTCGTCGCGCTCGGCGCCCACGACGTCGCGGGTCTCCCGGAGGACGCGTTCCGCGCCGCGGCGGCCGACCTCGCGGCGACCGCGCCCGCGGGCGCGCTGCTCGTCGTCGACCCGGCGCTCGCGCCGCCGTCGGCCCTCGCTCCCCTGCTGCGGCTCCCGGCGAAGGACGGCGAGAAGGAGGGGTTCGTGGTCGTCGACATGACGGACGTCGACCGCTTCGCGCCGATCGAGGGGATCGTCGTGCCGCCCGGGCCGCTCTCGCTCGTGACGGGCGTCGACCGCGGCGACGACCTGGCGAGCTGGTCCCCGGACGAGGCGCTGCCGGAGCTCACCGCCCGCGGCCGGACGCCGCTCCTGCTGCACGAGGGCATCCACTGGGCGCTCCAGGCCCCGGACGTCCTCGCGCGCAACCACTGCTACATGACGGTCGGCTCGCGCCTGCGCAAGCCCGACGGCCGCCTCGACACCCGCACCCCCGCGCTCTGGATCTCGAACGGCACGGGACGCGACGGGCGGGAGCGCCGCGGCGCCCCGAAGGTCGGCTGGTGCTGGGCGGGCAACCGCCACACGTGGCTCGGCTTCGCCTCGGCCACGGGCCGCCTCCCCGCCTGACCCCCTACCCGCTGAGTGCGGGAGAGAGTCGCGGCACAGACGTCCGGCCGCGACTGTCTCCCGCACTCACGGGGTGGGGTGGGTGGCCCGTCAGCCGACGAGGCCCAGGATCGCGACGAGCACCACGACGACGCCGAGCACGACGACGAGCAGCGGGCGGTCCGAGGCCTCGGTCGCCACGAGGCGGCCGAGACCCGCGCCGACCGCGGCCGTGACCCCGACGACGGCGGCCGCGCCCGCGACGAGCGCGCCCCCGCCGCCTGCGCCGGCGTCGGCGAGCTGCCGGGCGATCCCGCCCGCGAGCAACGACCCCCAGAGCGCGCCCGCGACGAGCCCCAGCCCGGCGAACACGAGTGCGGCCCGGCGCTCCGTGGCGTCGCGCGTGATCCGGGTGCCGAGCCACGCGACGGCGGCACCCGCCGTCGGGACGCTGAGCAGGATGAGGAGCGCCGCGAACGAGAGCCACGCGGGCGGCGCGCCCGAGACGACCATGTAGAGGACCTGGACGCCGAGCATCGCCGCTGCCGCGACGACGAGCCCGGCCAGAAACACCGGCACCCGCGGCGGGAGGTCCGCCGCGGGTGCCGGTTCACGGGTGCTGCGCGCCACCGTCAGTCGCTGCTCTGCAGGATCGCGAAGAGGCGCAGGAACTCGAGGTAGAGCCAGATCAGCGTGACCATGAGGCCGAACGCGGCCGACCACGCGAACTTGGCGGGGACGCCGGCCTCGACGCCACGCTTGATCGAGTCGAAGTCGACGATGAGCGACGCGGCGGCCAGGCCGACCGCGATGAGCCCGACGACGATGCCGATCGTGCCGCCGCGCATGCCCCAGCCGTCGAGGACGCCGAAGAGCACGAGGACGACGTTGACGAGCGAGAACGCGAGGTACCCGACCATCGCGATGAGCAGCCAGCGCGTGAACTTCGGGGTGACGCGCACCTTGCCGGAGCGGAACAGGAACAGCGCGGCCGCGAAGGTCGCGACCGTCGCGAGGACCGCCTGGAAGACGATGTCCGTGAGGTTCCCGCCGTTGCCGACGGTCATGGTGCCGAACGCGAGGCTGATGCCACCGAGGAACAGGCCCTGGGCCACGGTGTAGGCGATGATCAGGGCCGGGCTGGGGTTGCGCTTGAACGCGTTGACCAGGCCGAGCACCAGACCGGCGACGGCGCCCAGCAGGTAGAGGAACGGCATCTGCGGCGTGAGGTACCACGACGCCGCCCCGACGACGACGAGCAGCGCGAGCAGGCCACCCGTCTTCATGATCACGTCGTCGTACGTGAGGCGCTTGGTGTCCGCCGTGGTCGCCGACGGTGCGCTGTACATCGCGTCGAGCTGCGCCGCGTCCGCGGTCTGGGCGCCGTAGGCACCCCACTGCGCGCCCTGCTGGGGCGTGCCGTACGCGGGGCCCTGGCCCTGCGCGGGCGGGCTCCCGTAGGCGGGTGCGGCCTGCGTGGCCGCCCCACCGCGCCGGTTCTTCGGCTCGCCGAAGACCGCGCTGTTGTTGAAGACGGGGTTGCTCATGAGCTCCTCCTGGTCGCGGCGTCCACTACCTCTCAGCGGGCCTCGTCATCGGCGTCTCGCCTCGAGTCGGGTGTCGCTGGCCTGTGTTCATCCTAGGGAACGTGCGAGCCCTGGCCACTGTTCCCGCGGGTTTTCTGCGCTTCGCGGGCGAAGTCCCGACCAGCGGACCACGTGCCCCGGCGCCACGTACGCCGCACGGCGTACACGTCCTGGCTCACGACGGCGGCAAGATACGTCGCAAGGTGGCTGCCCGACGCCGGGCCCGTCCGTAGGCTCGAGACGTACCTCGCGGTGAGGGGCCCGGTCGGACCGGAGCGACCTTCCCGCGGTGCACCAGGACCATCCCGGACGAACGACCCTCGGAGGGGCGAAGTCATGATCGAAGCACGCGGCCTGACCAAGAGGTACGGGCCCAAGACCGCGGTGGACGGCATCTCGTTCACCGTGCGTCCCGGGACCGTCACCGGCTTCCTGGGCCCCAACGGCGCGGGCAAGTCCACGACCATGCGCATGATCATGGGCCTGGACCGCCCCACCGCCGGGACCGTCACCGTCAACGGACGCCCCTACGCCCAGCACCGCTCGCCGCTGACCGAGGTCGGCGCGCTGCTGGACGCCAAGGCCGTCCACACCGGCCGCTCGGCCTACAACCACCTGCGCGCGATGGCCGCCACCCACGCCATCCCGACGAAGCGCGTGGACGAGGTCATCGAGATGACCGGCCTGCAGCCGGTCGCGAAGAAGCGCGTGGGCGGCTTCTCGCTCGGCATGGGCCAGCGCCTGGGCATCGCGTCCGCGCTGCTCGGCGACCCCAAGACCCTCATCCTGGACGAGCCCGTCAACGGCCTGGACCCCGAGGGCGTGCTGTGGGTGCGCAACCTCGCGCGCTACCTCGCTTCCGAGGGCCGCACCGTGTTCCTGTCGAGCCACCTCATGAGCGAGGTCGCCCTCACCGCCGACCACATCATCGTGATCGGCAAGGGCCGCATCATCGCGGACGCCCCGGTGAGCGACATCGTCAACGGCTCGCAGCAGCGCACGGTGCGCGTGCGGACCCCGCACGCGACGCAGCTCGCCGAGCTCCTCACGAGCGACGGCGCGACCGTCACGAGCGACGAGCCGAGCCTGCTCGTCGTCACGGGCGCGGACGCCCCCGGGATCGGCGAGCTCGCCGCGGCCAAGGGGTTCGTGCTGCACGAGCTCACGCCCGTCACGTCCACCCTCGAGGACGCCTACATGGCCCTCACCGCCGACTCGGTCGAGTACCAGACCGAGTCCGCGCAGCACCACATCGGGCACGGCGCCGCGGGCGCACCGGCCCCCACCGACTCCCTCGAAGGAGCGCAGCGATGAGCGCCACGACCCTCGCCACCGGCGCCGGCCCGACGGCGTCCCGCACCTCCCCCTACCGCCTCTCGTTCGGCCACGTGCTGCGCTCGGAGTGGATCAAGTTCCGCACCTTGCGCTCCACCTGGTGGACGCTCGGCATCACCGTCGTCGTCATGGTGGGCTTCTCGCTCATGTTCGCGGCCGTCATGTCCTCCATGGACTCCGCGGGCGTCTCGGCCGAGGAGGCCGGGATGGGCTCGACCGCCGGGATCGGTGTCACCGTGATCACGGTCGGCTACACGTTCGCGCAGCTGGCCGTGGCCGTGCTCGGGGCGCTCACCGTGACGGGCGAGTACTCGACCGGCATGATCCGCTCCACGCTCTCCGCCGTGCCCAGCCGTCTCCCCGCGCTCGCGGCGAAGATGATCGTCGTCGGCGTGGTGACCGCGGTGACGACCGTCGTGGCCGTCGGGCTGTCCTGGCTCGTGACGTACCCGATCCTGTCCGGCAAGGACATGACGGTGGACTTCTCGTCCGCGGACGACCAGCGGGCGCTGATCGGCGTGGTGCTGTACCTCACGACCGTCGCGCTCTTCTCCGTCGCGGTCGGCGTGCTGCTCCGGAGCTCCGCGGGGGCGATCTTCACGCTCGTCGCGGTGTTCTTCGTCCTCTCGATGGTCCTCGGGATCGTCATGGGCGTGACCGGTGCCGACTGGGTCCAGACGGTCTACAACTCCCTGCCCGCGTCCGCGGGTGAGCAGATCGTGCTCGGCGGCAACATGTCGGGCAGCGACACGATCGCGCCGTGGCCCGGCTACCTCGTCCTCGTCGGCTGGACCGTCGCGCTCGTCGCCGCGGCCGCCGTCGTGCTCAAGCGCCGGGACGCGTGACCACCCGGCCCACCACCCCGCCGACGCCGGACGAGCAGACCGCTCGTCCGGCGTCGGCCGTGGCGCGCCCGGAGCAGGCGGGTCCTGCTGCCCCGGCGAGCCCGGGCGCGTCGTCCCACCCCCTGCGCCCCGCGCCCGCTCCCTTCACCGAGCTCGACGCCCGTCGGCTCGGCCCCGTCCGGCGGTACTTCGCGCGGCACCCGGTCGTCATGGACTGGGTCGTCGTGGCGGTCTTCGTCGTGCCCGGCGTGCTGTACGCGCTCGCGGCGCCGCAGCCCCGGGGGGCGACGGCGCTGTCGCTCGTGTTCTTCCTCGTCGGCGGCACGCTCCTGTACTGGCGCCGCCGTCGTCCGGTCACGGTCGCGCTCGCGCTCACCGTGCTCGGCGTCGTGGCGATCGCCGTCACCGGCGACACGGCCGGGTTCGAGGTCGCGGCGATGTTCGCCGTCTACGCCGTCGCGGCGTCGCGCCCCTCGCGCATCGCGTGGCCCGTGCTCGCGATCGCCGTCCTCGCGCTCTCCGGCGCGACCTTGCTCTGGTACGACGTCGTCACCACCCCGGAGGGGGAGGTCCTGCGCCAGAGCGTCGAGCCGGGCCGCGCGACGGTCGACCGCATCGTCGGCATCCTCGTGACCACCATCCTCTGCCTCGTCGCGCTCGCGATCGGCACCAACGTGCGCGCCCGTCGCCAGCACGTGTCCGACCTCGTCGAGCGCGCCAACTCCATCGCGCGCGACCGCGACCAGCAGGCGCAGCTCGCCGCCGCCGCCGAGCGCACGCGCATCGCGCGCGAGATGCACGACGTCGTCGCGCACTCCCTCACCGTCATGGTCGCCCTCGCGGACGGTGCCAAGGCGTCGGGCGCGAAGAACCCCGAGCTCGCAGGCCACGCGCTCGACGAGCTCACCGCGACCGGCCGCGCCGCGCTCGCCGACATGCGGCGCGTGCTCGGCGTCCTGCGCGAGCCGGGCGGGGAGCAGACCGTGCCCCTCGCGCCCGCGCACGAGACGCCCGAGCTCGAGGAGATCGTCGAGCGGTTCCGCACCGCCGGGCTGCCCGTCCGGCTCGTGCGCTCCGGCCCGCAGCCGACGCCCGGCCCCGCCCTGCGCCAGACCGCGCACCGCATCGTCCAGGAGTCCCTGACGAACGTGCTGCGCTACGCACCCCTGTCCCCCATGGTCCTCGTCGAGGTGTCGCGCCGCGCCGAGCCGGGCGCCGACTGGCTCGAGCTGCGCGTCGTCAACCAGGCGGGCCGCCGCCCCGGGGAGGGCGCGAGCGCCGACGAGCGCGGGCTCCCGCCGGCCGTCGCGGAGCAGCACCCGCCCGGCGTCCCCGTCGGCACCGGCCGCGGGATCATCGGGATGCGCGAGAGGGCCGCGGTCTACGGCGGTACCGTGTCCGCGGGGCCGAGCGGGACCGGCTGGGAGGTGCGGGCGAGCCTGCGCCTCGACCTCGACCCCGGCCGCGAGGCCGGCGCACGCGACGACGGACGGGAACGCACATGACGGGAACGGGGGCACCGGTCCGGGTGCTGCTCGTCGACGACCAGGCCCTGCTGCGCATGGGCTTCCGCATGATCCTCGCCGCCGAGGACGACATCGAGGTCGTCGGCGAGGCTGGCGACGGCGAGACGGGCGTCGCCCAGGCGTCCGCGCTCGCGCCGGACGTCGTGCTCATGGACGTGCGCATGCCCGGCACGAACGGCATCGAGGCGACCGAGCGGATCGTCGCCGCCCAGCCCGGGTCGCGCGTCATCATCCTCACGACGTTCGACCTCGACGAGTACGCGTTCGCCGCGCTGCGCGCCGGAGCGAGCGGCTTCCTGCTCAAGGACGCCAAGCCCGGCGAGCTCGTCGGGGCGATCCGCGCCGTCGCGAGCGGCGACGCCGCCGTCTCCCCGCGCATCACGCGCCGCATGCTCGAGATGTTCTCCGGCCAGCTCCCGCAGGACGGCGCAGCCGGCCCCGCCCAGGCGCCGACCGGCCGGGACGACCCGCGTCTCGCCGAGCTCACCGCGCGCGAGCTCGAGGTCTTCGAGGCGCTCGGCGAGGGGCTGACGAACGCCGAGATCGCCGAGCGCTTCGTGCTCTCGGAGGCGACGGTCAAGACCCACGTCGGCCGCGTCCTCGGCAAGCTCGGCCTGCGCGACCGCGTCCAGGCCGTCGTGCTCGCCTACGAGACTGGCGTCGCCCGCCCTTCCTGACTGTCCCGACCCCGTGCCGAGCAGGTGGTTCTGGCGCGTCCAGGACATCTGACGCGCCAGAACCACCTGCTCGGCCCGCCGGGATCGCCTGGTCGGCGGGGGCCCGGCGGGTCCGGGGATGGTCGGGCGGTTCAGGCGTTCGCCGTCGTCTCCGCGGCGGCCGCCTTGTCGGCCTCGGCCTGGGCCGCAGCCTCCTCCTTGGCCGTCTTCTTCGCCGCGCGCTTCTCGCCGCGGCGCTCGGCGAGCGTGTAGAGCACCGGGACGACGACGAGCGTGAGCAGCGTCGAGCTCAGCAGGCCGCCGATGACGACGAGCGCGAGCGGCTGGGAGATGAACGCGCCGCCGCCCGTGATCCCGATGGCCATGGGCGTGAGCGCGAAGATCGTCGCGGCGGCGGTCATGACGATAGGGCGCAGGCGCTTGCGCGACCCCTCCATGACGGCGTCGTCGAGCGCACGTCCGCGCTCGCGGTACTGGTTGATGAGGTCGATGAGCACGATCGCGTTCGAGACCACGATGCCGACGAGCATGAGCAGGCCGATCAGGGCCGGCACGCCCAGCGGGGTCCCCGTGGCGAGCAGCAGGAGGAGCGCGCCCGTCGCGGCGAACGGGATCGACACGAGCAGGATGAACGGCTGCAGGAGGCTGCGGAACGTCGCGACCATGACGAGGTAGACGATGAGGATCGCGACCAGCAGCGCGAGGCCCAGGTCCGCGAAGGCGTCGGCCTGGTCGGCGGCGACGCCCCCGACCTCGACGGTCGCGCCGCCCTCGAGCTCGAGCCCGTCGATCGCGGTCGTGAGCTCGGTGGTCAGCGCACCGAGGTCCTGTCCCGCGGGCGTGACGGCGATCGTGGCGCTGCGCTCGCCGTCGACGCGCGTGATCGAGGTGGGGACCTCGACCTCCGCGACCTCGGCGACCTGCGTGAGCGGCACGGGCCCTGCGGCGGTGGGCAGCACGACCTGCTCGAGCTCCGCGACGGTCGCCGGGGCCTCGCCCGCGACCACGCGCACCTGGACCGGGCCGTCTCCGAGGTTCACCGTGCCGACCGGGGCCGGGGACATGGCCCCGGCGACCGTGCCGGCCACCTGCGTCTCCGTGAGCCCGACGGCGGCCGCGGCCTCGCGGTCGACGGTCACCTGGACGGTGGCCTGCGCGGCGGCGAGGTTGTTCGTGACCTGCGCGGCGCCGTCGGTCCCCTCCGCGAGCTCCTGCACCTCGGCGGCCGCCGCGGCGAGGGTGTCGGTGTCGGGGGCGCGGACCACGAGGTCGACCGTGGAGCTGCCGAACGCGGCGTCGGCGCCCGCGACCTCGATGCCCTCGCTCGCGTCGCCGCCCAGGCCGGAGACGGCGTCGCGCACGTCCTCCTGGGCGGCCACGGCGTCGGCGTCCGCGTCGAGCGTGACGGCGAACGTCGCCGTCGGGGACCCGCCGCCGCCGAAGAACGCGGCCTCCGGACCGCCCGCGGTGCCGACGGTCGTCTGGACCGTGGCGACGCCGTCGACGTCGAGGAGCGCCTCCTCGACGTCGCGCGCGGCGGCGTCCTGCGCGTCGAGCGACGTGCCCGGCGCGAACGACTCGGTGACGGTGAGCGTGTCCTGGCCGGTGTCGCCGAGGAAGTTCGTCTCGAGCCGCGGCACGAGCGCGAGCGTCCCGGCGAGGATCGCGACCGACACGCCGAGCGTGATCGCGGGGTGGCGCAGTGCGGCGCGCAGCGTCGGGAGGTACGCGCGCTGCCACAGCCCGCGACGCTCCTTGGCCTCCGCGGCGGCGCGGGCGCGCTCGCCCGCGAGGCGCGCGGCCTCCGGGTCGGCCGGGACGGGCGGGGACGTGATGAACCAGTACGCGAGGACCGGGACGATCGTCAGCGCGACGAAGAGCGAGGCGAGCATCGCGATGGCGACGGTGAGCGCGAACGGCCGGAAGAGCTCGCCGACCATGCCGCCCACGAGGGCGATGGGGAGGAACACGGCGACGGTCGCCACGGTCGAGGCGGTGATCGCGCCCGCGACCTCCTTGACCGCGCCGATGATGGCGCCGACCTTCTCCTCGCCGTAGGACAGGTGCCGCTTGATGTTCTCGATGACGACGATCGAGTCGTCGACCACGCGGCCGATCGCGACCGTCATCGCGCCGAGCGTGAGGATGTTGAGCGTGTAGCCCGTCGCGTTCATGACGATGAAGGTCACGAGCAGCGACAGCGGGATCGACACGGCGGAGACGAGCGTCGAGCGCAACGACGCGAGGAACAGCAGGATCACGACGACCGCGAAGAGGAGCCCGAGCAGGCCTTCCGTGGCGAGGCCCTCGATGGACTCCTCGATGAACGGGGCCTGGTCGAACACGACCTCGACGCGCACGTCCTGGGCGTCGAGCACGCCGGACAGGTCGTCGACCGCGTCCTGGACCGCGTGCGAGACCTCGACCGTGTTGCCGGCGGGCGTCTTGGTGATGGCGACGGCGAGCGCGGGCTCGCCGTCGAGGCGGGAGAACGACGTCGCGGGCTCGGGGCCCGCGGTGACGGTCGCGACGTCGCCGAGCGCGACGGGCTGGGTGCCGGGCGCCGCGGTCGGGGACACGAGGGGCAGCGCGGCGAGCTCGTCGACGCTCGTGACCGCGGTGCCGACCTGCACGCTGAGGGTGCGGTCGCCCTCCGCGACGGTGCCCGCGGGCACGACGACGCCGTTGTCCTGGAGGATCGTGGAGACCTGCTGCGGGCTGAGCCCGGCGGCGGCGAGCGCGGCCGGGTCGAGGGCGACCGTCACCTGCTGGTCGGCGACGCCGCTCACGGCGACGCTGCGGACCCCCTCGACGTCCTCGAGCGCGGGGACGAGGCTCGACGTCACGGTGTCCGCGAGCGCGGCCTCGTCCGCGCCGCCCGACACGGCGAGCTGGATGACCGGGAGGTCGTCCACGGAGCCCGTCACGACCTGCGGCTCGACGTCCTCGGGGAGCTGGGACTGCAGCCGGGTGACGGCCGTCTGGAGCTGCGAGGACGCGGCGTCCATGTCCGTGCCGTACGCGAACTGGACGGTGGTCACGGAGAGCCCGGTCGACGACGTCGACGTGACGTCCTCGACCCCCTTGACCCCGCGCGCGGCGGTCTCGACGGGGACGGTGACCTGCTGCTCGACGATCGCCGGGGCCGAGCCCGGGTACGCGCCGACGACGGCGGCCGTCGGGATCTGGAGGCTCGGGATGAGCTCCTGCTTGAGCGATCCCATGCTGATGACGCCGAAGATCGCGATCGCGACGGTGGCGAGCGCGACGAGCGCACGGTTGGCCAGCGACAGCCGGGCGAGACGGGACACGGAGCCTCCAGGGGTTCCAGGTCGGGTGGGAGACGACGTCGGCGTCGCGATTTCGTGAGCGTAACGCGAAGCATCTCGGGATGGTTCCCGTGCCCACCGATAGAGTCGGCGCCGTGACCCACCCCGCCGACGACGAGCGCGCGGCGCTCGCCCGGCGCCTCGAGGACGCACAGCGCCGGCTCGCCGATGCGCTGCTCGCGCAGCGCCTCGAGCCGCTGCTCCGCACGACGCTGACCGTTCCCCAGCTCCGCGCGCTCGCCGTGCTGCAGCTCGACGGCGAGACGAGCTCGCACCGGCTCGCGGACGTGCTCGGCATCTCCCCCGCGACGCTCTCGGGGATCGTGGACCGGCTCGAGGCGGCAGGGATGGCGTCGCGCCGCCCCGACCCGCGGGACGGTCGCGTGCGCCTCGTCGCCGCGACCCCGGGCGGTGCCGCGGCGGTGCGTCGGCTCGTCGCGCAGGAGGACGAGCCCCTCACGGACCTCCTCGACCGGCTCGACGTCGCGGACCTGCGCGCCCTCGCCGTCGGGATCGAGGCCCTCGCCCGGGTCGCGGAGGCGACCCGGACGACCTCGCAGGACTGAGGGTCCCGGGCCGCGCGGCCCGGGATCCTCCCGGCGTGGACGACGTCGGCGGCTCAGACCTCGCCGAGCGCCTCCTCGGGCGTCCCCTCGACGGTCCGGGCCCGGCGGTCCCACCGGGACCACAGGACGCGCTCGCCGAGCTCGCCCGCCATGCGGTGCCCGAACGCCACGAACACGACGACGCCGAGCACGAGGACCCCCGCCCCGAGCCAGAAGGGGGCCGTCGCGGAGACCGGGTGCAGCAGGCCCGCGATCACCGGCGCGGGGGCGGCGAAGCCCCAGCGCACGAGGTTGAACGCGCCGGTCGTCACGCGGCGGTCGGGGTCGCCGAGCGCGAGCGAGAGGTCCGTGAGGTTGGCGTTCGCGATACCCATGAACACGCCGGCCCCGACGAGCACGACGACGGACCAGGCGGTCCCGAGGTCCAGCGCGAGGAGCACGAGCGCGACGAGGACGCCCACGACGGCCACCCCCAGCGTCTGGACGGCGCCGACACGGTGCGCGAGCCGGTGCCCGACGACGAGGATCCCGACCGCGAGCCCCACGCCCCACGCGGTGAAGACGAGCCCGAGCGGCACGACGCCGAGACCGAGGAACACCGGGGTGTACCCGAGCACGACGAAGAAGCAGAAGTTGTACGCGGCGGTGACCGCGGCGAGCGCGAGGAAGCCGGGCTTGCGGAACAGGCGGAAGACCTGGCCGACGCGCAGCGGCGCGGGCTTCTCCGCGGGGTCCTTGAGCCGCGTCACGGACACGAGCAGCGCGACGAGCATGAACACGCCGCACACGAAGAACGGCACGCGCCACGAGATGCCGCCGAGCAGACCGCCGAGGAGCGGCCCGACGGCGAAGCCGAGGCCGACGCACGTCTCGAAGAGCTCGACGACCCACTCGCGGTCGTTCGCGAGGGAGACGAGGAGCACCATCGCCGTCGCGAAGAACATCGCGTTGCCCAGACCCCACAGGCCACGGAGTGCGGCGAGCTGGCCGATGCTCGTGCTCAGTGCCGCGAGCACGGCCGCGACGGCCACCAGGCTGACGCCCGTGGCGAGGATCTTCTTGTACCCGAAGCGCCCGGTCGCCATGACGGCGGGGATCATGCCGAGCGCCATGACGGCGATGTAGGCGGTGAAGAGGAGCTCGATCTGCCAGGTCGACGCCCCGATCTCCTCGCCGATCACGGGCAGGATCGGGTCGACGACGGCGATGCCGGCGATCGCGAAGAACGCGGTGAGGGCGGTCGCGTAGATGGCGGTGCGGTTCGGTTCGTTGCGCGTGGAGGCCACTCGGTCGCACTTCCTGGTGAGGGGAGACCGCCGCGCGAGGGACGGCGGCAGGAAAGTGCCTGTAGCTAACAGGCAACTCTTTGTACAATACACCTATGACGGTTGCCGAGGGAAACGATCTGCCGCAGGTCGACGCGCGCGGCGACGCGACCGCCCAGGACGTGCTGGGCACGATCGAGCTCGAGGTCGCCCAGCTCCTGCGCCGCGCGGAGCGCACGCGCGCCTCGGGGAGCCCCGGCACGTCGCGCCGTGGCGGCACGCTCGACCGGTCGGGCTACCTCCTGCTCCACACGCTCGGCACGCACGGCCCGCTCCACGTCAACGCGCTCGCCGAGCGCCTCGGCCTCGACGCCTCCACCGTGACCCGCCAGGTGGTCGCGCTGGAGCGGGCCGAGCACGTGCGCCGGGTCCGGGACCCGCACGACGGGCGCGCCGTCGTCGTCGAGCCCACGAGCGCAGGGCTCGACGAGCTCGCCGCCCACCGCGTCGCGCGCACCGAGCTCTACGCGGACGTGCTCGGGGACTGGTCCCGACTCGACCGGGCGCTCCTCGCCGAGCTCCTCGGCCGGCTCAACGACGACCTCGACGCCTACCGTCGCCGCCGCGACGACACCTGACGGCCCGACCGCGCGTCACCGCCGCACCGGCACGTGACCGCCGGGCCACGCGTCCTCAGGCGCCGGGGAGCGCCCACCGCAGCAGGCGCGTCACCGCCTCCCCCGCCGGGTGCGCCCACCGCTGCGGCAGACCCCGCACGCGCGGCATGCCCGCGCGCGCCCAGTCCGGCAGCGACGTCCGCGCGGCCACCGCGAGCCCCGCGTACACCCGGCGCACCGCCCACGGCAGCGGCGGCTCGACGAGGAGGAACCGCGCGGCGTCGAGCGCGGCCGGGGTGAGGCCGAGCACCGGCCGGTAGCCGGCGACGGCGTCGTCCAGCTCGCGCACGGTGACGGGCACGTCCTCGACACCCAGGGCGCGGCCGACCACGGCGGCCTGCGCGACGTACTCGTCGCACCCGGCGGCGTCGAGCGGGCGGTGCCCGAACTCCTGGTGCGCCACGAGGAAGCTCTGCGTCTCGGCGACGTGGACCCAGCGCAGCAGGTCCGGGTCGCTCGCGCGGTAGGGACGGCCGTCGGGCGCGACGCCGCGGACCCGCTCGTGGACCGCTCGGACGGCAGCCACGGCTCGGGCGGCGTCGTCGGCCGTCCCGAAGGTCGTCGTGGCGATGAAGGTCGAGGTCCGCTGGAGGCGCCCCCAGGGGTCCCCCCGGTAGCCCGAGTGCGCGGCGACCCCGGCCATCGCGAGCGGGTGCAGGCTCTGCAGGAGCAGCGCACGCAGGCCGCCGACGAACATCGACGCGTCGCCGTGCACACGCTGCACCGCGGACCCCGCCGGGAACCAGCGCGGGCCGGGCGTCTCGTGGATGCGCGCCCGCGTCGCGGTGGCGTCCGGGCCCGCGACCCGCAGGAAGATGGCGCGCTCCGCCGCGCCGCGCACCCGCTCCGCCACCTGCGTCATGCGCTCGATGCTCGCACCTCGCGCGCTCCCCCGCTCCCCGCACGGGCTCGTCGAGAACATGCCAACATCTCGTTGCAAAGAACCTCTTGCAAATGATTCTTTGCATTGCTACGGTCGTCGCATGCCCTCCGACGCCGCCCCGACGCCCGACCCGACCGAGCGCCACCCCGCTCTCGGTCCCGCGCGGCTCAAGGCGCTCGCGCACCCCCTGCGGGTGCAGATCCTCGACCTGCTCTCGACGCACGGCGCGCTCACCGCGAGCCGCCTCGCGGACCTCGTGGGCGAGTCCAGCGGGTCGATGAGCTACCACCTGCGCCAGCTCGCGCGGCACGGCTTCGTCCGCGAGGTCGCGGGCCGTGGGACGGCGCGCGAGCGTTGGTGGGAGCGCCCGCCGGGCGGGTTCACGGTCGACATCCCGAACGACGAGGAGGATGCCGCCGCGACGCTCGCCGGTGCGATGGTGAGCCGCGAGTTCGAGTCCGCGCGGGCACGCAAGATCCAGGCGTTCCTCGAGCGCTCCCCCGAGCTGCCGACGCGATGGCTCGACGGCAGCCGCCTGACGACGACGAGCCTTTGGCTCACCGCCGACCAGCTGCTCGAGGTCGCGGAGGCGTGGGACGCGTTCGACGCGACGCTCCAGCGGTTCCAGGGCCAGGAGCAGACGCCGGGCGCACGGCCCGTGCAGATCCACTTCAACGTCTTCCCGACGATCGACGGCAAGGAGAACCCCTCATGAGCGCGTGCTCCCCCACCCTGCCCCGCACGGTCGAGCCCCGAGGCGCGGACCGCCTGCTCGTCCTCGTGGGCTCGGCCCTGGCCGACCTCGGCCGCCGCCGTGCGGCCGCCCGGTCTCGGGCGGCGGCCACCCCGCGCGCCGCGGAGGCCGCCGTCCGCCCGGACGGCGCGGCGCTCCGCAGGGCCGAGGACAGCACACGCGACCGGGCGGCGCTGTCCCGTGCGTCCCTTCTGCCCTGATCGGCGGAATTTTCCACCCCCCATGGGGACTGCTCCCCATGCCCTGAGCCACCCCGCCTCGGTTACCCTCGTCGGGGCGTTCTGCGGGCAGTCTGCGGGCACCGGAGCACCCGTCTCCCCACGTCCCCGCCGCTCGGCGGGACCAGGAGACGGCGTGCCCGCCCAGGGACAGAGGAGCACAGGTGGGTCTTCTCACGACCATCCGCGAGCATCGTCGTACCGTCGCGTCGGTGAGCACCGTGTCGGTGTTCTCCACGGCGCTGGTCGGCATGGCCCTGCTCTACGAGGGCGAGGCCACGGCGGACGTGGACCTCAACGACTCGGGCGTGTGGGTGACGAAGACGTCGGCCGGCCTGGTGGGGCGGTTCAACTACGAGTCCCAGGCGATGGACGGGACGCTCAACGCGGGCAGCGCGTCGTTCGACGTGCAGCAGGACGCGGGCCGCGTGCTCCTCGACGACCAGGGGACGAGCACGTCGTCCCCGGTCGACGTCGCCCACCTCAAGCTCACCGGGCAGATCCGTCTGCCGGCGGGGGCGCAGGTCGCGTCCGGGGGCGCGACGACCGCGATCCTCGACGGCGAGGAGGGCCTGCTGTGGGTCCTCCCGTTCGACGGCGCCACCTCGTTCGACGCCGAGAAGCTCGACCCGACCGCCGAGGTCGGCGGCGACGGCGCGCTGACCGTGTCCGAGGACGGGACGGTCTTCGTCGCGGTCCCGTCGACCGGAGCGCTGTGGACCGTCGAGACCACGAGCAAGGGCGCCGTCTTCGGCGACCCGGCCTCGACGTCCCTGCCGGTGGGCAAGGGCGCCGAGGTCGAGGTGACGGCCGTCGGTGACGAGCCCGTCGTCCTCGACCGCTCCGCCTCGCAGCTCGTGCTGCCCGGCGGCAGGACGGTCGCGATCGAGGGCGCGGAGCAGGCGCGGCTCCAGCAGCCGTCCGCCGGGTCGGGCGACGTCGTCGTCGCCACGACGGAGGCGCTCGTGACCCAGCCCCTGAAGGGCGGCGACGCCCAGCGCCGCGCCGCCCAGGGCGTCCCGGCCGCCCCGGTGCGCCTCGGGTCGTGCACGTACGGGGCGTGGGCCTCGACCGGCCAGGTGGTCCGCGACTGCGAGGGCACCGACCGCGACGTCGACGAGCGGCTCGAAGGCCTGGACCCCCAGACCCGCCTGGAGTACCGGGTGAACCGGCAGGTGATCGTGCTGAACGACCTGTCGGCGGGGACGTTGTGGATGGCGGCGGACGAGTACCAGAAGGTCGA
>NZ_JBVHRG010000006.1:0-80702 GCF_055567015.1 Sphaerisporangium cinnabarinum
TCGACCTTCTGGTACTCGTCCGCCGCCATCCACAACGTCCCCGCCGACAGGTCGTTCAGCACGATCACCTGCCGGTTCACCCGGTACTCCAGGCGCGCCTGCGGGTCGATCCCCTCCAGGCGGGTGTCCAGGTCACGGTCGGTGCCCTCGCAGTCACGGACCACCTGGCCGGTCGAGGCCCACGCCCCGTACGTGCACGACCCGAGCTGCACGGGCGCCGCCGGTCGCCCCTCGGCCGCGCGGCGGACCGCGTCGCCGCCGCCGAGCGGCTGCGTGACCAGGCCGCGCGACGTCGCGACCACCACGTCGTCGGACGCCGCCGAGGGCTGCTGCAGCCGCGCCTCCGCGCCGTCGTCGAGCGCCACCGCCTTGCCGCCGGGCAGCACGAGCTGCGACGCGGAGCGGTCCAGCACGACCGGCTCGTCGCCGACCGCGGTCACCTCGACCTCGGCACCCGTCCCCACGGGCAGCGTGGTGGACGCGGGCTCCCCCGAGACCGCGCCGCGCGCCGTCGTGCGGACGGTCCACAGCGTCCCCGTCGACGGGACCGCGACGAAGACCGTACCGTCCTGCGCGACGACGACGTCCCCGTCGCCCTCGACCTCGACCGTGGGGTCCAGCTCCTCGGCGTCGAACGACGTCGCGCCGTCGAACGGCAGGACCCACAGCAGGCCCTCCTCGCCGTCGAGGATCGCGGTCGTCGCGCCCCCGGACGCGACCTGCGCCCCCGCCGGGAGGCGCACCTGGCCGTCGAGCTTGAGATGGGCGACGTCCACGGGCGAGGCGGTCCCGGTGCCCGCGTCCTCGAGGAGCACGCGGCCCGCGTCCTGCTGCACGTCGAACGACGCGCTGCCCGCGTTGAGCGTCCCGTCCATCGCCTGGGACTCGTAGTTGAACCGCCCCAGCAGGCCGGCCGACGTCTTCGTCACCCACACGCCCGAGTCGTTGAGGTCCACGTCCGCCGTGGCCTCGCCCTCGGTGAACAGCGCGAGCCCCACCAGCGCGGTGGAGAACACCGACACGGTGCTCACCGACGCGACGGTACGACGATGCTCACGCAGGCGCGCCAGGAAACCCACAAGTCCTCCGAGGAGCCGGATCGGGAGGCGATCGGTCCCCTTCGCCGGCCCCCTCGATCTCGCACTTGCCAGGCGGCCCCACCGATCGCGCAACCGAGGATAACGGGAGAGCGAGTGAGATCCGACACCCGTCCCATGGGGAGAACTCCCCTCTCAGGCCGCGCGGTCCGGCTCCCCCGCCACCGAAGCTCGTCGCGCGTGGCGCGCCCGGCCGGGCCGGACGGGTGTCCCGGGCAACCGGCCTGGGCTCTGCGGGGGCCCCGCGGGCACGACGCCCGCCGCCGGAAAGTTCACCCCGTCGACGGGTCAGGCGGCGCGGTCCGCCAGGGCCTCCGCGAAGGAGCGCAGCGCGTCGCTCACCGGCCCGGCGGGCAGCGCGTCGAGCTCGTCGACGGCGGAGCGGGCCCACCGGACGGCGAGCGCACGCGTCTCGGCGAGCACCTCGTGCCGGCGCAGCGCCGCGACGGCCGCCGCGAGCGCGGCGTCGTCGGTCAGGTCGGAGTCGAGCAGCGCGACGAGCGCCGCGTCGTCCTCCGTCGCGGTCCCCTGGGCGATGCGCGCGCGCAGCAGGAGGACCGGCATCGTCGGGACCTTCTCGCGCAGGTCGGTGCCGGGCGTCTTGCCCGACTCGTCGCCGGAGGACGCGAGGTCCAGCACGTCGTCGGCGAGCTGGAAGGCGACCCCCAGCCGCTCGCCGTACGCCGCGACCGTCTCGACGACGTCGGCCGGGCAGCCGGCGAACATCGCGCCGAGCCGCGCGGACGTCGACAGGAGCGACGCCGTCTTGTCCGCGAGCACCTCGAGGTAGTGCTCGACGGGGTCGTCGCCCTCTCCCGGTCCGGTGGTCTCGTGGAGCTGGCCGAGGCAGAGCCGCTCGAACGTGCGGGCCTGGATGAGCACGGCCTCCGGGCCGAGCGCCGCGACCGTCGACGCGGCGCGCGCGAACAGCAGGTCACCGACCATGATCGCGACGGAGTTCCCCCACACCGCGTGCGCGGACGGCGCACCGCGCCGCACGGGCGCGGAGTCCATGACGTCGTCGTGGTAGAGCGACGCGAGGTGCGTGAGCTCGACGACGACGGCCGCCTCCGCGACCTCGGGCCGTGCCCCGTCCCCGAGCTCGGCAGCGAGCAGCGTGAGCAGGGGGCGCAGGCGCTTGCCCCCGGCGTTCACGAGGTGGCGCGACGCCGTGTCCGCGAGCGGGTCGGCGTGCGCGACGGCGGCCCGGAGCCGGGTCTCGACCTCCGCCAGGCGCTCGGTGAGCGCGGCCGCGAGCTCGGGGTCCGAGATCGGGATCGCGGTGGTCGTCACGGGAGCGGTCCGCTCACGCGGGCCACGGGGCCCGGCGGGCGCGGAGGGGACGGGAGGCACGGAGGTCACGGGACGAACTTAACCGCCTCGGCCGCCAGATCGAGAACCGGGGAGGGGAACACACCGAGGAGGAGCACCCCGATCGCGCACACCGCGATCGCCACGGTCGTCGGTCCGGTCGACCGCACGACGGTCACGCCGGTGCCCTCCGAGGCGTCCGCGCCGCCGTCCGCCGCGTCGCGCTCGCCGCCGGACGGTGCCGTGAAGAACATCAGCACGATGAGGCGGACGTAGAAGAACACCGCCACGGCGGAGGCGAGCACACCGACCACCGCGAGCACCCAGGTGGAGCCACCGCCCTGCCCGTCGGGGCCGGCGATCGCCGCGCCGAACGCGGTGAACTTCGCCACGAACCCGGCGGTCAGCGGGATGCCCGCCATGGAGAGCAGGAAGAGCGAGAAGACGCCGGCGAGCCACGGGCTGCGGCGCCCGAGACCCGCCCACTGGGCGAGGTGGGTGGCCTCGCCGAGCACGGCGACGGGCTCCCGGGACGAGCCGTCCGTGACGTTGTCCGCCGCGTCCGAGCCGTCGGCTCCCCCGGCGCCCGCCCCGACGGTCGCGGCCACCCGCTCGCGCACGGGGGCCGTCTCGCGGACGAGCGTGACGACCGCGAAGGCGCCGACCGTCGCGAGGCCGTAGACGAGGAGGTAGAACACCGTCGCCCGCAGCGAGAGCTGGGAGAAGCCGAGGACGCCGACGAGGATGAAGCCCGCGTGGGCGATCGACGAGTAGGCGAGGAGCCGCTTGACGTCGGTCTGCACGGCACCGACGACGGTCCCGACGACCATGGTGAGCAGCGTGACGATCCACAGCGCGACGAACAGGTCCTCGCGCGTGGCCGGCGACGACTGCGCGAGGCCGAGGCTCACGACGTACAGCACGCGCAGGAGCGCGCCGAACGCCGCCGCCTTGGTGCACGCGGCCATGAAGCCCGTGATCGGCGTCGGTGCCCCCTGGTAGACGTCGGGGGTCCAGGAGTGGAACGGCGCCGCGCCGATCTTGAAGAGGAGCCCCGCGAGGATGAGCAGCGCGCCGACGACGACGAGACCGGGCATGCTCGCGAGCGGGCCCCCGGGCGTCGCGAGGGACTGGTACACCTCGACCAGGTCCACCGAGCCGGCGAACCCGTAGACGAGAGCGACGCCGAACACGAACAGCGCGGACGCGAACGCGCCGAGCAGGAAGTACTTGAACGACGCCTCCTGCGACAGCAGGCGGCGACGCCGGGACATCGCGGACAGCACGTACAGCGGGAGTGAGAGCACCTCGAGCGCGACGAACATCACGAGCAGGTTCCCGGTGGCGGGGAAGATCATCATGCCGCCGACGGCGAACAGCACGAGCGGGTAGACCTCGGTCTGCTCGAGCCCCTTGCGCCGCGTGAGGTCCTCGTACGGCGAGCCGGGGACGGCGGCCGCGGACGGTGCGAACGCGTCCTGGCCGGTCGACGTCCGGTCGGCGATCACGAGGATCGCCAGGAACGCGAGCAGCACGACGATCCCCTGGACCGCGAGCCCGAAGGGGTCGATGACCATCGACCCGCCGAGCACCCGCACGCCGTAGGCGGCGCCGTCCGTGCCCTGGACGGCGGGGTCGCGCCACAGCACGACGACGAACGCGAGCGCCACGGCCGTCGCCAGCAGGGCCAGGACGACCTGCACCGTGCGCCGGACGCGCGCCGGGACGAACGCCTCGACGAGCACGCCGACGACGCCGGCGCCGAGCACGACGAGGACCGGGGCGAGGTACAGCCAGTCGACCGTGGGGGCCACGAAGGAGTCGTTCACGACTCGCTCCCTTCGTCGGAGCTACGAGTGACGGACGTGCCCTGGCCCGAGGAGACCTGCTCGGTCGCCGCGGCGAACGGGTCGGAGCGCGGCGGGTCCTCGACGCCCGCGACCGCGAGGTCGGAGAGCGTCACCTCGGCGGGCTCGCGCACGAGGTCGAGCGCGGGTGCCGGGTAGAACCCGAGGACGAGGAGGGCGACCAGCAGCGGCGCGACGACCCACTTCTCGCGCGCGCCCAGGTCGGGGAGCTGTTCCAGCCCCTCGCGCGTGCCGCCCGTGAAGACCCGCTGGTAGGTGAGGAGCACGTAGAGCGCGGCGAGCACGACGCCGAGCACCGCGACGAGCGCGGCCCACGGGCTGCGCGCGAACGTCCCGACGAGGACCATGATCTCGCTGACGAACGTCGACAGGCCCGGCAGCGACAGCGCGGACAGGCCCGCCACGAGGAACGTGCCCGCGAGCACCGGGACGACCTTCTGGAGGCCGCCGTAGTCCGCGATGCGCTGCGACCGCTCGGGGTGCCGCGCGACGAGGAAGCCTGCCAGGAGGAAGAGCGCCCCGGTCGAGATGCCGTGGTTCACCATGTAGAGCGACGAGCCGGACACGCTGAGCGACGTGAACGCGAAGATGCCGAGCACGATGAACCCGAAGTGCGACACCGACGTGTAGGCGATGAGGCGCATGAGGTCGCTCTGCCCGATCGCCATGAGCGCGCCGTAGAGGATCGACACCACGGCGAGCACCACGACGACGGGCGCCGCCCACCTGCTCGCGTTCGGGAACAGCGGCAGGCACAGCGTGAGCATCCCGAACGTGCCCACCTTGTCCAGGACGCCGACGAGCAGGGTGGACGTCCCGGCGGGCGCGTGCTGCGCGGCGTCGGGCAGCCAGGTGTGCACGGGGAAGAGCGGCGCCTTGATGGCGAAGGCGAGGAAGAAGCCGAGGAACAGCAGCCGCTCGATCGTGACCGGCATCGGGGTCTCCGCGAAGTACCCCACGAGGTTCGCCGTGAGGAACGCGTCCTCGGGCCGCGCGCCCGTGGCCGGGTCGATCGGCACCTGCACGTAGAGCGCGATGACGGCCGCGAGCATGATGAGGCCGCCCGCGAGCGAGAACAGCAGGAACTTCACGGCGGCGTAGCGCCGCCGTGCCCCGACGCCGAACCCGCCGATCATGAAGTAGACCGGGATCAGCATGGCCTCGAACAGCACGTAGAAGAGGAACACGTCGCGCGCGACGAACACCGCGACCATGAACGCCTCGAGCAGCAGCACGAGCGCGAGGTAGTGGCGCAGGCGGCGGACGTCGCCGTCCTGCTCCTTCCACGCGGCGAGCACGACGAGCGGGACCAGCAGCACCGAGAGCGCGACGAGCGCGAGCGCGACGCCGTCGGCGCCCACCGCGTAGCTCGCCCCGATCTGCGGGATCCAGCGGTACGTCTCGGCGAGCTGGTGGGTGCCCGCCGCCGACGTGTCGAACGCGGTGAACGCGCCGACGAGCAGGCCGAGCTCGACGAGCGCCGCACCGAGCGCGATGCCGCGCACGGCACGCAGCGCGCCGGCACCGACGCCGCGCGTGCGGGCGGCGGCCGTGAGCCACACCGCCGCGGCACCCACCAGGGGCCAGGCGATGAGCAGGGACAACCAGGGGACGGAGGTGGTCATGGGTGTCTCCCTCTCAGCTCGCGGAGCCGGTGGTCAGGGCGAGGACGACGGCGACGACGACCACGAGGCCGCCGAGCATCGTCGCGCCGTACGAGCGCACGTAGCCGTTCTGCCAGCCGCGGAGCCACTCCCCCACCTTGCCGACGAGTCCCGCCAGGCCCATCCAGCCGCCGTCGACCATCTCCTTGTCGGCGTAGACGAGCGAGCGCGTGAGGTACTGGCCGGGGCGCATGAACACGGTCTCGTTGACGTCGTCCTGGTACAGGTCGCGCCGGGCCGCGCGCGTGAGCACCGAGCCGCGCGGGGCGCGGACCGGGACGCTCGACATCGCGTACTGGCGCCACGCGAGCGCCGCGCCAGCGAGGACCAGCAGGAGCGTCAGGGCGATGAGCGACCAGACGGGCAGCACCGGCTCGTGGTGCTCGGCGTGCCCCGTGACGGGCTCGAGCCACGTGACGAAGCGCGAGCCCGCGGCGAGGATGCCGCCCAGGGCCACCGACCCGACGGCGAGCACGATCATCGGCCACGTCATGAGACGCGGGGACTCGTGCGGGTGCTGGACGGGACCGTCCTGCGGGCCGAGGCCGTCCACGGAGCCGCTGCCGTCGTTCCAGCGGCGGCGTCCGGAGAACGTCATGAAGAACAGGCGCGACATGTAGAACGCGGTGATGCCCGCGCCGAGCAGCGCGACGCCGCCGAAGACCCAGGCCCGCCACGGCTCGCCGTCCACGGGGACGAAGGCGGCCTCGATGATCTTGTCCTTGCTCCAGAAGCCCGAGAACGGCGGGATGCCGAGGATCGCGAGCCAGCCCATCATGAACGTGATCCACGTGACCTTCATGTACCGCGCCAGGCCGCCGAAGCGGCGCATGTCGACCTGGTCGTCCATGCCGTGCATCACCGACCCGGCACCGAGGAACATGCCGGCCTTGAAGAAGCCGTGCGTCACGAGGTGGAAGATCGCGAACGCGTAACCGATCGGGCCGAGCCCGGCCGCGAGGATCATGTAACCGATCTGCGACATGGTCGACGCGGCGAGCGCCTTCTTGATGTCGTCCTTCGCGCAGCCGACGATCGCCCCGAAGAGCAGCGTCACCGCACCGACGATCACCACGACGAGCTGCGCCGTCGGCGCGCCCTCGAAGATCGGCGCGGACCGCACGACGAGATAGACGCCCGCCGTGACCATGGTGGCCGCGTGGATGAGGGCGGAGACCGGCGTCGGGCCGGCCATCGCGTCCCCGAGCCACGCCTGGAGCGGGAACTGCGCGGACTTGCCGCACGCCGCGAGCAGGAGCGCGAGGCCCGTCGCCGTGAGCAGCGCGGTCGAGGCCTCCGGCACGCGGGCGAACACGGTGCTGAAGTCGAGCGCGCCGAACGTCGCGAACATGAGCATGAGCGCGACGATGAGGCCGATGTCGCCCACGCGGTTCATGACGAACGCCTTCTTCGCCGCGACCGCGTACGCCCGGTTGTGGTTCCAGAACCCGATGAGCAGGTACGACGCGAGCCCGACGCCCTCCCAGCCGACGAACAGCAGGAGGAACGAGTCGGCCAGGACGAGGACGAGCATCGCCGCGATGAACAGGTTGAGGTACGCGAAGAACCGGCGCCGGTCGCGGTCGTGCGCCATGTAGGCGACCGCGTAGACGTGGATGAGCGTGCCCACGAACGTCACGAGGAGCACGAACGTCAGGGACAGCGGGTCGATCCGCAGCCCGACGGCGAGGTCGAGACCGCCGGACACGATCCAGTCGAACAGGCGGTAGTCCACGACGCGCTCGTCGACCGGGAGGCCCAGCATCGACAGGAAGAGGACCAGGCCCACGACGAACGCCGCGGCGGACATGAGCACGCCGAACCAGGCGCCCCAGCGGTCGCTGCGGCGGCCCGCGAGCAGCAGGACGGCCGCCCCGACGAGCGGGAGCAGCACGAGCAGCGGTGCGGCGAGGAACGCGCCCGGGACCGTCTCGGTCGCGGGCACGACGTCGGTCGCGGTCAGCAGTCCGCCCACCGACGGCAGGGCGGGAAGGAGCATCGTCATCGGTGCCGGCCCCTCAGCTCTTGAGCAGGTTGACGTCGTCGACCGAGGCGGACCGACGGGTGCGGAAGATGGACACGATGATCGCGAGGCCGACGACGACCTCCGCCGCCGCGACCACCATGACGAAGAACGCGAGGACCTGGCCGGTCACGTCGCCGTGCATGCGGGCGAACGTGACGAACGCGAGGTTGGTCGCGTTGAGCATGAGCTCGACGCCCATGAACACGATGATCGCGTTGCGGCGCAGCAGGACCGTCGCGGCGCCGATCGCGAAGAGGATCGAGGCCAGCACGAGGTAGTGGGTGAGCTCCATCAGTCCTCTCCTCCCGGGGTCGCGCCGGGCACGCGGGACCGGCCCGGGTCGTCAGGACCCGCGACGTCGCCGGCGGGCGCCTCGCCCTCGGGCTGCTCGGCCGTCGCGGCCTGCACCACGCGCTCGTTCGCGTCCTGGGCGCGCAGCGCGGGCAGGGCGCGCTGCGGCTCGTGCTCGACGAGCACGTCGCGCTCGGCCTCGAGGATCGTGCCGGCCGAGCGCTCCTGGCCGCGGATCCGCAGGATGCGGGACACCGACTCCTCGATGGGCCGGCCCTGCGGGTCGAGGGCCGGCGTGTCCATCGCGTTGTTCTGCGCGTAGACGCCGGGCGCGGCGAGCGGCGTGAGCCGGCCGCCCGAGGGCAGGGCCGCGACCTTCGCGTCCGCCTGCTCGCGCTGGCCGACCTTCGGGGTGAGGCGGCGCCGGTGCGTGAGCACGAGCGCCGAGACCGCGGCGGTGATGAGCAGGATGCCCACGACCTCCATCGCGAACACGTAGTCCGCGAAGAGCACGCGTGCGAGCGCGACCGGGTTCGTCACCGCGTTCGCGGCCTCGAGGCCGACCGCGGGCGGGAACGCCGCCTGCGAGACGACGCCGACCAGCACCGCCCCGAGCCCGAGCCCGAGCAGCACGCCGATCCAGCGCTGGCCGCGGATCGTCTCGACGAGCGAGTCCGACGCGTCGACGCCGACGAGCATGAGCACGAAGAGGAACAGCATCATCACGGCGCCCGTATAGACGACCACCTGGACGACGCCGAGGAACGACGCCTCCTGCGCGATGTAGAGGATCGCGAGGTCGACCATGACGAACATGACCGCGATGGCGGCGTGCACCGCCTTGCGTGCGAAGAGCAGCGAGAGCGCCGCGAGCACCATGAGAGGGGCGAGGACCCAGAACAGGACCGCCTCGCCGCCGCCCCCGATCACCGCGCGCCCTTCCGGGCCGACGGACGGGCGGACCGCCCGGACGGCTGCGTGACCCGCCGGACCTCCGGCTCGCGGCCCGCCTGCTCCGGCGGGAGCGTCGGGTCGTCCGGCCGGTGCTCGCGCACCCACTCCACCTGCTCGGCCACCGGGCCGCTCACCTCTCCGCGGTAGTACTCGGTGTCCGACGTCCCGGGCACCATCGGGTGCGGCGCGGCGAGCATGCCCTCGCGCAGCGGCGCGAGGAGGTCCTGCTTCTCCCAGATCATGCCCTCGCGCGTCGGCCCGGCGAGCTCGTACTCGTTGGTCATCGTCAGCGCGCGCGTCGGGCACGCCTCGATGCACAGCCCGCAGAAGATGCAGCGCAGGTAGTTGATCTGGTAGACGCGGCCGTACCGCTCGCCGGGCGACATGTGGCCGCCGTCGGGGAGGTCCGCGTTGTCCGCGCCCTCGACGTAGATCGCGTCCGCGGGGCACGCCCAGGCACACAGCTCGCACCCGATGCACTTCTCGAGCCCGTCGGGGTACCGGTTGAGCTGGTGCCGGCCGTGGTAGCGCGGCTTGGGCGGCACCTTCTGGCGCGGGTACTGCTCCGTCACGGTCGGCCGGAACATCGAGGAGAAGGTCACGCCGAACCCGGCGACGGGCGCGACGAGCTCGCGCAGGCCCTTCGCCTGCGGGCGGCGGACCTCGTACTCACCCGGCCGGTCCGGCTTCTGGTCGTCAGCCACGGTCGACCTCCTTGTCGTGCGGTGTGTCGCGGGGAGCACCGGCACCCGGTGCGGCGGACGCCCGGGCGGTGCCCGCGTCGTCGGGCACGAGGGCCCGACGACGCGGCGAGGGCGGGAGCGACTGGCCGGGCAGCGGCGGGACGGGGAAGCCGCCGGCGAACGCGTCGAACGGCTCGGGCGCGGCGCCCGCGGCGCGCGGAGCCGACCCGGGCGGCGCCTTCTTCTCGGGCCAGAACCAGACGACGACCACCACCACGAGGGCTATCGCGACCGCGATCCCGATGAACACGCGCAGGTCCACGTCGAGGAACTGGCGCACGGCCTGGGCGACGGCGAGCAGCACGAGCCACGCGAGCGCGAACGGGATGAGGACCTTCCAGCCGAAGCGCATGAACTGGTCGTAGCGCAGGCGCAGCAGCGTGCCGCGCACCCACACGAAGAAGAACATGACGGCCCAGACCTTGACGAGGAACCAGAGGATCGGCCACCAGCCCTCGTTGAGCATCCCGTCGTTGATCGCCGAGAGCGGCCACGGGGCACGCCACCCGCCGAGGAACAGCGTCGTCGCGACCGCGGAGACGTTGAGCATGTTGATGTACTCCGCGAGGAAGAACCACGCGAACTTCATCGACGAGTACTCGGTCATGTACCCCGACACGAGCTCGCCCTCGGCCTCGGGGAGGTCGAACGGGAGGCGGTTCGTCTCGCCGACCATGGAGATCACGTAGATGACGAACGCCGGCAGGAGCGGGAGGAACCACCACAGCTGCGTCTGCGAGTCGACGATGCGCGAGGTCGACATCGACCCCGCCATGAGGAAGACGGAGACGAGCGACAGGCCCATCGCGAGCTCGTAGCTGATGACCTGGGCCGTCGAGCGGACCGACCCGAGCAGCGGGTACGTCGAGCCGGACGACCAGCCGCCGAGCACGATCCCGTACACGCCGAGCGACGCGCACGCGAGGATGTAGAGCGTCGCGACCGGGAAGTCGGTGAGCTGGGCAGGCGTCACGTAGTCCGTGAACGGGATCTGCACCTCGGGCCCGAACGGGATGACCGCGAACACGAGGAGCGCGCAGAACACGGAGATCATCGGCGCGAGCAGGTAGACGAACTTGTCGGCCGCCTTGACGGTGATGTCCTCCTTGAGCAGGAGCTTCATCGCGTCGGCGAGGGACTGGAGCAGGCCGAACGGGCCGTGCCAGTTCGGGCCGGGCCGCACCTGCATGCGGGCGACGACCTTGCGCTCGAACCAGATCGCGAACAGCACGCTCGTCAGCAGGAAGACGAGGATGAGGACGGCCTTGACGAGGTACGTCCAGCCGTTGTCCTGCGAGAAGTTCGCCGTGATGCCGGGCACCGCCGGCGTCTCGGTGGCCAGCGCGTGGAGCGCGTGCAGGCCGCTCATGCGCCCTCCCCTCCGTCGGTGGTCCCCGGCTCGAGCCGGACGAGGTCGCCCGGCACCGCGCCGAGCGTGGCGTGCACGGACGACCCCGGCGAGCGCAGCGGCAGCCACACCACGTGGTCGACCATGTCGGTCACCACCACGGGGAGCGTGACCGCGCCCCGGTCGGTGACGACGCGCACGAGCTCGCCGTCGAACACGTCGACCGCGGCGGCCGTGGCCGCCGACAGGCGGGCCACGGGGCGCTTGGCCGTGCCGGCCAGGTAGCGCTCGCCGTCCTGGCCGCGCGCGTCGTCGAGGAGGAGGCGCCAGCTCGCGAGGACCGCGGTCCCCGGCGCGACGGCGGGCGGCTCGGTCGCGTCGACCGTGGGCGCCGCGGCGCGCGCGCCGTCCCACGCGCCGTCGCCCACGAGCTGCTCGAGCTCGGCGCGCACGGCCTCGAGCGTCGACAGGCCGAGCGGGGCGCCGGCGGCGTCCGCGAGCGCGTCGAGCACGCGGTGGTCGGGCATCGCGGTCGAGGCGAGCGCGGCCGGGAACGGGCGCACGCGCCCCTCCCAGCTCACGAACGCCCCGGCCCGCTCCACGGGCGGCGCGACCGGGAGGACGACGTCGGCGAGGTCCGTCACCGCCGAGCGCCGCACCTCGAGCGAGACGACGACGTCCGCCGCCTCGAGCGCGCGGCGCGCGTGCGCCGGGTCGGGCAGGTCGTCGAGCTCGAGCCCGCCCACGAGGACGCCCGCGAGCTGGCCGACCGAGAGCGCGTCGAGCATCTCCCCCAGGTCGCGGCCCGGGGCCGTGGGCAGCCCCGCGGGGTGGTCCTCGGTCGTCGCCGCGCCCCACACGGTCGCGACGTCCACGCGGGCCGCGGCGTCGGCGACCGGGCGGCCGCCCGGCAGGAGGTTGGGCAGCGTGCCCGCCTCGACGCCGCCCCGCTCGCCTGCTCGGCGCGGGACCCAGGCGACGCGCGCGCCCGTCGCGGCGACCGCGCGCAGCAGCGCGCTGTAGCCGCCGGGCGTCGCGGCGAGCCGCTCCCCCACGAGGACGACCGCGCCCGCCTGCCGGAGCGCGTCGCTCGCGTCGGCGAGGACGTCGTCGGTGCCGCTCGCCTCGTCGAGCGTGCGGACCCGGTCGCCCGCGGCGATGCCGTCGAGCCACTCCGCCTCGGTGCCCGGGGCGGCGGGGAGCAGCGTGCCGTGCATGCGCTGCACGCCGCGCGACGCGAACGGCGCCACGGAGAACACGCGGACCCGGTGCCGCAGCGCGCCCTTGCGCAGGCGCAGGAACGCGACGCCCGCCTCCTCCTCGGCCTCGAGGCCGACGAGCAGGACCGCGGGGGCCTTCTCGAGGTCGGGGAAGGTCACGCCGAGACCGGTGCCGGCGACGGCGTGCGCGAGGAAGTCCGCCTCCTCCGCGCTGTGCGCGCGGGCCCGGTGGTCGACGTCGTTGGTGCGCAGCCACGTGCGCGCGAGCTTGGCGTACGCGTACGCGTCCTCGACCGTGAGCCGCCCGCCGGGCAGGACGCCGACCCCGCCCGCGTCGCGGGCCCGGGTCAGGGCGTCGGCCGCGACCTCGAGCGCCTCGGCCCACGAGGCCGGGCGCAGCTCGCCGCGCGTCACCGTGCCGTCCGGCGCGACCTCGTGGTCGCGCACGAGCGGGTGCGTGAGGCGGTCCGGCGCGGACTGCCACGTGAAGGCGAAGCGGTCCCGGTCAGTGATCCACTCCTCGTTGACGAGCGGGTCCTGGCCGGCGAGACGGCGCAGCACGACGCCCCGGCGGTGGTCGACGCGGATCGCCGACCCGGACGAGTCGTGCTCGGCGACCGACGGCGTCGAGACCAGGTCGAACGGGCGCGACCGGAAGCGGTACGCCGCACCCGTGAGCGCGCCGACCGGGCAGATCTGCACGGTGTTGCCGGAGAAGTACGACGCGAACGGGAGTCCGGCCTCGTCCTCCAGCGCCAGGCCCACCGGGCGGTCGCCGGGCGCCTCGCCCGCGGGGGGCGCGAAGTCGAGCACGGCCTCGTCGAAGCGGCCGATCTGCTGCGCGGCGCCGCGCTTCTGCAGGTCGATGAACGCGTCGCCCGCGATCTCCTGCGAGAACCGCGTGCACCGCTGGCACAGGACGCAGCGCTCGCGGTCGAGCAGGATCGTCGTCGAGACGGCGATCGGCTTCGGGAACGTGCGCTTGACGTCGACGAACCGGCTCGTCGCCCGCCCGTTGCTCATCGCCTGGTTCTGCAGGGGGCACTCGCCGCCCTTGTCGCACACCGGGCAGTCGAGCGGGTGGTTGATGAGCAGCAGCTCCATGATCCCGTGCTGCGCCTTGTCGGCGACCGGGCTCGTGCGCTGCGTCTTGACCACCATGCCCGGCGTCGCCTCGAGCGTGCACGACGCCTGCGGCTTCGGCATGGGCCGCACGTTGCCCTCGCGGTCGGGCGCCGCGACCTCGACGAGGCACTGGCGGCACGCCCCGGCGGGCTCGAGCAGCGGGTGGTCGCAGAACCGCGGGATCTGGATCCCGATCTGCTCGGCCGCGCGGATCACGAGCGTGCCCTTGGGCACCGACATCTCGATGTCGTCGATCGTGAACGTCACCTGGTCCGCGGGGGCCGGGGGCTTGGCCGCGCCGCCCGAGGGCGCGACGGCCGAGGAGCCGGTGCCCGGGGCGGGGGTCGTGGTCGTCATCAGTGCACTCCTGCCGTCAGGACGCGGGCCGGGCGGGGCGTGTAGTCGAAGAGCGCGGAGGCCGCCGGGTCGAACGGGCAGCGGTGCTCCGTGATGTGCGCCTCGTACTCGTCGCGGAACAGCGCGATGCTGCTCGTGACGGGCGACGTGGCGCCGTCGCCGAGCGCGCAGAACGCGCGGCCCAGGATGTTGTCGCACGTGTCGAGGAGCAGGTCGAGGTCGGCCTCCGTGCCCTGGCCCGCCTCGATGCGCGCCAGGACCTGCTTCATCCAGTACGTGCCCTCGCGGCACGGCGTGCACTTGCCGCACGACTCGTGCGCGTAGAAGTCGGTCCACCGGCTCACGGCCCGCACGACGCACGTCGTCTCGTCGAAGAGCTGGAGCGCGCGCGTGCCGAGCATCGAGCCCGCCGCCGCGACCGACTCGTAGTCGAGCGGGGTGTCGAGGTGCGCGTCGGTGAACAGCGGCGTCGACGAGCCGCCCGGCGTCCAGAACTTCAGCGCCTTGCCCCCGCGCATCCCGCCCGCGAGGTCGAGCAGCTCGCGCAGCGTCGTGCCGAGCGGAGCCTCGTACTGCCCCGGCCACGTCACGTGCCCGGAGAGCGAGAACAGGCCGACGCCGGCCGAGCGCTCCGTGCCCATCGACGTGAACCAGTCCGCGCCGCGCGCGACGATCGAGGGCACGCTCGCGATCGACTCGACGTTGTTCACGACCGTCGGCCGCGCGTACAGGCCCGCGACCGCGGGGAACGGCGGCTTGAGCCGCGGCTGCCCGCGACGGCCCTCGAGCGAGTCGAGCAGCGCCGTCTCCTCGCCGCAGATGTACGCGCCGGCCCCGGCGTGGACCGTGACGTCGAGGTCGAAGCCCGACCCGAGCACGTCCTTGCCGAGGTAGCCCGCTTCGTACGCCTCCTCGACCGCGCGCAGCAGGCGGCGGTACACGTGCAGCACCTCGCCGCGCACGTAGATGAACGCGTGGTCGCACCCGATCGCGTACGACGTGATCGCCACGCCCTCGACGAGCGCCTGCGGGCTCGCGAGCATGAGCGGGATGTCCTTGCACGTGCCCGGCTCGGACTCGTCCGCGTTGACGACGAGGTAGCGCGGGCCGCCGTCGGGCGCGGGCAGGAAGCCCCACTTCATGCCCGTGGGGAACCCCGCGCCGCCGCGGCCGCGCAGGCCCGACGCCTTGACCGTCGCGACGACGTCGCCCGGCTCCTGCCCGAGCGCCGCGCGCAGGCCCGCGTAGCCGCCGCGGTCCAGGTACGACGCGAGCGTCCAGGACCGGTCCGCGTCCCACGTGTCCGACAGGACCGGGGTCAGCGGGTCCGGCGCCGGACGGGTCTCGGTGCTCTGCTGCTCGCTCATGCGTCCGCTCCCTTCGACGGGTCGGGCTTCGTGCCGGGCGACTCGGCCTTGCCGCCGGGGTCGACGTCGGCGTCGGTCGTCGGCTTCCGCTCGGCGCTCGACTGCGCCTCGCCGGCGTCCGGCGCACCGCCGGCGGGGGCGCCGCCGTCCGGGGCCGCCTCCGCGTCCGTCTCACCGGTCGGTGCGGTCCAGCCGTGCTCGCGCGCGAGCCGCAGGCCGGCGAGGGTGGGCTCGCCCGCGCCGACGCCCTCGTCGGCGCGGCCGTCGGTGAAGCCGGCGAGCACGCGGCTCATCTGCTTGAACGTGCACACGCTCGCCGCGCCGCGCGTCGGGGCGACGGCCTCGCCGGCGCGGAGCCGGTCCACGACGTCCGTCGCGCTGCCGGGGGTCTGGTTGTCGAAGAACTCCCAGTTGACCATCATCACGGGCGCGTAGTCGCAGGCCGCGTTGCACTCCACGCGCTCGAGCGTGATCGCGCCGTCCTCGGTCGTCTCGTCGTGCCCGACGCCGAGGTGCTCCGACAGCTCGTCGAAGATCGCGTCGCCGCCCATGATCGCGCACAGCGTGTTCGTGCAGACGCCCACGGTGTAGGTGCCGTTGGGGTGGCGCTTGTACTGGGTGTAGAACGTCGCGACGGCGGAGACCTCGGCCGCGGTGAGGCCGAGCTGCTCCGCGCAGAACAGGATGCCGTCGCGCGACACGTAGCCGTCCTCGGACTGCACGAGGTGCAGCATCGGCAGCAGCGCGGAGCGGGACTCGGGGTAGCGCGCGACGATCTGCGCGGCGTCGGCGGCGAGGCGCGCCGTCGTCTCCGCGTCGTACCCGGGGCGCGCCCGCCGGGCGGGCGTCCCGTCCGTCGCAGGTCCGGCGTCGATGGTCATCGGTCCACCCCTCCCAGCACGGGGTCCAGGGACGCGACCGCGACCACGACGTCGGCCACCTGGCCGCCCTCGCACATCGCCGCCACGGCCTGGAGGTTGTTGAACGACGGGTCGCGGAAGTGCGCCCGGTAGGGGCGTGTGCCGCCGTCGGACACGAGGTGCACCCCGAGCTCGCCGCGCGGGTGCTCCACGGTCTGCCACGCCTGCCCCACGGGGACCCGGAAGCCCTCGGTGACGAGCTTGAAGTGGTGGATCAGGGCCTCCATCGAGGAGCCCATGATCTCCTTGATGTGCTCGAGCGAGTTGCCCTGGCCGTCGCTCCCGATCGCGAGCTGCGCGGGCCACGCGATCTTGCGGTCGCCCACCATGACGGGCTGGCCCGCCGTCGCCTCGAGGCGGTCGAGGCACTGCGCGACGATGTGCAGCGACTGGTAGCACTCCTCGAGCCGCAGCACGACGCGGTCGTAGCAGTCGGCGCCCGTCGCGGTCGGGACGTCGAAGTCGTACGTCTCGTAGCCGCAGTACGGGTCGGACTTGCGCACGTCGTACGGGTGGCCCGTCGAGCGCAGCACCGGGCCGGTGACGCCGAGCGCCATGCAGCCCGCGAGGTTGAGGTGCCCGACCCCGACGAGGCGCCCCTTGAAGATGGGGTTGGCGAGCATGAGGTCGCCGAGCTGGCCGAGGTAGCGGCGCACGAGCGGGTCCGCCCGGCGGACCTGCTCGACGAGGTCCGGCGGCACGTCCTGCGCGACGCCGCCCGGGCGAACGTACGCGTGGTTCATGCGCAGCCCCGTGACCGCCTCGAAGATCCGCAGGATCTCCTCGCGCGCGGTGAACGCGATGGTCATGACGGTCGTCGCGCCCATCTCGTTGCCGCCCGTGCCGAGGCACACGAGGTGGGACGCGATGCGGTTGAGCTCCATCATCAGCACGCGGATGACGCTCGCCCGCTCGGGCACGTCGTCCGTGATGCCGAGGAGCTTCTCGACCGCGAGGCAGTAGGCCGTCTCCTGGAACAGCGGCGCGAGGTAGTCCATGCGGGTGCAGAACGTGACGCCCTGCGTCCACGTCCGGAACTCCATGTTCTTCTCGATGCCGGTGTGCAGGTAGCCGATGCCGCAGCGCGCCTCGGTGACCGTCTCGCCGTCGATCTCGAGCATGAGGCGGAGCACGCCGTGCGTCGACGGGTGCTGCGGGCCCATGTTGACGACGATGCGCTCCTCGCCGAGCGCGGCGGCCGCGACGGCGCTCTCCGCGATCTCGGCCCAGTCGCCGCCGGACGCCTCGAAGCTCGGGACGCCGGGGTCGAAGTCGCCGACGGGCGGCCGGGTGGCGTGCGGGGCGCCGCCGGGGGCGCCGGTGGTGTGCGTGCTCACGAGTACGACCTCCTCGTGTCGGGCGGGGGCACGGTCGCGCCCTTGTACTCGACGGGGATCCCGCCGAGCGGGTAGTCCTTGCGCTGCGGGTGGCCCGGCCAGTCGTCGGGCATCTCGATGCGCGCGAGCGACGGGTGGCCGTCGAAGACGATGCCGAAGAAGTCCCACGTCTCGCGCTCGTGCCAGTCGTTCGTCGGGTAGACGGACGTCGTGGACGGCACGTGCGGGTCCGCGTCGGGCACCGCCACCTCGAGCCGCAGCCGCCGGCCGTGGGTGATCGAGGTCAGGTGGTAGACGGCGTGCAGCTCGCGGCCGACGTCGTGCGGGAAGTGCACGCCGCTCACGCCCAGGCTCAGCTCGAAGCGCAGGTCCTGGTCGTCGCGCAGCGCGCGGCACACCTCGACGAGATGGTCGCGGTGCACGTGCAGGGTCAGCTCGGCGTGCGCGCCGGGCGGGTCGACGACGACGCGCTCGACCGCGGCGTCGAACGCGACGCCGGAGGCCTCGAGCACCTCGGCGAGGACGTCCACGACCTCGTCGAACCAGCCGCCGTAGGGGCGCGCGCTCGCGCCCGGCATCGCGACGGGCTGGACCAGCCCGCCGTACCCGGACGTGTCGCCCGAGCCGTGGACGCCGAACATGCCCTCGCGGACCTCGACGACCTCGAGCGTGCGGGGCGCCCCGGCACCGGTCAGGAGGTCGGCCGACCGGGGGCCGTTCACCTCCTCCGGCTGCGGCACCGGCGTGCCGGCGCCGCTCTTCTCGTCCGTCACCGCAGCAGCCCCTTCATCTGGAACGTGGGCGTCGCCTCGAGCGCCGCCGCCTCGGCGGCGCGCGCCGCCTCCTTGCGGTTCACGCCGAGCGGCTCGTGCTGGATCTGGTCGTGCAGCGCGAGGATCGCGTTGATGAGCATCTCCGGCCGCGGCGGGCAGCCGGGCAGGTAGATGTCGACAGGGACGACGTGGTCGACGCCCTGCACGATCGCGTAGTTGTTGAACATGCCGCCGCTCGACGCGCACACGCCCATGGACAGGACCCACTTGGGCTCGCTCATCTGGTCGTAGACCTGCCGCACGACCGGCGCCATCTTCTGGCTCACGCGCCCGGCCACGATCATGAGGTCCGCCTGGCGCGGCGACGCGCGGAAGACCTCCATGCCGAAGCGCGACAGGTCGAACCGCGACGCGCCAGCCGCCATCATCTCGATGGCGCAGCACGCGAGGCCGAACGTCACGGGCCACAGCGACGCCTTGCGCAGGTACCCCGCGAGGTCCTCGATCGTGGTGAGCAAGAAGCCCGAGGGAGCTTCCTCGATCCCCATGGTGTCTCTCCTAGTTCTCTCGCCGGTGCCCGCCGGGGCCCACGCTGGGTGCCACCGTCAGTCCCACTCGAGGCCGCCGCGGCGCCACTCGTAGACGAACGGGACGGTGATGAGCGCGAGGAACGCGAGCATCGCCACCAGCCCGAACGTCGCGAGCGTCGCGAAGTCGACGGCCCACGGGTAGAGGAAGACGACCTCGATGTCGAAGACGATGAACGTCATCGCGACGAGGTAGTACTTGATCGGGAAGCGCCCGCCGCCGACGGCGTGGGGCGTGGGCTCGATGCCGCACTCGTAGGCGTCGAGCTTGGCGCGGTTGTACCGCTTGGGGCCGATGACCGCGCTCGCGGCGACGCCGCCGAGCGCGAGCACTGCGGCCACGCCCATGAGGACGAGCAGCGGGACGTACGGGTTGGTCATCGTCGACTCCTCGAGTGGGGGCTCGGGACGGGTCTCCCCGGACGGCGTCGTCCGGGTCCGCGGTCAGGTGGTGCGAGTGCCGGCGCTGCGTGGTGCGCGGGTGCCGGCCCACCTCGTGGGCTCATGACGATGGCACCACCCTGGTCAGCCCGGCGATGACGCGGTCGACCCAGTCGCCGCCGCGGGGCTCGTAGCAGTCCGACAGGAGCTTGAGGACGAACCGCATGACGACCGGGCGCGGGAGCCCGTAGCGCGTGCAGATCCGCATGATCTCGGGGTGCTCGATGAGCTTCACGAAGTACCGGCCGAGCGTGTAGTAGCCGCCGAGCTCGCGCCGCATGAGGCGCGGGTACGTCTGCAGCGCACGCTCGCGCCCCGCGTCGGTGAGGCGCACGCGGGACTGGGCCACGACGTCGGCCGCGGCCCGCCCGGCCTGCATCGCGTACGCGATGCCCTCGCCGTTGAACGGGCTCACCATGCCGCCCGAGTCCCCGACGAGCAGCACGCCGCGCGTGTACAGCGGCGTGCGGTTGAAGCCCATGGGCAGCGCCGCGCCGCGCACCGGGGCGAGCCGGTTCTCCTCCGTGAACTCCCACTCGGCGGGCGCGTTGCGCATCCAGGTGGCGAACAGGTCCTTGTAGTCGACGTTCGCCGCGGACTGGCGCGCGGGCGTCGAGCTGACCGAGCCGAGGCCGACGTTCGCCGTGCCGTCGCCGAGCGAGAAGATCCAGCCGTAGCCCGGCAGGAGGTTCGACTCGCGGGGCTTGCCGTCCCACAGCTCGAGGTGGGACTCCATCCACGGGTCGTCGTGGCGGGGCGTGCGGAAGTAGGTGCGGACGGCGACGCCGATCGGGCGGTCCTCGCGCCGCGCGAGGCCGAGGGCGAGCGCGAAGCGGGACGAGACGCCGTCGGCCGCGATGACGACGGGAGCCCGGTAGGTGACCTCGTCCCCGGCGCGCCGGCCCTTCTCGTCCACGGGGCGCGCCGTGACGCCGACGACGCGGCCCGTGCGCTCGTCGAGGACGGGACCGGTGACGGCGGTGCGCTCGAGCAGCTTGGCGCCGGTGCGCTGCGCGTGCTCGGCGAGCGTGCGGTCGAACGAGTGGCGCGCGCGGGCCATGCCGTAGCTGGGGTACGACGCGAGGTCCGGCCACGCGAGCTCCCACGAGCGGCCGCTCGCGACGACGCGCAGCCCGCGGTTGCGGATCCAGCCGTCCTCGGAGCGCGTGGGGACGCCCATGCGCACGAGCTCGGCGACCGCGCGCGGCGTCAGGCCGTCGCCGCAGATCTTGTCGCGCGGGAAGGCGGACTTCTCGAGGAGGAGCACGCTCAGGCCCGCGGCGGCGCAGTAGTGGGCGGCCGCGGAACCGGCCGGGCCGGCGCCCACGACGATCACGTCGGCGTCGTCGAGCCTCGCGCCCACCGTGCCCACCTCGCCGTCCCGTCGTCGGAGTCCTCGTGCGATGCTCCACCGTGGCCCGGCTCGGGACACGGTGCATCCACTGCCCTTGTGAAGTCGGTCACAATGGACACCGCCACTCTAGTCACTCCGGACGGGAGATGTGTAGCAAGGCGACCCTTCCCTGGGAGATCCTGTGACGAAGGTCCTGTCGCCCGGCGACGACCGGCCCTGGGGACGAGGACTCGCGGGCAAGGGGGCCGGCGCCGCGATGGCCTAGCCTCCCGCGCGTCCGCGCCCGCCCGGGTCGCCGTCGTCCCAGGTCAGCGCCGCGCACGCGCGCCGACGCGGCCGCGTGCCGCCGGGGTCGCCGAGAAGGCCCCGCGCGGCACGCGCGGGGCCGTGGACCTGGCGTCCCGTCAGGCCGGGCGCACGCCCCGGTGCAGCGCGACGATCCCGCCGGAGAGGTTGCGGTAGGCGACCTTCTCCCAGCCTGCGCGGAGCAGGAGACGGCCCAGGCCCTCCTGGTCCGGCCACGCGGCGATCGACTCGGCGAGGTACTGGTACGACCCGCCCTCGCGGGTCACCGCGGAGGCGATGCGCGGCAGCGCCTGGACCAGGTACTCCTGGTACAGGACACGGAACGGCGCCCACGTGGGGGTCGAGAACTCGCAGATGACCACGCGCCCGCCCGGTCGCACGACCCGCAGCATCTCGCGCAGCGCGCCCTCGGTGTCGACGACGTTGCGCAGCCCGAACGAGATCGTCACCGCGTCGAACGTGCCGTCCGCGAACGGGAGCCGCGTCGCGTCCCCGGCGACGAACGGGAGGTCCGGCCGACGCTCCTTGCCGACCTGGAGCATGCCGAGGGAGAAGTCGCACGGGACGACGCGCACGCCGTCGTCGGCGAACGGCTCCGAGGACGTGCCGGTCCCCGCCGCGAGGTCGAGCACCTTCTCGCCCGGGAGCGCGCCGATCGCGCGGACCGTCGCCCGGCGCCACGCGCGGTCCTGCCCGAGCGACAGGATGTCGTTGGTCAGGTCGTACCGGGAGGCGATCCCGTCGAACATCGACGCGACCTCGGAGGGCTTCTTGTCCAGGTTGGCACGGGGCATGCCGCCCATGCTTCCACGTCCCCGCGCCCGGGGTCGCACCGTCGCGGCTTACGCTGGGAGGCGATGAGCGCAGAACCGTCGGCCACCGCCGCACAGCCCCACCCGCTGGTCGTGAGGACCACCCGGATCCCCGACCTGCCCGGCGGTCTCGACGCCCTCGTCGACCTCCTGCCCGACACGCGACCCCTCGCGTGGGTGCGCCGCGGCGACGGGATCGTCGGCTGGGGCGAGGCGCTGCGGCTCGAGACGTGGGGCCCGGGCCGGTTCGCCGACGCCGAGGCCGCGTGGCACGAGACGCTCGCGCGCGCGGTCGTGCGCGACGAGGTGGGCCTGCCCGGCACGGGCCCCGTCGCGTTCGGCTCGTTCGCGTTCGACGACTCCGCGCCGGGCGACGACGCGCACGACCCGGTCCGGGCCGGCGGGGTCCTCGTCGTGCCGCGCGTCGTCGTCGGGCGGCGTGACGGGCACGCGTGGCTCACGACCGTCGACACCGCCGGCTCGCTGTCCTCCTCCCCCACGGACGCCCTGCGCCGCACGCCGCGCGAGCCCGTGCGCGCGCCCGGCGAGGTGGCCTGGCACGACGGCGCGCTCGGCGCCGACGACTGGGCCGCCGTCGTCGCGGAGGGCGTCGAGCGCATCCGCTCGGGCGCGCTGGAGAAGGTGGTGCTCGCGCGCGACGTCGTCGCCCACACGAGCGAGCCCGTGGACCCGCGCTGGATGCTCGCCCGCCTCGCCTCGGCCTACGAGGCGTGCTGGACGTTCTCGGTCGACGGGCTGGTCGGCGCGACCCCCGAGCTGCTCGTCCGCAGCGAGAAGGGACTCGTGACGTCCCGCGTGCTCGCGGGCACGATCCGGCGCGGCGGCCTGTCCGACGACGAGGCGCTCCTGCGGGCCGCGCAGCTCGCCCGGTCGTCGAAGGACCTGGAGGAGCACGAGTACGCCGTCCGGTCGGTCGCGCAGGCGCTCGCCCCGTTCTGCTCGTCGATGAACGTCCCCGACTCGCCGTTCGTGCTGCACCTGCCGAACGTCATGCACCTCGCGTCCGACGTGACGGCCGTCCTCGCGCGCGGCGCGAGCGCGCCCGGCGCGTCGGGCGGCGCCGCGGCCGGGCCGACGAGCCTCGCGCTCGCGGCCGCGCTGCACCCGTCCGCGGCCGTATGCGGCACGCCGACCGTCGTCGCGCGCGACCTCATCCGCGAGATCGAGGGCATGGACCGCGGCCGGTACGCCGGGCCCGTCGGGTGGCTCGGCGCCGACGGCGACGGCGAGTGGGGCATCGCGCTGCGCTCGGCCGAGCTGTCGGGCACCGACCCGCGCTCCGTGCGGCTCTTCGCCGGGTGCGGGATCGTCGCGGCGTCCGACCCGGCGGCCGAGGTCGCCGAGTCCGAGGCGAAGCTCGAGCCGATGCGCTACGCGCTCGGCGACGCCTGACGCCCCACCGCCCCGCGCCCCGACCCCGGCGGAAGACCCCCGGCGGAAGGACCCCGGCGAGAGACCCCCGGACGACGACGAGCGGCCGGCACGGAGATCCGTGCCGGCCGCTCGGTGCGGTGGGCCGCCGGGGCGGGGACGTCCCCGACGGCCCACCGTCCCGCCACGGTCGGAGGAGGTGGCGGGACGGGGTGCGGCGCCGGGTCAGCCCTGGCCGCCGAAGAACCAGTCGAACGGGTTCGGGACGTTGCCGGGGTCGGTCGGGTCGCCCTGCTGGCCCTGGTCGCCGCCCTGCTGGCCACCCTGGTCGCCCTGGCCGGGGAGCTGGCCCTGACCGTCCTGGCCGGGCTGCTGGCCCTGGCCGTCCTGCGACCCCTGGCCGGTGGTCTCGTCGTCCGCCGGGCGCGTCGCGAAGGTGATGTCGAGCTCGAGCGTCTTGCCGTCGCGCACGACGGTGAGCTTCGACTCGGCACCCGCCGCCCGCTCCCGCACGAACGCCGTGAGCGACTCCGCACCGCCGACCGGGTGGCCGTCGATGGCGACGATGACGTCGCCCGAGCGGATGCCCGCGTCGGCGGCCGGCGAGCCGTCGGTCACCTCCTGGACCTCGGCGCCGCGGCGCGTGACGCCGTCGGCCGTCGCGGTCGCGTCGGCGAGCGTCACGCCGAGGAACGCGTGCTCCGCGGTCCCGTTGTCGACGAGCTGCTGACCGATCGTCTTGGCGAGGTTCACCGGGATGGCGAACCCGAGACCGATCGAGCCGGACTGCCCGCCGCCGCTCGAGAGCGTCGCGATCGACGACGTGATGCCGATGACGCGGCCCTGCGCGTCGAACAGCGGACCGCCCGAGTTCCCGGGGTTGATCGCGGCGTCGATCTGGATCGCGTTGGTGACGACGGACGTGCCGCCCCCCTCGCCCGACGCGGACACCGGGCGGTCGACGGCCGACACGATGCCGGTCGTGGCCGTGTTCGCGAGGCCGAGCGGGTTGCCCACCGCGAGGACCGACTCGCCGACGGTCACGTCGTCGGAGTCGCCCAGCGTCGCGGGCTGGAGGTCGTCCGGGGCGTCGACGAGCTGCACGACGGCGAGGTCCGTCGCCGGGTCGAGCCCGACGATCTTCGCGTCGAACAGGCGGCCGTCGCTGAGCGTGACCTGGACCGTGTCGTTCTCGGCGCCGGACACCACGTGGTTGTTCGTCACCACGTGGCCCTTGTCGTCGATGATGACGCCCGAGCCCTCGGCCCCGCCCTGCGAGGTCTGGACCTGGATCGCCACGACCGACGGCGCGACGGCCTTCGTCACGGCCTCCCAGTCGGGGTTCTGCGACGACGAGTCGGCGACAGGCGCGGCCGACGTCTCGTGCTGCTGGCCGACGTCGGCGAGCGACGCGGAGTCCCGGTCGGCGCCGAACGCGCCGGTGAGCCCGGCGGTGCCGACGCTCGCGAGGAGCGCGGCGGCGGCCGCGGCGCTGACGACCGGCACCCAGGTGCGGCGGCGCTGCGGGGCGCCGCCCTCCCCGACGGTGGCCGGCGCGGGCGGTGCGGGCGGCGGGCCGAAGCTGCCGGACGGCGTGTGGGCGCCGGGCGCGCCCTGCGCGGGGCGCGCGTACGGGTTGGCCGGCGCCGCGGCGGGCGTCTGCCCCGCGGGCGCCGCGCCGTGGCTCGTCGGGGCGGGCTGCGGCGTCGTGAGGTGCTGGACGGGGTGCGGCGGGAGCGGCTGCGTCGGGTGGCCGGTCGGGTGCGCCGACGGCTGGACCGGTGCCTGCTCGCCCGAGGTCGCGGCCGGCAGCGGCTGCGTGGCGTCGGGCGTCGGGGTGGGGGTGGGCTCGGTGCCCGGGGTGTTCGTCATGGTGGGCCTCCTTCTTCTGCCCACTACTTCACACCGCCGCGCTTGAACGACGCTTGAACGAACCTGGGAGTCCGCTGCGAGTTTTCGCGCCCCTCAGCCGCCCGAGGACAGCGCCGCGCGCACGGCCGCCCGGACGTCGTCCGCGAGGCGCAGGCCCTCGCGACGACGGTCCGCGCGCCCGACGCGCACCTCCAGGACCTGCACGCCGTGGCTCGGCGCCGCGAGGGCGTGGCGCAGCGAGGGGACGTCCTGGACGAGCTGGTGGTCCACCCCGAACCCCGCGCACAGCGGCGCGAGGTGCGCGCCGTGCGGCGTCGCGAAGACACGCTCGAACGTGCGGCGCGCGCCCGCGGACGACTCGCCCAGCGCCCCGGGCTCGAGCCCCGCGAAGATCGCGCCGCCGTCGTCGTTCACGACGACGAGCTGCAGGTCGGCGTGCGGCTCGTCCGGTCCGCGCAGGAGCCCGCCGACGTCGTGGAGGAAGGTGAGGTCGCCGAGCAGCGCGCGCGTGCGCCGGTGGCCCCGGCCCGTCGCGAGGGCCGCGCCGAGCGCCGTCGACACGGTGCCGTCGATGCCCGCGAGCCCGCGGTTGGCGAGCACGCGCGGCCCGGGCCCGTCGAGGCCGAGCACGAGGCCCAGGTCGCGGACCGGGCTCGACGACCCGACGACGAGCAGGTCGTCCGGGCCGCCCGCCGCGGCGACCGCGCGCGCGACGCTCGGGCCGTCCGTCCGGGTCCCGTCGGTCGCCACCGCGACGACGTCCGCCGCCGCGGCCGACGCCGCCCGCCACCGCTCGGCCCAGCCCGTGGCGGGCGCGGGGTCGAGCCAGCCCGCGGGCACGACAGGGAGCACCGTCGAGGCGTTGCGTGCGGCGTCGGGCCAGGGCCGTGCGCCCGGCGCCACGACCGTCACCGCGACGTCACCCCGGCCGAGCAGCCGCTGCACCGGCCGCGAGAGCGTGGGCCGCCCCAGCACGACGACGTGCTCCACGTCGTCCACGAGAGCGTCGGCCCCGAGCACGAGCGGGTGGGCGACGACGAGGCGCGGGCCGCCCGCCGCCCCCGACGACGGCTCGGCGAGCAGCGGCCAGCCGCGCGCCTCGGCGAGGTCGCGCGCGACGGGCCCTGCGCCGTCGCCCGCGACGACGACCGTCCGCTCGCCGGGGGCCGGCATCGCGACGGGCGCGACGGGCGTGCCGAGCGGCTCGGTGACGTCGCCCGGCGCGACGGCGGTCGGCACGGCCGCGGGGGCGGCCGGCACCACGACGATCGGGCGGACGCCGCGGGGGTCCGGGCCGACGGCCGCGGGAGCGCCGAGCGCAGCGGGCCCAGCGTCGGGAGGGGTGCCGGGCAGCCCGGCGGGCACGAGCGGCTCGCGGTACGCGAGGTCGAGGTGCACCGGGCCGGGGTGACCCGACCGCGCGCCGACCGCCTCGGCGAGCGCGCGCGCCGTGACGGCGAGGAGGTCACGGACCTCGCCCGGACGGCCGTCGGGCGCCGGGACGTCCGCGGCGAACCGTGTCGCGGGGCCGAAGATCCCGGCCTGGTGGGTGGTCTGGTTCGCGCCCGTGCCGCGCAGCTCGTGCGGCCGGTCGGCGGTGAGGAGCACGAGCGGGACGCCCGTGTGGTGCGCCTCGAGGACCGCGGGGTGCAGGTTCGCGACGGCCGTGCCGGACGTCGTGACGACCGCGACGGGCCGCGGCAGCGCGACGCCGCCGCGCACGAGCGGCCCCGCGCCGCGCGAGAGCCCGACGGCGAGGAACCCGGCCGCACGCTCGTCGACGCGCACGTGCAGCGTGAGGCGGCCGAGGTCGGCCGCGGCCGCGAGCGCGTACGCGAGCGGGGCGCTGCGCGAACCGGGGGCGAGCACGACGTCCGCGACGCCCTCGAGCGCGAGGCGGTGCACGAGCGCGAACGCGCTGCGCACCGCGGGCGGCTGGGCGTCCAGGCCGTCGAGCAGCGGGTCGACGGCGGCGCTCATCGTGCCCCTCCCGCGAGCGCGAGGCCGGCGACGCGGTCGAGCCGCGCCCGCCACCGCCGGTCGGTGCCCGCGTCGGGCGCGGTCGCCGCGAGCGCCGCCGCGCTCGGCGCGGGGCGGGCCACGGGCAGGGCCCCGTCGACGGGCACGAGCGGCTCGGCCACGACGTCGGCGGCGAACAGGTTCACGGTCGCGAGGCCGCACGCGTAGGGCAGCGCGGGGAGCGCGGCGGCGAGAGCGACGCCCGCGGCGATGCCGACCGACGACTCGAGCGCCGACGACACGACCACGGGCAGGCGCACCTGCTCGGCGAGGTCGAGGCACGCGCGCACGCCGCCGAGCGGCTGCACCTTGAGCACCACGACGTCGGCCGCGTCCGCGCGCACGACGGCGAGCGGGTCCTCGGCGCGCCGGATCGACTCGTCCGCGGCGACGGGCACGGCGGTGTCGCCCCGCTGGCCGCGCCGCACGGCCGCGAGACCGGCGACGTCGGGGCACGGCTGCTCGACGTACTCGAGACCGCCCGCGGCGCGGTCGAGGTGCGGGAGGCGGCGCAGCGCCTCGTCGGGGTCCCAGGCGCCGTTCGCGTCGACGCGCACCCGACCGCCCGGGCCGAGCGCGTCGCGCACGGCCTCGAGGCGCGCGACCTCGGCGTCGAGGGGTTCGAGCGCGCCGTCGGGCCCGCGCTGCGCGACCTTGACCTTGGCGGTGCGGCACCCGCCGGACGCGGTGACGAGCTCCCGGGCGCGGTCCGGCCCGACCGCGGGGACGGTCACGTTCACGGGGACCCGGTCACGGACGGGGGCGGGCCAGCCGTCGTCGGCCGCCTCGCGCGCGGCGCGCAGCCAGGCCGCGGACTCGGCGTCGTCGTAGTCCCAGAAGGGCGAGAACTCGCCCCAGCCGGCGTCCCCGCGCAGGAGGACGCCGTCGCGCGCGTCGAGCCCGCGGAACCGGGTGGTGAGTCGGGTGCGGTAGACGACGGCGCGGGAGTCGGGCACGCGCCCAGGCTATGCCACGCGTCGTCGTCGGCCCGCGGCCCGGGCGCGGCGCACGGGCCGCGGGCACGGCGCTCACGCGTTGACGAGCACCACCACGACGAGCGCGACGATCACGGCGTTGAACGCGAACGCGACGACGGCGTGGGTCGTGACCATCCGGCGCGTGACCGTGTCGAGCACCGTGACGTCGGCGGTCGAGAAGGTCGTGCTCACGCCCGCGGCGAGGTACACGTAGTCGGCGTAGGCGCGCGGTCCCTCGCCGGGGAACGCGAACCCGAGGCCGTCGCCGGCCGCGACGTCGCGGCGCGCGTAGTGCACGGTGTGGGACACGAGCACCGCGACCCACGACACGACGATGACCGCGACACCCAGGACGGTCAGCGCGGGGGCCGCGGCCCACGCGACGCCCTGCGCGAGGGCGAACCCGACGAGCAGCGCCATGACCGCGAACTGGACGGACCACGCCGTCGACCCGCCGCCGAGGAGCAGCCTGCGGACACGGCCGCGCCCGTCGGGGTGCGCGCGCAGCAGCGCCCGCTCGAGCTCGGGGCCACGGCGCCCGGCGAACGCGACGCACGTCAGCGCGCAGGAGAGCCCGGCGAGCACGACCCAGACGAGGAGGCCCGCCGCCACGGGGACGGTCCGGTCGTCGAGGCCGAGCGGGTCCTCCGCGAGGAGCACGACGACCGGGCCGGTCACCAGCGCGACGACGGTCGAGACGAGGGTCCGGGTGCTCTCGGGGACGAGGCGGTCGCGCAGGGCGGGTCGGGCGGTGGACGGGCGTCGGGTCATGGGCCGCGAGGCTACCCGGCCGCTGCGCCCGACCTCAGCGCGGTCCGGGTGCCACGAGCTCGCCGACGAGGCGGACGGCGAGCGCCCGCACGTCGCGGCCCTCGCTCAGCGCGCTCACCGCGGCGCCGTCGACGACCGCGACGAGGAGCGACGCCGCGACGTGGCCGAGTCCCCGGACGGCGAGGAGCTGCGCGACGGCGTCGTCCAGCCCCTGCCGCCCCGTGCCGTAGGCCCGGGCGAGCGCCGGGTAGCGGCCCGCGCCGACGAGGTGCTCGTAGAAGCCCCTCAGCTCGCTCTCCCCGCCGGGCGGCAGGACGGCGTCGACGAGGACGCGCGCGTCCTCCCGGGCCCGGTCGCCGCCGCGAGCCGCGCGCTCCGCGGCGCCGTGCGCGTGCTCCGCCCACCCGGTGACGATGAGCTCGCCGGCCGCGCCCATGAGGTCGTCGAGGCCGGTGAAGTAGTAGGTGGTGGCGGCGAGCGGGACGTCGGCGCGCGTCGCGACGGCGCGGTGCGTCACCGCGGCGGGGCCGTCCTGGAGGATGAGGTCCGCGGCGGCGCGGACGATCGCGTCCCGGCGCGCGACACCGCGCGCCTGGCGCCGCGGTGCGGGTCGTCGGTCGGCGGTCTCGGTCGGCGTCGTCCCCACCCGCACACCGTAGGGCACCTGCCGCGTGGTCGTCAGGCGGGCAGGCGTCCCGCGCCCGCCGCCCGCAGCGCGTCGACGACGCGCGCGACGTCGGGCTCGCGCACGCGCGCGGTGCCGACGACCACGCCGTGCTCGGTCGGCTCGGTGCGCCCGACGCCCGTCCCGCGCAGGGGCTCGACGGGCACGCCGGCCGCGCGCAGGCCGTCGACCGCCGCGTCCTCGGCCGCCGGGCCGGGGAGCGGGACGACGAGGTGGAGACCCGCCGCGACGCCCCCGACCGTGACGCCGGGCAGGGCCTCGCCGAGCGCGGCGAGCAGCGCGCGGCGCCGCCGCTGGTAGACCGCCCGGGCCCGGCGCAGGTGCCGCTGGTACGTCCCCGAGACGAGGAGCGCCGCGAGCGCCGCCTGCTCGGGGACGGACGTGCCGAGGTCGGCGTGGCGCTTGGCCTCGACGAGCGGCCCGACGACGCGCGGCGGCGCGACGACCCAGCCCAGCCGCAGCGCGGGCGACAGGAGCTTGGAGACGGACCCGAGGAGCACGACCCTCCCGGGGTCCAGGGGCTGCACCGACGCCACGGGCCGGCGGTCGTAGCGCAGCTCGGCGTCGTAGTCGTCCTCGAGCACGAGGCGGTCCCCCGCGGCGGCCCACGCGAGCAGCGCACGACGGCGCGCCGGGGCGAGCACGACGCCCAGCGGGAACTGGTGCGCGGGCGTCACGAGGGCCGCGCGCGCGTCGCCGGGGAGCAGGTCGGTCCGCAGGCCGTCGGCGTCCACGGGCACGCCGACGGGCCGGGTCCCCGCGTCGCGCAGGAGCTCGAGCGCGCCGCGGGACGACGGGTCCTCGACGGCGACCGTGACGGGCCCCGGGCCTGGGCCCGGGGCCGGCCCCGGCGCCACCCGGCCGTCGGCGAGCAGCCGCGCGAGCAGCGCGAGCGCCTGGGCCACGCCGCTCACCACGACGACGTCGCGGGCGCTCACGTGCGCGCCGCGGCTGCGGCGCAGGTGCTCCGCGAGCGCCGCGCGCAGCGCGGGCAGGCCCTGGGGGTCCGGGTAGCCGAGGTCGGCGTCGGCAAGCCCGCGCAGGCCGTCGCGGACGGCGCGCGCCCACGCCGCCCGAGGGAACAGCGCCGGGTCCGGCGTCCCGACGCTCACCGGCCGGGCCGCCGCGGCGCCGGGCCGGGCGGCTCCGGAGCCCGCCTCGCCGAGCAGCACCGCGCCCCGGGTGGACGGCGCCGCAGGGAGCGCCGCGACGACGACACCCGACCTCGGCCGGGACACGAGCAGCCCCTCACCGACGAGCACGTCGACCGCCGTCGTCACCGTGCCGCGCGACACCCCGAGCGCGACGGCGGCGTCCCGGCCCGACGGCAGGACCGTGCCCGCCGGTACCCGCCCCTCGACGACGGCCGCACGCAGGCCGTCCTGCAGCCAGCGGCCGACGTCGCGCGCGGGGCGCGGACCGAGCGCGAGCAGCAGGGCGTCGGGCGCGAGCCGGGTCGTCATCTGGCCCAGTGAACCAGGCACGACCTGGCCCTGCACCCTGGTCCAGCCGACTCCTACGGTCGAGGCATGACTCCCGCACCCGACCGTCCCGGCAGCCGGCGGACCGGCGACCTGCGCTGCGCCGCCGGCATGGCGATCGTCGGCTCGTCGTTCGTCGCGTCCGCCGCCCTCGCCGGGTTCCCGGTGCTGGGCGGCCAGGCCGCGCGCTACGCCGTCGCCGCGCTCGTCCTGCTCGCCGTCCTCGCCGTGCGCCGGGTGCCGTGGGTCCTCCCCTCGCCCCGCGCGCTCGGGCGCCTGACCGCGCTCGCGGCCACGGGGCTCGTCGGCTTCAGCGTCCTCGTCGTCGAGAGCGCGGGCCGCGCCGACCCGTCGCTCGTCGGGGCCGTCGTGGGTGCCTCGCCCGTGGTCCTCGCAGCCGCGGGCGCCCTCCGGGCCCGGCGGCTCGCGGTCCGCACCCTCGCGGCCGCCGTCGTGGTGACCGCCGGGGTCGTGGTCGTCGAGGGCGGCGGGGCGGGCGACCCCGTCGGCGTCGCGCTCGCGCTCGGCGCGCTCGCGTGCGAGGTGTGCTTCTCCCTGCTCGCCGTCCCCCTCCTGCCGACGCTCGGGGCGCTACGCGTCTCCGCCTACGCGTGCGTCCTCGCCGTCCCGCAGCTCGCCGTGCTCGGGCTCGTGCGGCAGCGGGTGTCGGGGAGCCCGTTCCTCGCCGTGCCCGACGGCGCCGAGCTTGCCGCGCTCGCCTACCTCGCCGTCGTCGTCACGGCCGTCGCGTTCCTCCTCTGGTACTCCGGCCTCGCGACGATCGGTCCCGCGCGCGCCGGGCTGTTCGCGGGCCTGCTGCCCGTGGCGGCGCTCGCCGCGTCGGTCGTGCTCGGGTTCGAGGAGCCGACCGCGCGGTCGGTCGTCGGGACGCTCGTGGTCGGTGCCGGGCTCGTGCTCGGCCTCGCCCCGACGCGCGGACGCCGGCCCCTCGCGCACCGGCTACCGTGGCGGGCGTGAGCAGCACCGACCCCGCCTCCGCCGCGCCCGACCCCGCCGAGCTCCCCCGCCAGGTCTCCGAGACGTTCGACCCCCGCGCCTGGCGCGAGGTCGGCGGCTTCGAGGGCCTCACCGACCTCACCTACCACCGCGGCGTCGAGCGCGACGCCGGCGGCGCCGTCGTGCGCGACCTGCCCGTGGTCCGCGTCGCGTTCGACCGGCCCGAGGTGCGCAACGCGTTCCGGCCCCACACCGTCGACGAGCTGTACCGCGTCCTCGACCACGCGCGCATGACGTCGGACGTCGGGACCGTGCTCCTCACAGGCAACGGGCCGTCGCCCAAGGACGGCGGGTGGGCGTTCTGCTCGGGCGGCGACCAGCGGATCCGCGGGCGCTCCGGCTACCAGTACACGACCGCGCCCGACGGCGGCGGCGACGTGCACACGCGCGACGCCGTCGACCCGGGGCGCGCGGGGCGCCTGCACATCCTCGAGGTGCAGCGCCTCATCCGCACGATGCCGAAGGTCGTGGTCGCGGTCGTGAACGGCTGGGCCGCGGGCGGCGGGCACTCGCTGCACGTCGTCGCAGACCTGTCGATCGCGAGCCGCGAGCACGCGCGGTTCAAGCAGACCGACGCGAACGTCGGGTCGTTCGACGGGGGCTACGGCTCGGCGTACCTCGCGCGGCAGGTGGGCCAGAAGCGCGCGCGGGAGATCTTCTTCCTCGCGCGGGAGTACTCCGCCCAGGACGCGTACGCGTGGGGCGCGGTCAACGAGGTCGCGGACCACGCGGACCTGGAGGCGCTCGCGATCGAGTACGCGCGGGTGATCGCGACGAAGTCGCCGCAGGCGATCCGGATGCTGAAGTTCGCGTTCAACCTCGCGGACGACGGGCTCATGGGGCAGCAGGTCTTCGCGGGCGAGGCGACGCGGCTGGCGTACATGACGGACGAGGCCGTCGAGGGCCGCGACGCGTTCCTCGAGCGGCGCGACCCGGACTGGGGACGCTTCGGCTACGCGTTCTGACGAGCCGGCTCAGGAGCCGCCGACGAGGCTCGTCAGCATCTCGATGAGGCCGCGGCCGACGAACGCCGCCGCGACGGCGAGGCCGAACAGGAGCCCGACGGAGACGACGACCGGGGCGGCCGAGCGGGCGACGCCGGGCTCGTCGTCGCGCGACGCGCGCGGCGCGTACGACGGCGGGAGCGGGGTCTGGTCCACGCGCTGCGGGGCGCCCTCGGAGGGGGTGCGGGGCTGGGACGGGTGGACGGGGTGCGGGACGACGGTTGCCATGACTCCACGGTGCCGCCCGGGACCCCCTCGGCGCGTCGGCCCCGCGGCTCGACCTGTGCGGCGGGCGGTCCCCCTCGGGGCGGAGCGGTCGTACGCCGTGGGGCGGACGCCGTCCGCCCCACGGCGGAGGGTCAGCCGGCCGTCCAGCTCCCCGAGCCGGTCGGCACGAGCTCGATCCACGACGCGCCCGGCTCGAGCTCGACCGGCCCGCCGTCCGCCCCGGTGAGCACGAGCGGGGCCTCGACCCCCTCCTTGGACCACGTCACCGCGACCTGCTTGCCGCCGCTCGCGACGACGCCCTCACCGGTCCCGACGAGCTGCGTCTCGGGGACGGCCACGCCCGCCGGGTCCTTGAACGGCGTGTCCACCATCGTCGCGGCGAGCAGCACGACGTTCGTCGCCGACAGCCGCACCTCGTCCGCGGAGACCGCCGGCCGGTCGCCCTCGCTCCGCACGTAGCGGCCCTCGCCGCCGTCCCACTCCCACACGGCGCGGCTCGCGTGGGTGAGGCGCACGTCGAGCCGGGTCGCGGGAGCGCCCGCGACCGTCGCGGTCGCCGTCCCCGGCTCGCGCGCGAACACGAGCTGCGCGGGCGGCGGGGACGTGCGGTCGTCGTCGGCCTGGGCCCAGAACGTCTCGGGGCTGCCGTACACGTTGTGCGGGGCGCGCCGCGCCCGGGTGGTCGTGAAGCCGTCGTCGCCCTCGTCCATGACGACCGACTGGACGCCCGCGGCCCCCACGGCATCGATGAAGGGCTGCTGCCCGCCCGTGTACGCGAGGACGCCGTGCAGCGGAGCGACGATCGCCGGGTCCATCGGCCGCACCGAGCGGACGGGGCCCACGCTCTGCGGCACCTGCGAGTGGAAGACGGCGACGAAGCGGGTGATGCCGCCCTCGACGACCTCCTCCCAGACGACGTCCGCCTGCTCGAGCCCGGTCTGCGGGCGTGCCTGGGGCGCGTTCTCGATCTTCACCGCGAGCGCCGGCCGGTCCGCGACCTCGTCGGCCGCGACGCCCGTGAGGGGCCACACGAGGGGGACGTCCGGCGTCGGGGGGTCCCCCTTGGCGCCGGACACGTCCGGCTCGACCGTCGTGGTGCTCGGCGTCCCCGGCTCGCCCGCGCACCCGGCGAGCGCGACCGCCGCCGCCGTCACGACCGCGGCGAGCGCGGTCCCCCGGACTCCTCGTCCCGTCCTCGTCACCCTCGACCTCCCGACGGCCCGGGGCCCCTGCCCGTGCCGGCACCGCGACGGACCTGTGTCCTCGGCCACGGTACGACCCGACCTAGGCTGATCCGGTGAACCGCGCCGTCGTCCCCGCCGATCTGGACGCCCTCGTCGCGGCGGTCGGGGCCGCGCTCGACGGCGACGGCCCGCCCGTCGCGCCCGTCCCGCTGCTCCCCCGGCCCCCGGGCTCCGGATCGACCCCGGCCGACGTGCCTGCGGGCACCGCGCTCGTGCTGCGCACGTCGGGTTCGACGGGCACGCCCCGGGAGGTGCTGCTCGGTGCCGACGCGCTGCGCGCGTCGGGCGCCGCGACGCACGAGCGGCTGGGCGGCCCGGGGCACTGGCTCCTCACGCTGCCCCCGACGCACGTCGCCGGGGTGCAGGTCGTCGCGCGCGCCCACGCCGCGGGGCGGGGCCTCACGGTCGCACCCCCGGGCGAGCCCTTCACCCCGGGCGGGTTCGCGGCGCTCGTCGCGCGCGCCCCGCGCGGCGAGCGCCGGTACGTCTCGCTCGTCCCGACCCAGCTCCACCGCCTCGTCGCGGCGGCGGACGCCGGGACCGACGACGGCACCGCGGGGCTCGACGCGCTCCGCGCGCTCGACGCCGTGCTTCTCGGCGGCGCGGCGACGCCGCCCGCGCTGCTGCGCCGCGCGCGGTCCGCGGGGGCCCGCGTCGTCACCACGTACGGCATGACGGAGACGTGCGGCGGCTGCGTGTACGACGGCGTCCCCCTCCCGGAGGCCCGCGTCCGGCTGCTCCCGGCGGACGACGCGGCCGCCGCGGGTGCAGGCGTCGTCGAGCTCTCGGGGCCGTTCCTCGCGCACGGCTACCTCGGGGAGCCGGACGCGACCGCGGCCGCGTTCCGCACGGACGACGACGGCACGCGCTGGTTCCGCACGAGCGACCTCGGCCGGCTCGACGGCCCGCCGGACGCACCGGTGCTCACCGTCCTCGGCCGCGCGGACGACGTGATCGTGTCGGGCGGCGTGAACGTCGCCCCGGCGGCGGTCGAGGCCGTGGTCGGCGAGGTCGCAGGCGTCGGGGAGGCCTGCGTCGTGGGGGTGCCGCACCCGGAGTGGGGCCACGAGGTCGTCGCGGTCGTCACGCTCGCGGGCGCGCAGCGCGGCGACGGTGCCACGCCGGGCACGGCGGGCGCCGGGGACGTGGCGAGCGCACCGCCCGATCTCGTCGCCGCCGTGCGGGGCCGCGTCGCGGATAGGCTGGAGCGGGCGGCCGCACCCCGCCGCGTGCTCGTCGTCCCGGACCTCCCCCGGCGCGGGCCCGGCAAGGTGGACCGCGCCGCGGTGGCCCGGATCGCCGTCGGGCACGGGCGGACGCAGCCCGGCTGAGCCCGGCCCGACCACCCGCCGCACGACCGAGACGCACGACCGAGACGCACGACCGAGACGGAGCACCATGGCCAGCACGACCCAGTGGGTCGCGGGCGCACGCCCGCGCACCCTCCCTGCCGCCGCGACGCCCGTCATCGTGGGTTCCGGTGCCGCGGCCCAGGTGGACGGGTTCGCGTTCTGGCCCGCGCTGCTCGCCCTCGGAGTCGCGCTCGCGCTCCAGGTCGGTGTGAACTACGCCAACGACTACTCGGACGGCGTGCGGGGCACCGACCTCGACCGCGTCGGGCCGCTGCGGCTCACCGCGTCCGGGCTCGCCCGCCCCGGGCAGGTGCGCGCCGCGGCGTTCGCCGCGTTCGGCGTCGCGGGCGTGCTCGGCCTCGTCCTGTGCGCGGTCACCGGCCACTGGTGGCTCCTGGCGGTCGGCGCCCTCGCCATCCTCGCCGCCTGGTACTACACGGGCGGGCGGAACCCCTACGGCTACCGCGGCCTCGGCGAGGTCGGGGTGTTCGTGTTCTTCGGCCTCGTCGCGACGCTCGGCACCACGTACACCCAGGCCGGGGTCGTCACGTGGCCGTCCGCGGTCGGCGCTGTCGCCGTCGGGCTGCTCGCGTGCGCGATCCTCATGGTCAACAACATCCGTGACATCCCCACCGACGTCGTGGCGGGCAAGCGCACGCTCGCGGTGCGGCTCGGCGACTTCCGGGCGCGCCGCGCCTACGTCGCGATGATCTGGGTCCCGCTCCTGCTGGCGGTCGTGTGCGCGTTCGCGTCGCCGTGGGCGCTCGGGACGCTCGTGCTCCTGCTGCCCGCCGCGCTCCTCACCGTCCCGGTGATCGCGGGTGCGCGCGGTCCGCTCCTCGTCCCGGTGCTCGCGGGCACCGGCCTGTTCGAGCTCGGCTACGGCGTCCTGCTGGGGGTCGGGCTGGCGCTCTGAGGGCGGCCTCCGCCCGGGCGGAGCGGCTCGGGCGTCCCGGCCGGGACGCCCCCGGTCAGCGCGCCGGGGAGGTTCCCGGACGGCCCGTCGCGTCGGCGTCGGCGTCTGCCTCCGCGTCCTCGGCCGCCGCGTCGTCCTCGATCTCGCGGGAGAAGCGCTCGCCCGTCCGGGCGCGGTGCTCGGCCCGGGCGGCGAGGTAGCGCGAGGCCGCCTCGCGGGGCTTGCTCAGCGTCAGGTAGGACAGCATGAGCGCGACGACGGCGGCGACGAGCACGAGCAGCCAGCCGCGGAGGCCGGCGAACCAGAGGGCGCCGAGCGCGACGGCGAGGAGCAGCAGGCGCAGGACGGAGTAGACGACGACAGGCACGACTCCAGGGTACGGCCCGTAGGCTGGAGCCATGCTCCGCGTCCTGCTCCCGCTCCTCGCCGTCGGTCTCGCCGTCTACGCGCTCGTCGACCTCGCCTCGAGCGACGAGGACGAACGCGGCGGCATCCCCAAGGGGCTGTGGGTCGTGCTCATCATCCTCCTGCCGTTCCTCGGCCCGATCGCCTGGATCCTCGTCAAGCGCTCCGCGTCGCGGTCCGGCACGCGCGCCCGGCCCGCCGGTCGCCCCGGTCCCGGCTCCGCCGCCGGGGGCACGCGGCGGCGGCGCAGCGCGCCCGTCGCGCCCGACGACGACCCCGAGTTCCTCTGGCGCCTCGAGCAGCAGCAGCGCCGCCAGGCCCGCGACGGCTCCCCGACGCCGACCGCCGACGACGCTCCGGCCACGGACGCGACGCCCGAGGACGAGCGCACCGACGACGGCGACGCGCGCCGCCCCGGCGCGAGCAACCCCTCGGAGGACGGCGACGACGCGACGCGCTGAGGCGCCCCCGCAGGGCCCCAGGCTCGCGCCACGACGCGGCGCGCACCACCCGGCCCGCAGCACCACGAGCTCGCACCACCCGGCCCGCAGCACCACGAGCTCGCACCACCCGGCCCGCAGCAGACGACAAGGGGCCGCCGTCCGGATCGGACGGCGGCCCCTTGTCGTCGTGCTGCGACGCGGCGGCGGGAGACGGTCGGTCAGTCGCCCGGGTTGAGGCCCGAGTACGAGTGCTTGCCGTTGAACAGCAGGTTCACGCCGGTGAAGTTGAAGAGCACGCACGCGTAGCCGACGATCACGAAGTACGCCGCGCGGCGGCCGGACCACCCGCGGGTCGTGCGCGCGTGCAGGTACGCCGCGTACACGATCCAGACGACGAAGCTCCAGACCTCCTTGGGGTCCCAGCCCCAGTAGCGGCCCCACGCGTGCTCGGCCCAGATCGCGCCGCCGATGAGGGTGAAGGTCCACAGCACGAACGCCACCGCGTTGAGGCGGAAGCTCAGCGCCTCGAGCTGCAGCGGGCCGGGCGTCGAGTCGAGCCAGCGCCACCCGCGCGCTCCGAGGAACGCGTTGCCCGAGTCGCGCGAGTCGCGGAGCAGCTGGAGCACCGAGGTCACGAACGCGACGGTGAAGATGCCCGTCGCGACGATCGCGACGCCGACGTGGATGACGAGCCAGTAGGACTGGAGCGCGGGCTGCACGCCCGTCGCGACGACGAAGAAGGCGTTCTGGGCGAGCACGAGGAACAGGACCGAGAGCCCCGTGACGAACGAGCCGAGGAACCGGACGTCGCGCTTGAGGGAGACGACGAGGAACGCCGCGAGGGCGACGAACGTGCCGACGAGCGTGAACTCGTACATGTTGGCCCAGGGCGTGCGGCCGGCCGCGACGCCGCGCGTGACGATCGCGACGAGCAGCAGCGCGGTGCCGAGCCAGGTCAGCGAGATGCCGATGTTGCCCGCCTTGCGCGACGGCTCCGGCGCGTCGGCGGCGGGCGCGCCCGCGACGGTGCCCGTCGCGTCCGGTCCGTAGGGGGACGCCGACGGGGCACCGGCGGAGGCGAGCACCTCGGCGCGGTCCGTGGTGCGCTCGCGCGCGTCGGCCTGCTCGACGTCCACGCGGCCCGCGAGCCGCGTGAGGTCGATCGCGAACGCGACGAGCGCGAGGGTCAGCGCGGTGGCTGCGGCCCAGACGAGGTCCTGGCTCAGCTCGGCGAGGGTCATCGGTCAGCCTTTCGTGCGCGGTCGCGCTGTCGGGTCCTGTGCGGGACGCCCGGTCGGGCGGGTGCCGTCCGCCGGGGCGCGCCCCGACGACGAGGTGAGGTCGCCCTCACCCGATGGTGCCACGCCGGGGAGCGCGGCGAGAAGCGAGTCGACCTCGCCCTGGAGCCCGGCGTCGTCGCCCCGGGCGAGGCCCGCGACGGCGACGACCGTCCGCTCGCGCGGCGCGTCGTCGTCGGCCGTGCCGGGCACCTCCTCACGCCACGCCCGCACCCAGACGCGGCGGCGCGGTGTGAAGAGGGAGACGGCGAGGCCCAGCAGGGCGCCGAGCGAGAAGACGAGCACCCAGGTCAGCGACGGGTCGTGCCGCAGGTCGAGGGCCACGTAGCGCGGCAGGGAGTCGAACGTGATGGTGCCGAGACCGTCCGGGAGGTCGACGGTCTCGCCGGGCGCGACGAGGATCTTCACGCGCTCGCCGTCCTCGTCGACCGACGGCGTGAGGTCGTCGGTGTCGAGGCGGTAGACGTTCTGCGGCAGGCCCTCGTCGAGACCCAGGTCGCCCCGGTACACCTCGAGCACGAGGAGCGGGTTGATCGGCTGCGGGTACACCGACGCCGCGGACTCGCCGTCGGCGCTGAGCTCGGCCGTCGGCAGGAAGTACCCGACGAGACCGACCTGGTCGAGGCCGTCCGACACGTCGGGCACCTTGATGACGCCGCGCGACGTGTACATCGTGTCCTCCGGGAGGAACGGCACGCGGCCCGAGAAGGCGACCTCGCCGTCGGCGTCGTGCACCGTGACCTCGGGCGCGAACCCGTTGCCCTGGAGGTAGATCTTCGCGCCCCCCGCGGTGAGCGGGTGGTTGACCTTGATGGTCTCCTCGTGCGTCCCGCCGTCGGGGTCGCGCACCGTGACGAACGCCGTGAAGTCGCGCGACTGGGCGAACGCCGCGGCGTCCGCGGCGAACTCCGACTCGAACGCGTCGAGCGTCATGGAGAACGGGACGAGCGACGACGGGCGGAACCAGGCGCCGTTCTCGAACGTGTCGTAGTCGACGACGGCGTTCGCGAACCCGCGGCCCTCGGTGACGATCGCCTGGCCGCGGTAGTGCAGGAGCTGGCCGGTCGCGACCGCGACGAGCAGCCCGACGAGGGACAGGTGGAACAGCAGGTTCCCGGTCTCGCGCAGGTAGCCGCGCTCCGCGGAGACCGTCCGGGCGGCGGGCCGGGCGGCGGCGCGCCCGCGCGCGGGCGCCGCGTCCTCGGCGCCGGTGTCGACGCGGAAGGTCGGGAGCCAGGACAGGCGCCCCCGCAGGTGCGAGCTCGCCGCCTCGACGACCTCGTCGGGCGTCGCGTCCGTGACGGCGCGGCCCTGCGCGGGGAACCGGTCGAAGCGGCGGGGCGTGCGCGGCGGCCGGGACCGCAGCGCCTGCCAGTGCGCCTTCGTCCGCGGCAGGATGCACCCCACGAGCGAGACGAACAGCAGGATGTAGATCGCCGAGAACCACACCGAGGAGAAGACGTCGAAGAAGCCGAGGCGGTCGAGCCACTCCCCCGTCGTGGGGTTCTCCTGGAGGTAGCGGAGCACCGCCGCCGGGTCCTGCGGGCGCTGCGGCAGGACGGACCCGGGCACCGCGGCGACCGCGAGCAGCATGAGGAGCATGAGCGCGACGCGCATGCTCGTCAGCTGTCGCCACGTCCAGCGCAGCGCGCCGCGCCACCCGAGCGTCGGGAGCGCCGGCCCGTCGCCGCGCGCGCCACCCTTCCCGCCCGACGGCGTCCGGTCCCCCGGGCCGTCGCCCGCGGAGAACGCGTCGTCGATGCCCTCGGGGCGGTAGCCCGTCCGCACGGTCTTCTCCGCCTCGTCCGCCTGCTGGGTCTGCTCGGTCTCGCCCGGCTCGCCGGTCCGCTGGCTCATCTCACACCACCGTCACGTATCCACCGATCCAGCCCTGCAGCGACGTCGTCCACGTCGTCCACAGGCCCGTGACCAGCGCCAGACCGATGAGCACCAGCAGCCCGCCGCCGATCCGCATGATCGCGAGACGGTGCCGGCGCAGGAACCCGAGCATGCGCTGCGAGCTCTGGAGCCCCAGCGCGATGAGGAGGAAGGGCACGCCCAGCCCGAGGCAGTACGCGACGCCGAGGATCGCGCCGCGCCCCGCCGACGCCTCGCTGAGCGACAGCGCCTGGACGGCGACGAGCGTGGGGCCGAGGCACGGGGTCCAGCCGAGCCCGAACACGATGCCGAGCAGCGGCGCCCCCCACAGCCCGGCCTGCGGGCTCACGTGCAGGCGCCGCTCGCGCTGGAGGAAGGGCAGCGCGCCGAGGAACGCGAAGCCCATGAGGATGACGACCACGCCGAGCACGCGCGTGATGACGTCCTCCCAGCGGACCAGGTGCACGCCGATCGCGCCCGCCGCGAACATGAGCGCCACGAACACGAGCGTGAACCCGGCGACGAACAGCCCGACCCCCGCGAGCACGCGGCCCCGGCTCGGTGCCGCCACCCGGGTGGCCGTCGTCGTGCCCCCGGACGCCTTGCCCCCGCTGCCGGTGGTGGCGGCGGCCATGCCCGAGACGTAGCCGACGTACCCCGGCACGAGCGGCAGCACGCACGGGGACGCGAACGAGACGAGACCGGCGATGACCGCGACGGGCACCGCGAGCAGCATCGAGCCGCTCCACACGGTCGTCGCGAAGGTGTCGCCGATGCTCGACGCGGCGGCCGCGGGGACGGCGGCGGCGAGGGGCGCGAGGACGGGCACGGTCAGCTCTCGGCGAGGACGTCGTCGACCAGGGCGGTGAGCGTCGAGCCCTCGACGAGCCCGATGACGCGCGCCGCGACACGGCCCTCGCGGTCGAGCACGACCGTGGACGGCACGGCCTGGAGCGGGACGGTTCCCGAGAGCGCCGCGACGACCTCGCCGGAGCGGTCGTCGATCGACGGGTAGGGGACGTCGAACCGACGCTGGAACGCCTGGGCGGCACCCGCCTCGTCGGTGGTGTTGATCCCGAGCACCTGCACGCCGTCGTCGGCGCGGTCGTCGGCGAGCGCCACGAGGTCGGGCGCCTCGGCCCGGCACGGCGCGCACGCCGCGTACCAGGTGTTGAGCACGACGACGTCCCCGAGCCACGCGCTCGTGTCGACCTGCTCGCCCTCGTAGTCCGTGCCCGTGAGCGCGACGACGTCGCCGCGCTCGTCGGCGTCCCACGTGCGGACCGACCCGTCGCCCGAGACGAAGCCCTGGCCCACGACGTCGGTCGTCGCGCCGGAGTCCTGGGCGGCGCACGCCGCGAGGCCGAGGGTCGCGGCGAGCACGACGGCGCCCGTCAGCGCCCGGCGCACGGGTCGGCGACGCGACGGCACGGCAGCGGCCCGCGCCTCGACGGAGAGGGGGCGCGCGGCGCGCGCGCGCGAGTCGGCGGTCACGACGGCATCACGGGACGCACCCTGCCCGCGCTTCCTGAACGGGACCTGAGAGACGTGACCTCCGCCACGCCCGAACCGCGCAGTTCGGGCGTGGCGACCATGGCGACAGCGCTGGACATGACCGACGTCACGCCCCCGAGACGGTCGCCGCGCCCGGGAGGAGGTCCGCGACCGGCTCGGTGTAGTGCAGGCCGACCAGGCGGTCGTCCTCGAAGTGCAGGGACGTGAGCGACGCGAGCGAGCACTCGCGCTTGCGCGGGTCGTGCCAGAGCCGGCGGTTCTCGAAGCTCAGGCGCGTGAGCCACACCGGGAGCTGGTGGCTGACGAGCAGCGCCTCGTGCCCGGCCGCCTTGTCCCGCGCGTCGGCGACGGCGGCCCGCATGCGCGCGACCTGCTCCACGTACGGCTCGCCCCACGACGGGCGGAACGGGTTCCACAGGTAGGGCCAGTGCTGCGGGTGCCGCAGCGAGCCGTCGCCGACGCCGAAGGTCTTGCCCTCGAAGTGGTTCGCGGCCTCGATGAGCCGCTCGTCCGTGCCGAGCTCGAGCCCGAACGCCTCGGCGGCTGGCGTCGCGGTCTCCTGCGCGCGCTGCAGCGGCGACGCCACGACGACCGTGAGGTCGGCGCGCGGGCGCGACGTGCCGTCGGGCCCGGGCTCGCCGACGAGGTGCGCGGCGACGCGGCGAGCCATCTCGTGCCCGCGCTCGGAGAGGTGGTAGCCGGGGATCCGGCCGTAGAGGACGCCGTCGGGGTTGTGGACCTCGCCGTGGCGCAGGAGGTGGACGATGGTGGAGACCATGCCCACCAGTGTCCCGCACTCGGGGCGAGCGCACGCCATCGCGGGCCGACGTCGCGGGACGGGACGGGCGGCGACGCGCCGGGACGGGCCGGTCAGGTGTCGCGGTCGGCCTTGCACGCCTCGGCGACGGCGGCCATCGCCTCGCCCAGCGCGCGGAACTGCTCCGGCGTGAGCACGTCGACCAGGTAACGGCGCACGGCCGCGACGTGCGCGGGCGCCGACGCGACGAGCACGCGGTACCCCTCGCTCGTCATCGCGCAGTTCACGCCGCGGCGGTCGCCCGAGCTCGCGGAGCGCCGGACCAGGCCGCGCGCCTCCATGCGCGCGACGGTGTGCGTCACGCGGCTGCGCGAGCGGGCGAGACCGTCCGCGAGCGCCGACATGCGCAGCGTGTGGTCGGGGCTCTCCGAGAGGCGCACGAGCAGCTCGTACTCGTTGAGGGACACGTCGGACCGCTCCTCGTGGTCACGACCCAGGGCCTCGATGAAGCGCACGGTCCCGTCGAGGTAGGCGCGCCACAGCCGCTGCTGCTCGGTGTCGAGCCAGCGCGGCTCGCCGGTCGGGGCGACTGCCGCGGTGCGGACGTTCCTCGCCGTCGGGATGTCGACGTCGTTGCTGGTCATGGGTCCTCGGCGGTGCGGGAGGGGGCTGGGGGCGGTGCGGGGCGTCGCGGAACATTGTTCCACCCCACCGGGAATAGACGGATCGAGGGGTGCTGTTGATACGCTCGTCCGAAGTTGAACCTTCAACCACTTGGGTCCGCCAGGACCCCGACCACCACAGGAGCACCCATGGCCTCGTCGCTGCCCGCCGGCCTCACCACCGGTACCTACGCCCTCGACGCGTCGCACTCGCAGGCGTCGTTCACCGTCCGCCACGCCGGGATCTCCAAGGTCCGCGGCACCCTCGCGATCACCGACGGCACGATCACCGTGGGCGACGACCTCGAGTCGACGTCCGTGACCGCCCAGCTCGACGCCGCGTCCGTGAGCACGGGCGACGAGAACCGCGACAACCACCTGCGCAGCGCCGACTTCTGGGACGCCGAGAACAAGCCGACGTGGACGTTCACGTCGACGCGCATCACGGGCGACGGCGACGACTACGTCGTGGCGGGCGACCTGACCATCAACGGCGTCACCAAGCCGGTCGAGCTCGAGACCGAGTTCGCGGGCACCGCGACCGACCCGTTCGGCAACCCGCGCGCCGGGTTCGAGGCGACCACCGAGATCTCGCGCAAGGAGTTCGGCCTCACCTGGAACGCCGCGCTCGAGACCGGCGGCGTGCTCGTCGGCGACAAGATCAAGATCGCGCTCGACGTCTCGGCCATCAAGCAGGCCTGACCGTCCTCCCGGGCACGTCCCGGGCGAGACCGGCGCCCACCGGCAGGGGTGCCGCCCCGAGGGGCCGCGTGCAGAGCACGCGGCCCTTCGTCCCCCCGGGTCCGGGCGCCGGGCCCGCTCAGCGCTCCTGCGACGCCGCGAGCGCGCGGGCCTGCGAGTGGAACGCGAGGATCTGCAGCTCGCTGCCGACGTCCACGCCGCGCACGTCGACGTCCGCCGGGACCTGGAGCGCGCGCGGCGCGAAGTTGAGGATCTCGCGCACCCCGGCCGCGACCACGCGGTCCGCGACCGCCTGGGCGTGCGCCGCAGGCGTCGCGAGGACGACGATCGACACCTTCTCGCGCTCCACGACCTCCTCGAGCGCGTCGACGTGCTCGACGACGAGGCCCGCGGCCCGCGTCCCGACGACGTCCGGCGACGCGTCGAGCAGCGCCGCGACGTGGAAGCCGCGCTGCTCGTAGCCCGAGTAGTTCGCGAGGGCGTGCCCCAGGTTGCCGATCCCGACGATCGCGATCCGGTGCTCGTCGACCAGGCCCAGCGCCTCGGTGATGTACTGCGCCAGCGAGTCGACGTCGTAGCCCACGCCGCGCGTGCCGAACGAGCCGAGGAAGGACAGGTCCTTGCGCAGCTGCGCCGGGCCCACGCCGGACAGCTCCGCGAGCTCGACCGACGACGTCGTCCCGACGCCCCGCGCCACGAGGTCGCGCAGCGCACGCAGGTAGGACGGGAGCCGCGCCACCGTCGCGCTCGGGATCCCCGGCGCCGTCACCTCACCGACTACCTGCTCAGCCACCGTCACTCCGTCGTCCATGGGACCGTCCTCGTCGACGGTCACGCTCCACCGGGAGGAATCATCCCAGGTCCGTGCGCGGCACCGAAATCCGGGCCACCGCGCGCGCCAGCCGACGCGCGTCCACGCGCCAGAAGCCCTGCTGCACGCCGCCGACCGTGACGACCGGCACGTACTCGCCGTACTGCTCGCGCAGCGCCGGGTCCGCGCCCGGCGCGTCGACGTCGACCTCCGCCCACGCGACGCCGGCCTCGCGGCACACCGCCTCGACGACCGCCCGCGCGTCGTCGCACAGGTGGCAGCCCGCGCGGCCGAACAGCAGGACCGGGGCGGGGGCGTCGGAGGTGCTCACGCCTCCCAGGGTACGAGGCCCCGGCAGCCCGACCGCCTAGAGTGGAGGCATGGCGACGTCTCCCGGCCCGGGCCCCGACCCGACCTCCCGGCCGACGCTCCCCGAGGAGGCCCCCGCGCGCGCCCCCGGGCCGCCGCACCGGACCGCCGCGTTCTTCGACGTCGACAACACGATCATCCGCGGCGCGTCGTCGTTCCACCTCGCGCGCGCCCTGTACCAGCGCGAGTTCTTCTCGACGCTCGACATCGTGCGGTTCGCGGCGCACCAGGCCCGGTACCTCGTGTTCGGCGAGAACAAGCGGCAGATCGACCGCATCCGCTCGCGCGCCCTGGACCTCATCGCCGGGCGCTCCGTCGCGGAGGTCACCGCGATCGGCGAGGAGGTCTACGACACCGTCCTGTCGCTGCGCATCTACCCCGGCACGCGCCGTCTGCTCGACGAGCACCTCGCCGCCGGGCACCAGGTGTGGCTCGTCTCCGCGACCCCCGTCGAGATCGGCGAGCTCATCGCGCGTCGGCTCGGCACGACGGGCGCGCTCGGCACCGTCGCGGAGCACGAGGACGGCTTCTACACGGGACGGCTCGTCGGCGACATGATGCACGGCCGCGCCAAGGCCGCCGGGGTGCGGGCGCTCGCCGAGCGCGAGGGCATCGACCTCGAGGCGTCGTACGCGTACGGCGACTCGCTCAACGACGTGACGATGATGGAGGCCGTGGGGCACCCGTGCCCCATCAACCCCGACGCGCGCCTGCGCCGCCACGCGCAGGACGTCGGCTGGCCCATCCGCGAGTTCCGCGGGCGCCGCCGCCGCGTCGCCCGCAGCAGCGTCCGCACCGCGAGCTGGGCCGGCGCCGCCTGGGCCGCCGCGCTCGTCCTGCGCTCCGTGCGCCGCGCCGTCGACCGGCGCATCGCCCGCCTCTGACCCGGCCTGCGGGGGACGGCGACCGCCGGAGACGCGTCGAGCCCGGTCCCTCGGGAGGGGCCGGGCTCGACGACGGGTCGGCGCGTCAGGACGCGCGCGACGTCACTTCTTGTTGCGACGCTGGTGACGCGTCTTGCGAAGCAGCTTGCGGTGCTTCTTCTTGGCCATGCGCTTGCGGCGCTTCTTGATGACGGAGCCCATACGGTCCTCGCAATGCTCGAGCGGCGTGTCGGTCGGCGACCGGTCGACCGGCCGCGGGTGGTCCACGGTTGATCGGGGCCCCGGCGACCACGAGGGCGCCGCAAGCCGACCAACACGAGAGAAATCCGCCCCCTAGCCTACCCGCTCGCGCCCGTGCCCCGGTACGCGACCGGTCGCCGGGCGTCTCAGTCGAAGTGCGCGTCGAGACCCAGCAGCGGGAAGACGGCCCGACGCGTGGCCGCGACGGCGCGGTCGACGTCGTCGTCCGGGTCGTACCCGCTGCTCCACCGCCGGACCTCGACCTCGGGCCCGAACGCGAGCGGCGCGTCGAACCCGGCGACCTCGGCGACACGCTCGCGCCACGCCGCGGGCAGGGGCACGCCCGCGGTGACGGGCCGGTGCACGACCTCCCCCACGACGGCCGACCACACGAGCGGCACGACGCGCGCGATCGCGTACCCGCCCCCGCCCAGCGCGAGCCACCGCCCGTCGGTCAGCTCGTGCGCGAGCCCGTGCATCCACGTCGTGGCCGTGCGCTGCGCGTCGACGGACACGTCGAGGTCGGACAACGGGTCCTCGCCGTGCGCGTCGCACCCGTGCTGGGTCACGAGCACCTCGGGGCGGAACGCGCGCAGCACGGGCGGCACGACGGCGTCGACCGCGCGCAGCCAGCGGGCGCCGTCGGTGCGGCGCGGGAGCGCGACGTTGACCGCCGTCCCCTCGGCGCCGGGCCCCCCGAGGTCGGTCGGGTGACCCGTCCCGGGGAAGAGCGTCGCGCCGCTCTGGTGGACGGAGACGGTGAGGACGCGCGGGTCGTCCCAGAACGCGTCCTCCACGCCGTCGCCGTGGTGGGCGTCGAGGTCGACGTACGCGACGCGCTCGACGCCGTCGTCGAGCAGGCGCCGGATCGCGACGGCCGCGTCGTTGTAGACGCAGAAGCCCGACGCCGCACCCGCCTTCGCGTGGTGCATGCCGCCCGCGACGTTCACGGCGTGCCGGGTGCGGCCCGCGGCGATCTCGCCCGCCGCCTCGTACGAGCCCGCGACGATCCGCGCGGCCGCCTCGTGCATCCCGGGGAAGACCGGGTCGTCCTCGGTGCCGAGGCCGCGGGCCGGGTCGGGGGTGCCGTGCTCGGACGCCGCGCGCACGGCCGCGACGTAGGCGGGCTCGTGCACGAGCTCGAGCACGTCGTCGGGCGCGGGCTCGGGCCGCACGACCCGCAGGTCCGCGTCGCCGTCGAGCAGGCCGAGGGCGCGCACGAGCCCCATCGTCAGGTCGAGCCGGGCCGGCGCCATGGGGTGGCCCGGGCCGAAGTCGTAGCCGAGGAGCTCGGGGCTCCACACGACGCAGGCTCCGGGCGCCGCAGCCGCCCCGGTCGGGGCGGGCGACGACGTCGGGTCGGTCGTGGGCATGGCTCACGGTAACGCCCGACGGCGCGCCCCCGCCCCACCGACCGCGCGCCGGACCGCGCGGGACCGCCGGTCCGGGCCTCCCGCCGGGCCCCGGTGCGGCGTCCGGGCCCGCGAGCGGGCATGATGTCCCGGCGCCGGAGCGGCGACATGACGGGCCACCGGGCCCGTGGCAGAGTGGCGCGAGTGGTGAGGGAGGCTCCATGCCGACGAGCATGACCGGGCGCCTGTTCAGGGGGCGGGAGATCGTCGACCGCCTCGCCCGGCAGTCGCCCGCCCGGCTCGCCGTCACCGTGTTCGCCGCCGTCATCGCCGTCTTCACCGCCCTGCTCATGGCGCCCTGGGCGACGGCGAGCGGCCGGTCCGCGCCGTTCGTCGACGCGTTCTTCACCGCCACGTCGGCCGTGTGCGTCACCGGTCTCGTCGTGGTCCCCACCGGGACCTACTGGTCGGGGTACGGGCAGGTCGTCATCCTGCTCGGCATCAAGATCGGCGGCCTCGGCGTCATGACGCTCGCGTCGATCCTCGGCATGGCCGTGTCCCGGCGCATCGGCCTCACGCAGAAGCTCCTCACGGCGTCGGAGACGAAGACGACGCGGCTCGGCGAGGTCGGCTCGCTCGTGCGGGTCGTCATCATCACGTCGACCTCGCTCGAGCTCCTCATCGCGCTGCTCCTGCTGCCGCGGTTCGTCGTGCTGGAGGAGACGTTCGGCGAGGCCGCGTGGCACGGCATCTTCTACGGCATCTCCGCCTTCAACAACGCGGGGTTCATCCCGACGGAGCACGGGCTCGCCCCGTACGTCGGCGACTGGATGCTGTGCCTGCCGATCATCCTCGGCGTGTTCATCGGGTCGCTCGGCTTCCCCGTGATCCTCAACGTCATGCGCAACCGCCGCCGCGCCTCCAAGTGGAGCCTGCACACCAAGCTCACGCTCACGACGAGCGCGGCGCTCGTCGTCGTGGGGACGGTGCTCTTCGCCGCCGTCGAGTGGGGGAACCAGCGGACCCTCGGGCCCCTCGGGCTCGGCGAGAAGCTCCTCGCGTCGCTCTTCGCGGGCGTCATGCCGCGCTCCGGAGGCTTCTCGACCGTGGACACCGGCGGCATGCACGAGGCGAGCTGGCTCATCACCGACGCGCTGATGTTCGTGGGCGGCGGCTCGGCGTCGACCGCGGGCGGCATCAAGGTCACGACGCTCGCCGTCATGCTCATCGCCATCGTGTCCGAGGCGCGCGGCGACCGGGACATGGAGGCGTTCGGGCGCCGCATCCCGCGCGACACCCTCCGGCTCGCGGTCGCGGTGTCGTTCGTCGGCGCGACGGCGGTGCTCCTGTCGAGCCTGCTCCTGCTGGAGATCACCGGCGAGACGCTCGACGTCATCCTCTTCGAGACCATCTCGGCGTTCGCGACCGTCGGCCTGTCGACCGGCATCACGCCCGAGCTGCCCGACGCCGGGAAGTACGTCCTCATCGCGCTCATGTTCGTGGGCCGCACCGGCACCATGACGTTCGCCGCCGCGCTCGCGCTGCGCGACCGCCGCCGCATCGTGCGCTACCCCGAGGAGCGCCCCATCATCGGGTGAGCGCCCCCGCCCGGCGGTGCGACCGCCGTCGGGCCGGACGCCCCGCACGAGACCTGACCGACACGACAGACACCGCACCACCGGACCGACGAGAGGCCCCATCGTGACCGACCCGTTCACCCGCGCCGCCGACGGGAAGGAAGGCGTGCCCGCCGACCCCGTCGCGCAGCGCATCGTCGAGCGCGGCCGCGCGGAGCGCGCGCGCCGGGACGAGGCGAAGGCCCCGCGCAAGGACGCGGGCGTCCTCGTCATCGGCCTCGGCCGCTTCGGGACGGCGATCGCCGCGACGCTCGACCGACTCGGCCAGGACGTGCTCGCCGTCGAGCGCGACCCCGACCTCGTCGCCCAGTGGAGCGGGCAGCTCCCGCTCGTCGAGGCGGACGCCTCCAACCCCGTCGCGCTCGAGCAGCTCGGCGCGCGCGACTTCCCCGTCGCGGTCGTGGGTGTCGGCACGTCGCTCGAGGCGAGCGTGCTCATCACCGGCAACCTCGTCGACATGGGCACGCCCCAGATCTGGGCCAAGGCGATCTCGGCGGAGCACGGGCGCATCCTCCAGCGCATCGGCGCGCACCACGTCGTGTTCCCCGAGGCCGACGCCGGGTCGCGCGTCGCGCACCTCGTCTCCGGGAAGCTGCTCGACTACATCGAGGTCGAGGACGGCTTCACGATCGTCAAGATGCGCCCGCCGAAGGAGGTGCAGGGGTTCACGCTCGCGCAGTCGAAGGTGCGCGAGCGGTACGGGGTCACCGTGATCGGGGTGAAGTCGCCCGGCGAGGACTTCCTCTACGCGACGCCGGAGACCCGGATCAGCGCGAACGACCTGCTCATCGTGTCGGGTCACGCCGATCTCCTGGAGCGTTTCGCCGCTCGGCCCTGAGGGCCGGGTCGGTGGGGTCGGGTTCACAGCCCGCGGGGGTCGGGTCGGGTTCGCCGCCCGCGAGGTCGGGTCCGCGGTGGGGTCGGACCGTGCGCTCGGGCTGGCGCACCGTCGCCCTGGTCCTCCGGGCGGAGGTCTGAGGAGTGCGCCTCGACGTCCTTCGCGCACGGTCCGACCCCACCGCTCGTCCTGGCCGTCACCATGGTCTTCCGGGCGGAGGCCGAGGAGTGCGCCTCGACGTCCTTCGTGCACGGTCCGACCCCACCGCTCGTCCTGCCCGGCGCCGTGCGCCCCAGGTCCGGGTCCGGGTCGGCGGTCACGCTGGTCGGCCTGGCGCCGACGTGCCGGGGGATCCGGGGGGCTGTCGTGCCGCGTGGTGGCCCGCGGTGTCCGGAGCTCTCCGCGCGCGGTCGGACCGACGTCGGCCGGCCGCGGTCAGGACGGCCGACGGTCAGGGCGGCCGGAGGTGCCGGCGGCGGGCGGTTCCGTCGGCGGGCGGTGCAGGACGAAGAGGCCTCGGTGGAGGGGGCGGTCCTGGCGGTCCGCGTCGGTCGCGACGTACTCGTCGAGCACGGCGAGGATGCGCCGGTCGAGCTCCGTGACGTCGTCGTCGGAGAGGTGCAGGTAGAACGCGGCTGAGGTCGTGACGGCGTCGGGCCCGGCGGCCAGGGCGTCGTCGAGCGCGGCGGCGACGGGACCGAACTGCACGCCGGGCGCGGCGTCGCGCAGCGGGTCGTCGAGCCACCACGTGGCGCCCGTGGCGCGGTAGGGGCGCTCGAGCGCGCCGCGCGCACCCGTGCGGACCTCGGCGGGCTCGAGCAGCCCGGCGCGCACGAGCAGCCGGACGTGGTGCAGGGCCGTGCCCGGCGGGACGCCGAGGTGGTCGGCGAGCTCCTTGTTCGTCATCTCGCGCGTGCCGCACTGCCGCACGATGCGCTGGCGCAGCGGGTGCGCGAGCGCCTTCGCCTCGAGCGCGGTGGGCGGACGACGACTCGGCATGGCGGCCGCACGCGGACCGGGGGCGCGCCCCGGCGCGGGCTCCGGCGTGGGCTCGACGGTCATGGAGACATCGTACGGACCGCCAATCGAGATCGCTCGATCGATTGGGATTTCTCGATCACTGTGCCATGCTGGGCGCCATGGCCTCTCGACCCGGGCGCCGACGCCCCGCCGTCGCACCGTTGGGTGCGCCGTTCCGGCGCCTGTGGGTCGCGTCCGCCGTCTCGAACCTCGCCGACGGGGTGCTCAAGGTCGCGCTCCCTCTCGTCGCGGTCCGCTACACCGAGTCGCCGGCGCTCGTCGCCGGGCTCACGTTCGCTCTCACGCTCCCGTGGCTGCTGTTCACGCTGCCCGCGGGTGCGCTCGCCGACCGACTCGACCGGCGGCTCGCGATGGTCGGCGCGAACGTGGCGCGCGCGGTGCTCGTGGCCGCGCTCGCGGCCGTCGCGCTCGTGCCCGACGCCGGGAGCATCGCCGTGCTGTACGTCGTCGCGTTCGGCGTCGGCGTCACCGAGACGCTGTACGACACCTCGGCGCAGTCGATCCTCCCGCAGGTCGTGCCGCGCACCGCGCTCCCCCGGGCCAACGGGCGCCTCTACGCGGCGGAGCTCACGACGAACCAGTTCGTGGGGCCGCCCCTGGGCGGGCTGCTCGTGGCGGCGGGCGCCGCCCTCGCGTTCGGTGTCCCCGGTGCGCTGTGGGCGCTCGCCGCAGTGATGCTGCTCGGGCTGCCCGGCACGTACCGGACGGTGCGCACGACCCGGACCACGCTGCGTGCCGACGTCGCCGAGGGCCTGCGGTTCCTGTGGCACGACCGCATCCTGCGCACCCTCGCGATGATGGTCGGCGGCATCAACTTCGCGAGCAACGCCGCGTTCGCGGTGTTCGTGCTCTACGCGGTCGGCCCCGACTCACCCCTGGGCCTGTCGGAGCCGGCGTACGGCGTGCTCCTCACCGCGACGGCGGTCGGGGCGTTCGCGGGGTCGTTCGTCGCCGAGCGCGTCGTCGGGACGCTCGGGCGCGCACGCTCCCTCACGCTGACGATCCTCGGGACGGTGGCCTTCGTCGGCGTCCCCGCGGTCACGACGAACGCGTGGGTGATCGGCGCCGTCTCCGCCGTCGGCGGTGCCGGGATCGCCGTGTGGAACGTCGTGACGCTCTCCCTGCGGCAGCGCATCACGCCCGACGCCCTGCTCGGCCGGCTCAACGCGTGCTACCGGCTCCTCGCGTGGGGGACGCTGCCCCTGGGCGCCGCCGTCGGCGGCCTGCTCGGCGAGCTCTTCGGGCTGCGCACGGTGTTCGTGGTCATGGCGGCGGTGTCCGGCGCGACGCTGCTGGGGATGCTCGTCGTGGACGACCGGGCGATGGACGCCGCGGAGGCTGCCGCGGACGCGCGCGACGCCGATACGCCTCCGGCCGACGCCCCTCGGCGGGAGGCCGAGGCGGAGCCGCACCCCGAGGGGTGAGCCCGCGGCCGTGCCGCGGGTGCGGGCGGGGTGCGGGTGCGGCCCGCGGGTGAGCCGGGGGCCGGGCCACCGGGCGCAGGGTCAGGCCGCGCCGCCCCTGCCCGCCCGACGGCGCAGCGCCGCCCCGGTGAGGACCGCCGCCCCGGCCAGCGCCGCGACGAGGCCCAGGCCCGTTCCCGTCGTCGCCAGGCCCGGCCGCGAGGAACCCGGGCCGCCGCCCGCCGCCGACCCGCCGGAGCCACCCTCTCCCCCGGCCCCGGGCGGCGTCGTCGTCCCGGGCTCGTGCGGCTCGCCCGGTGCGGCGAGCACGAGGAACGGCTCGGACAGCACGTCCGCACCGCCCCCCACCGGGACGAGGCGCACGTGGTGCTCGCCCGGGGTGGTGCCGGCGGGGATCGTCGCGACGAAGAGGAACACCCCGTCGGCGTCCGTCGTGACGGTGCCGAGGAGCACCGGATCGCTCTCGAGCCAGACCTCGTAGGTGGTGGACGGCGCGAGGCCGGTCCCGCGGAGCTCGAGCCTCCCGCCGACGACGAGCGGCCCGGAGCCGACGACGGCCACGCGCGGCACCGTCGACACGTCGCGCTCGGTGATCTCGACGCTGACGCGCACGCCGTCGGCAGGGTCGGGGACCGAGGTGGCGACCGTCGCGGGCAGGGCGGTCGGGGCCGTGGCGGGAGACACGACGGACGTCGTCGCCGCGGCCGTGCCGGCGGGCACGGCGAGCGACCCGGCGAGCACGAGGGCGGCGAGCAGCCTGCGGGTGGTCGTCGTCACGCGGGGAACCTCTTCGTCCGGCCCGGGGCGGGCACCGCTGGGTCGCCCCCGAACCCGACTGGACGGGTGTCCAGTTCAAGGACATCCTGCCATCCTGGACGCCTGAACTGAACACCCGTCCAGTTTGTTCACCCGTGGGTCGTGCCGCCGTCGCAGGGCAGGACGGCTCGGCCCCCGCCGCTCCGGGGAGCGACGGGGGCCGAGCCGGACCCGGGCGGTGCCGGCACACCACCCGGGGGCCTGTGGTCGCCCGTCCTGCCGGGACCGGGCGTGCGGGTCAGCCGCAGTCGAGCGCGTCGAACGGCACGTCGACCGTGGCGGTCACCTCCTCGCCGTCGACCGTGGCGGCCGCGGTCGCGGACGCCGTCCCGGCAGGGGCGGACGTCGCTCGCACCGCGAACGACTGGTACGCGTTCGTGCCGGGCGCCACGTCCGCGAACGCCTTCTCCCCGTACGACGTCGCGAGGGTCACCGCGACCGGGACGTCCTCGCCGTTCGTCGCACGGACGGCCACATACACCCTGCCCGCCAGGCAGCGGGGCGTGGCCTCGACCACGAGGTCGAGCTCGGGCTCGCCGCCGAGGGCGGGCAGCACGACCTGCTGCCGCGCTTCCTCGTTGCCTGCGGCGTCCGTCGCGGCGAACTCGATGACCTGCGGCTCGTCGGTGAGCGCGCGCGTGAACGGCTCGGTGTAGGTGCCCCAGAACGTGCCGGGACCCTCCCACTGCACCTTGTCCACGCCCGAGCCCGCGTCCGTGGCGGCCAGCGTGATCTCGACGCTGCTGCCGACCTCGCGCAGCGTCGCGACCGTCACGGGCGCGACGCTGTCGACGCGGAGCTCGCGCGAACCCGTCCCGACGTTGCCGGCGGCGTCCGTCGCGCGCGCCTCGACCGTGCGCACGCCGTCCTCGTCGACCGCGAACGGGCCGTCGTACGGTGCCCATGCGCCGCCGTCGACCGAGACCTCGACCGCCGGGGCAGGGTCGCGGTTGTCGGAGGCCACGACCGTGACGGTCGGGTGCTGGACGTACCAGCCCGACGTCGCCGGGCCGGGCTGGGCGGTCACGGTCACGGTGGGCGGGGTCGTGTCCTCGCCGGTGTCGGGCGCGACGACGAACACGACGGCCTCGGCCGGCACGTCCGTCCCCGCGACGTCGCCGTCGACGAAGAACAGCCGGTCGGGCTCGGCGTACTCCGCGGGGTCGACGGCGTCCCACGTCACCGGGATGCGGCTGTCCTTCGACGCGTCCTCGTACTCGGCCGTGACGGTCGCCGGGAGCGCCGGGGCGGTGCCCGCGAGCGTCACGACGCTCACGTTGTCCACCGTGATGACCTCCCCCGGCTCGCCGTCGCGCACGTGCACCGTGCCGCTCACCGGCTCGACGAGCTCGTCCGACGTCCCGCTGACCTCGAACGCCCCCGCCGCGGCGACGTCCTCGGCCGTGACGTCCTCCCAGTCGACCGCGACCGTCTCGACACGACCGTCGGTGAAGATCGCGTCGATCTCGGCCGGGAGGTCGGGCAGGACACCGACGTCCGTGGGGATGTGGACGGGCGAGTGGTCGATCGGCCCGTTCGGGTCGACCGGCTCGGGCTCCTCGACGCCGCCCGTGCCCCAGACCTCCCACTCGGAGACCCCGACGGCCGAGTACGTCGTCGCCGTGGTGCCCCGCAGCGCGTCGAACGTCGCGCGCAGGCGCGTCGTCGTCACCGCGTCGAAGGTCGTCTCGTTGCTCTCGAGACGCTGTGTCGGGTAGCCGCTCGGGTTCGGGACGTCGACGAACGCGCCGGCGTCGGCGTCCCAGTACTGGAGCGTCCACGACGCCGGGACGCGCACGTTGTCGCCGTTCGCGTCGGTGCCGTCCGACCAGAACCGGACGACGGAACGGTCCACCGTGACCGGCGCGGGCCAGGAGTACTCGAGCCACTGCGTCGCGGGGCGGTCCCCGCTCCACGTCGCCCACGTCGCGTCGTGCGCTCCCCCGGTGCTGACGCCCGCGCCGTCGTTCACGGCCTCGACCTTGTTCCACGACGCGGTGTAGCTCGCCTCGGGCGTGCCGATCAGCGCGACGTTCGACGGCGCCTCGTCGGCCGCCGCGGTCAGCCCCTCGGTCCCCGGACCGCCGACCGCGGCCCACGCCCCGACCCCCGCGCCCGTGAGGGCCAGGGCGAGCGCGGTCGCGGTGGCGACCACGCGCCGTCGGGCACGCGGTGCCGCCGGCCGGTCCCCGAGCGGGATGAGCACGGTCGAGCCCGCACCCCTCGATGAGTTGGTGCGTGCGCTCATGCCAGCCTCGCCTTCCCTGCCGTGACCAGGACCTTCTGACCGTCGCGGCGGCTCAGGAGGCCGTCCGCGGTGAACTGCTCGACCGTGCGCTGGACCTTCTGGAGGAACGCGGCGCGGTCGGCGAAGCCGCCGTCGCCCCACACGACGTCGAGGAACGTCGTCCCGTTCGGCCGCGCGGCGTTGGTGACGCCGCTGTCGAGCCCGGCGAAGACCACGCGCGGCTCGGAGCGCTCGACGAACATGTGGTACTGCGTGTCGTCGCCCGACCATGCGGGCTCGAACGTGAGGTCCCCGAGGCGGAAGTACCCGTTCCCGAGGTGCGTGAAGGCGCCCTCGAGCGTGCCGTCCAGGCCCATGTGGGCGTAGAGCGACAGCTTGAGGTACTCGCGCGACGCGCTGCGCGCGAGCAGGACCGTCGGACCGTTCTCGATGCTCTGGATCGCGGGGTTGTCGATCGTCGGCACGGCGCGGATGCTCAGCGGCATCGTCACCTCGACGATGTCGCCGGGCGACCACGAGCGCGACACGCTCACGTACGTCCCGGGTACGGCGTCGAGCTCCTGCTCCACCCCGTTGACCGTCACCGTGAAGCCCTTGCGCACCCAGCCGGGTACGCGCAGGCGCAGGTCGAGCCGCCCGGAGCCGTTCACCGTGAGCCGGGTCGCGCCGACCTTCGGGTACTGCGTCTCCTGGACGACCTCGAAGCCCTTCTCCTCCCACGTCAGGGTGGAGGCGAGGTAGAGGTTGACGTACAGCACCTCGCCGTCGACGGACCGGAAGTAGACCGAGTCGCGGTACTTCACGTGGTTCTCGAGGCCCGTGCCGCCGCAGCACGTGCCGGTGTTGCCGTACTCGCGGCGCGTGCCCGGGTTGACCCCGTACATGTACGTGACGTCGGGGCTCGTCGTGGACTGCGTGTTCTTCTTCGAACCGACGATGTGGTTGAGCAGGCCCCGCTCGTAGTACTCCATGTACTTCGGGTCGAGCGAGTGGAAGTACAGCAGCCGCGAGAGCTTGAGCATGTTGTACGTGCCGCACGTCTCGGCGTTGCGCGCGCCGATGTCGCCCGCGACCGTGCTCGGCGGGCCGAACAGCTCGCCCTCGCCGTGCCCGCCGTGCGCGTAGGTGCGCCCGGGGACGACCATGCCCCAGAAGCCCTCCACGGCCTGGCGGTACCGCTCCTCGCCCGTGAGGTCGTACACCTTGAGGTAGCCCGGGAACTGCGGGATGTGCTGGTTCGCGTGCTTGCCGTTGAGCGTGTCCGTGCCCGCAGCGCTCGCGTCGACGAGCGTGTTGAGGTCGAAAAGCTTTGCCGTGGCGACGTACGTGTCGTCGCCCGTGATCGACGCGATGTCGGCCAGCACCTCGTTCATGCCGCCGTACTCGCCCGCGATGTAGATGCCCCACATCCGGTCGAGCTGCGCCTGCGGCAGCACGGAGAGTCGGCTGTGCACCCACGCCGCCATGGACGACGCGAGCTCGAGCGCCTGGTCGCTGCCCGCCAGGCGGTACGCCTCGAGCAGGCCGGCCATGATCTTGTGGCACGTGTAGTAGGGCGCCCAGATCTCGCCGTACGGCGCGTACTTCTCGAGCTGGCTGAACTGCCACTCGCCGTAGGCGGCGAGGAACCCGGGGTGGCTGAACCGGCCCATGGCCGCGAGCGCCGTCTGGACCTCGCCGAGGCCCTCGACGATCTGGTCGACCTTGTCGCGGAACACGGTCTCGCCCGTGCTCGCGAACGCGAGGGCCACCATCGACAGGAAGTGCCCGCCGTAGTGGCCGCGCAGGAGGTTCGCCGTCTGGGTGCTCGCGCGGCCGGGGTAGTCGTCGGGGCCCCACGGCTGCTCGTTGGCGTGGCCGAACCCCTCCCACCCGCCGGGCGCGGAGGCGCCCTTCGTGTCGAGCCCGGCGTTGCGCCGGAACACCGCGAGGACGCGGTCGACCGGGTACTGCCGCGCGAGGTGCAGGATCTGGTCCTGGGACCGCGTCGCGACGCTCGGCGCGAGCGTCACGTCGGCCATCGGGAAGGGCTCGGCGGCCCAGCCGTCGAGCGCGACGGACCGGTCGAGGGACCGGCGGACGGCCCGGCCGACCGCCGGGCCGGCGGGGACGGGCAGGACGGGCGCGGTGGGCGCCGCGAGGGCGCTGCCGCCGCCCGCGAGCGCGACGGCGCCGGTCGCCCCGGCGGCCAGCACCCCGAGCCGCAGGACGGCCCGGCGCGAATACCTGGAGTCGTGCACGTGCATGAGCTGTCGCTCCTTCTCACTCGTCGTCGAGTGGTGGAAGCGTCGTCGGCGGCAAGGAGGGAAGCCCCGCGTCCGACGCTCGTGCTGGTTCCGCCCGGCCGCCACGTCGCCGAGGGAGAGCTCTGGTCCGTCGAGGGAGAGGCGTGGTCGTGACCACGCCTCTCCCTCGCGGTACCTCGCCTCTCCCTGGGCGGGGTGCGACCTCGCGGGTGTCAGGCGCAGTCGAGCGCGTCGACCTGCGCCTCGCGCGTGGTCGTCACCTCCTTCCCGTCGAGGGTCGCGACGCCGGTCACGGTGACGCTCCCGGCCGGGACCGCCGTCGTGCGGGCGGCGAACGACTGGTACGCGTTCTTGCCCGGCGCCACGTCGGCGACGGTCTTCTCGCCGTACGGCGTCGTGAGCGTCAGCGTGACGGGGACGTCCTCGCCGTTCGTCGCGCGGACCGCGACGTACGCCTTGCCCGCCAGGCAGCGCGGCGTCACCTCGACCGCGAGGTCGAGCTCGGGCGCCGGCGGCTGCTCGCCGTACGCCGCGAGGAGCGCGGCGTGCTCGGCGGCCGTGATCGGCAGGACCGTGCCGTGGCGCGGGCTGCTCGGCAGGTGGGCGTCGACGGACGTCCACACGCCCGAGTCGAGGTCGGTGGACTCCAGCGGCAGGTAGCCCTGGCCGCCGTGGTAGCTCGGCTGGTCGACGAAGAGGTACCACTTCTCCTCGGTGTTCGACTTGAAGACCGTCGGCCCCTCGCCCGCGGTGAGCGTGCCGCCCCACGGGTTGGGCTGGCCGTAGCCGATCTTCTCGGCGACGAGGTCCCAGTCGGTCGAGCGCAGGTCCGTCGACTTCTCGAGGCGCGGGATCATGTACGCCTCGTCCTTGGTGAACCGGTAGTACGTGCCGTCGTGCTCGACGATCGACGAGTCGATCATCCCGAGCCCGTTGCCGCGCTTCTCGTCGATCCACACCTGCGGCTCGGAGAACGTCACGAAGTCGCGCGTCGTGGCGTACATCATGCGCTGGTAGGAGTCGGCGATGCGGCGGCCGTCGGTCGACGTCGTCGGGTAGAGCGCCGAGGCCCAGTAGACGATGTACTCGCCGCGCTGGGCGTCCCAGAACGCCTCGGGCGCCCACGTGTTGCCCGCGTACGCGCTCGACACGGTCACCATGCGCTGGTCGGACCAGTGCACGAGGTCGGTCGACTCCCAGATCATCAGGGCGCGCGACCCGCGCTCCTGCGCGTTGCCGAAGTTGTTGCCGCCGTAGATGCGCAGGTCGGTCGCGAGGAGGAAGAACCGGTCGCCCTCGGGCGAGCGGATGATGAACGGGTCGCGCAGGCCCTTCTCCCCGAGCGTCGACGTGAGCACGGGCTCGCCGTCGTTGAGCTCGACCCAGTCGAGCGGGTCGTTGCCGTTGCTCGCGCTGAAGTACACGGACTCGCCGTCCGCGGTGCTCTCGCCCTCGAAGTACGGGAAGAAGTAGCCCTCGTAGTCGGCCTCGGCGGGCAGCGGGCGGACCGTGGCGTCGTGGGTGTGCGTCGCGGTCGCGCCGTCCTTCGTCGCGGTCACGGTGAGCCGCACGACGGCCGCCGGCTCGCCGTGCGCGGGCCGCGTCACCTCTCCCGTGGCGGAGACGACCGCGGGGTCGGAGCTCTCCCAGGTCAGGGCGGAGCCGTTCGCACCGTCGGCGGGCAGCGTGAGGTTGCCGCGCACGTCGTCGAGGTGCGGCACGACGGCGTGGCTCGCGTCCCACGCGACGGCCTCGGCGGGTGCGAGGTGCGCGAGGACGGTGACCTCGATCTGCGCGGTGCGCGCGACCGCGCCGCGCGTGACGAGCGCGGTGAGCGTCACCGTCGCGTCGTCCTCGCCCGCGGCGGGCCGGGTGACCTTCCCCGCGGCGCTGACGACGCCCGGGTCCGACGACGTCCAGGTGACGAGCGAGCCCTGCGCGCCCGTGGTGGGCAGCACGAGGTCGGCGGTGACGGCGCTCGTGTCGCCGAGGTCGAGCGCGGCGAGGTCGGCGTCCGCGGCGGCCGTGGAGGTCCGGGCCGCGAGCTCGCCCGCCTCGGCCGCGCTCAGCGCACGGTCGTAGAGGCGGAAGTCGCGCACCTGGCCCTTGAGGTAGCGGTCGCCGGAGTAGAGCGAGCGGCCGACGTAGTTGGCGGTCGTCTGCCCGCCGCCGATCTGGCCCGGGTCCGTCGTGACGTTCGTGGCCTGCTTGACCTGCACGCCGTCCTCGTAGAGCGTCGCCGTCGTGCCGGTGAGCGTGTAGGTGAGGGTCTTCCAGACGCCGCGCTGGAGGTTGGCGCCCTTGGTCACGGTCTGCTCGGTCGACCAGCTCCCCGTCGCGATCGACGTGCGGTACGCGTTGCCGGTCGTGAACAGGTACCCGTTGCCGTTCGACCCGCTCGTGTTCCCGAGCCCGTACACGAAGTACGGCGTGCCCTGGTCCTGGCTCACGAGCACGTCGAGGCTCACGGTGACGTCCGTGAGGCCGGCGAGCAGGTGGTCGGGCAGGTCGACGTAGTCGTCGGTCCCGTCGAGGTTCGTGCCGTCCGCCGTCGCCGTGCCGCCCACCACGGTCGCCGGGCCGAACGTCGAGCCCTCGGCACGGTTCGCCGTCGTGCCGCCGGTCGTGCTCGCGGCGTCGAGCGGGTACCACGCGACGAGCCCGTCGTCGGTGGGCCCGCCGACGTCTGCGGCCGCGGGTGCGGCGACCGCGGCGGCGAGCGTCGAGACGGCGAGCGCCCCCACCAGCCCGGCGGCGAGCGCCGAGCGTGCTCGGTGTATGGAAATCATGTCGTCCTCTCCTCGTCGAGATGCAGGTCGTGTCGCGAGGTAGAGCCCCGGTCCCGCGAGGTAGAGGCGTGGTCGTGACCACGCCTCTACCTCGGCTCACCGGGGCTCTACCTCGGGGGATCGTCAGCCGCAGGGGTGGGCGTCGTAGGCGACGTCGTAGGGCGTGGTGACCGGGGTGCCGTCGAGCACGGCCGTGCCGGTGACCGTCACGGTGCCCGCCGGGACCGACGTCGCCCTCGTCGCGAACGACTGGTAGGCGTTCGCGCCCGGGGCGACGCCCGCGAACGTCCTCGTGCCGTACGGGGTCGTGAGCGTGACGTCGGCGGGCACGTCGCCCGCGTTCGTCGCCCGCACCGCGACGTAGACCTTGCCCGCGAGGCACCGCGGGGTGGCCTCGACGGTCAGCTCGACCCGGGGTGCGGGTGCGACGTCGACCGGGTCCACGCTCTCGAGCGTCGGCACGACCTTCTGGATGAGGCCGTCGGCGCCGAACGTGAGGCGGTCGATCGTCGTCTCGCGGTTCGTCCCGTTGCCGCCAGGGATGGCGAACCGGTGGTACGCGATGTACCACTCGTCCGTGCCCTCGACGTTGAGGATCGAGCTGTGCCCGGTCCCGAGGATGCCCTGCGAGGCGTCCTTCTCGAGGATCACGCCGCGGTACGTCCACGGGCCGTCGATGCTGTCCGACGTCGCGTAGCCGACGCGGTAGTTCTCCGAGCCCGTGTCGTCGATCGAGTACGTGAGGTGGTAGACGCCGTCGCGGTAGTTGAGGAAGAGGCCCTCGCGGAAGTCGGTCAGGCCGGGGATGCGCCGCAGCGTGTCCTGCTTGATCGACGTCATGTCGTCGCCCAGCTCGGCCATGACCGGGCCGTTCGACGGCCCGCCGTTGCCCCACAGCAGCCAGTACTTCCCGGTCTCCGGGTCGCGGAACGCGGCCGGGTCGATGGCCTGGCCGGACGTGACCGCCTCGCCGTTCGTGATCATCGCCGTCGGCTGCGCGGTGAACGGCCCCTCGGGGCTGTCGGCCACCGCGACGCCGATCGTCTTGCGGTCGTACGTCGGGTTGTGGCCGGAGAAGTAGAACCAGTACTTCCCGTCCCGCTCGATGATCGTCGGCGCCCACGCGTTGCCGGTCGCCCACGGGACGTTCCCGTTCGCGCCGTCGAGCGTGAGGAACGGCTGCTCCGAGCGCTCCCACGTCACGAGGTCGGAGGACTTCCAGACGTAGAAGTCCTTGCCGCCCCAGCCCGGCGTGCCGTCGGTCGTGGCGTAGAGGTAGAACGTGTCGCCGAACTGCGCGATGTTCGGGTCGGCGTACGTCCCGGGGAGCACGGGGCTGCCCATCTGCTTCGCCTGGACCGTCCACGTGCGCGAGGACCCGTCCGGCCCGCTCACCGTGTACTCCACGGGCTGCGTGAGGTCCTGCACCGAGCCGTTTCCGGGCGTGACGGTCGCGCGCGGCGAGACCGTGAGGACCGGCGCGAGCGCCGAGACGTCCGTCCCCGGCTCGACGGCGAGCGTCACGGTCGAGCTCGCCCCGTCGACGATCGCGGGGACCTTGAGCGCGTCGAGCTCGGCGCCCGTGACGGCAGTGTGGTCGGCCCCGACCTGGTAGACCTCGTCGGCGGTGAGCGCGCGGTCGTAGATCCGGAAGTCGCGCACCGAGCCCTTGAGGTAGCGGTCGCCCGAGTACAGCGAGCGGCCGATGTAGTTGGCGAGCGTCGAGCCGTTCCCGATGTCCTTCGGGTCGATGGTGACGCCGGTCTGGCGACCCACCTCGACGCCGTCCTCGTAGAGCACGGCCGTCGTGCCGGACAGCGTGTACGTGAGGTGCTTCCACACCCCGCGCTGGAGGTTCGCGTTCTTGGTGACGGTCTGCTCGGTGGTCCAGTTCCCCGTCGCGATCGACGTGCGGTACGCGTTGCCCGTGGTGAAGAGGTACCCGTCGCCCGCCGTGCCGCTCGTGTTGCCGAGGCCGTAGACGAAGTACGGCGTCGCCTGGTCGGTCGCGACCTTGACGTCGAGCCCGACCGTGACGTCGGTCAGCCCGGCGAGGAGGTGGTCCGGCAGGTCGACGTAGTCGTCCGTCCCGTCGAGCCGGACGCCCTCCCCGGTGCCGGAGAACGCCGCGCCGTTGGTCAGCGTCGCCGGACCGAACGACGACCCCGGCGCCGAGTTCGCGGCCGTCGTGCCGCTCGTCTCGTCGAGCGCGTAGCGCACGACGAGCCCCGGGATCTCCGTCGTCACCTCGACCGCGACGTACGCGGTGTGCGACCCGTCGGCCGTCGTCGCCGTGACGAGCGCGTGGCCCTCGCCGACGCCCGTGACGACGCCGTCGGCCGAGACCGTGGCGACGTCCGCGTCGTCCGACGCCCACGTGATCGCGCGCGCCGTCGCGTTGGCCGGCGTGACGGTCGCGGTGAGCTGCCGCGTCCCGCCGACGCCCACCTCGAGCGACTCGGGGGTGACGCTCAGGCCCTCGACCGGGACGACGTCGTCGGTCACCGTGACGACCGCGCGGGCGCGCACGCTCACGCCGCCGCCGAGCGTGCCGGCGACCTCGAACGAGCCGGCCTGCGCGTACGACGCCGGGTCGACCGCGTCCCACGTGACGTCCGCCGACCCGGTGGACCCGTCCGCGAAGCGGGCCGTGACGGCCGCCGGGAGCACCGGCGCGGAGCCGGTCTGGACGGTCACGGCGACGTCCTCGACGGACTCGACGAACGCGTCCGGCTGGTACGTGCGCAGCAGGCGGTCGTACTCGGCCTGCGTCACGGGGAGCACCGTGCCGTGGCGCGGGCGCGACGGCATCTCGTAGTCGGTGGACATGGTCCACTCGGCCGCGTCGAGCGAGGTCGACTCGAACGGCACGTAGCCGCGGCCGCCGAACTCGTCGATGAAGAGGTACCACTTCTCCTCGGTGTTCGACTTGAAGATCGTCGGGCCCTCGCCCTGGTTGATCCCGCCGCCGAGCGAGTTCGCCTTGCCGATGCAGTCGGTGATGAAGTCGTAGTCCGTCGAGCGCAGCTCGGCCGCCTTCTCGGCCAGGATGAACTTGGAGCACGGCGTGGACGACGTGTTGTTCCGCTCGTCCTTGGTGAAGCGGTAGTACTGGCCGTCGTGCTGCGTGACGGTCGAGTCGATGACCGAGTAGCCCGGGTCGACCCACACCTGCGCCTCGCTGAACGTCACGAAGTCGCGCGTCGTGGCGTACATCATCCGGTTGTAGGTGTTGCCGGTGTGGCCCGGGTCGTCCTCCGCGTAGAGCTTCGAGGCCCAGAACACGACGTACGCGCCGATCGTCTCGTCGTAGTACGCCTCCGGTGCCCACGTGTTGCCCGCGGTGTCGGGCGAGACCTGCACGAGGCGCTGGTCGGTCCAGCTCACGAGGTCCGTGGACTCCCACACCATGATCGACTTCGAGCCCGTGCGCTGGGACGCGTCCCAGTTCCCGTTGCCGTAGATCTTGAGGTCGGTGGCGATCTGGTAGAACTTGTCGCCCTCGGGCGACCGGATGATGAACGGGTCCCGCAGGCCCTTCTCCCCCAGCTCCGACGTGAGGACGGGCTGGTTGTCGTTGAGGTTCTGGTACTTCAGCGGGTCGTTGCCCTGGCTGAGCCCGAAGTAGACCTGCTCGCCCGTGGCGGTGCCCTCGCCCACGAAGTAGGAGAACAGGTAGCCCGCGAGGTCCTCCTGCTCGGGCAGCGGCGGGACGTGCGCCGCGAGCTCGCGCGTGGCGGTGGCCGCGCCGACCGTCACCGTCGCGGTGAGGGTCACGGTCTCGGCGTCCTCGCCGTGCGCCGGGCGCGTCACCTCGCCCGTCGGGGCGATCGTGCCCGACGACGACTCCCACGTCACGCTCGCGCCGTGCAGCCCCGTGGTGGGCAGCGTGAGGTTGCCGCGCACGTCGTCGAGGTTCGTCACCTCGAGCGCGGCGGCCGCGGCGTCGGCCTTGGCCTGGTCGCCGTCGCCGGGCAGGACCGTGACGTCGAACGTCCGGGTCTCGGTCGCGCCGCGGAGCGTCACCGTGGCGGTGAGCGTCGCGGTCGCGGTCGCGTCGCCCGCGGGGCGCGTGACCGCGCCGCTCGCCGAGACGACGCCCTCGTCGGAGCTCGACCACGCGACGGCGGAGCCGCCGACGCCCTTCGCCGGGAGCGTGAGGTCCGTGGCGACGGCGCTCGTGTCGCCGAGGTCGAGCGCGGCGGCGTCGGCCGCGACGGCGTCCTGCGCGGCGTCCGACGCGAGGTCGGCGACCTCCTGCGCGGTGAGCGCGCGGTCGTAGAGCCGGAAGTCCTTCATGCGGCCCTTGAAGAGGTTGTCGGCCGCGTAGGCGGACTTCCCGAGCGCGTTCGCGGTCGTCGTGCCGCCACCGATCGCGCCGGGCGTGATCGTCACCGCGGTGTTCTGCCCGACCTGCGCGCCGTCCTCGTACAGGCGCGCCGTGCCGCCCGCGAGCGTGTAGGTGACGGTCTTCCAGACGCCGCGCTGGAGCGCGCCCGCGGGAGCCTTGGCCGTGTTCTGCTCGCGCCCCCACGCGAGGTCGGAGATCGTCGCGCGGTAGTTCGCGTTGCCCGTCGAGAACAGGTAGCCGTTCCCGGACTGCGGGGTCCCGACCGCCGGGTTGCCGAGGGTGTAGAAGAAGTAGTTGCCGCTCAGCGACGTGTCGACCCACACGTCGGCGCTCACCGTGACCGCGTCGTAGCCGGCCAGGAGGTCGTCGGGCAGGTCCACGTGGTTCGCACCGCCGAACGTCAGGCCCTGGCCCGCGCGCCACCCGCCCCCCGAGCCGACGAGCGTCGCGTCGAGACCGTGACCCGACGCGTCGTGCGCGACGGTGCCCTCGGTCTCGTCGAGCGGGAGCCAGAGCCGCAGACCGTCCGCGGTCGGCTCGGCCGCAGCGGGGACCGGTGCGGGCGCCGCGGGCATCGGGCCGGCGGCCGCCGCGCCCACGGGCGCGAGCGGGGCGACGAGCGCGAGGCCGAGCAGCGCCGCGAGCGAGCGGCGTCGGCGGCGGGCGCGGGGCTCCGCGGGCGTCGGGGGTGGTTCGTGGCGTGAGGTCATCGGTGACTCCTCGTCGTCGTGCCCGGCGTCGGCGCCGGTCGCGGGTCCGCCGTCGGACGCGCGTGTGAACGCTAACATGTGAGCGCAAACATGCCTAGGGACCCTCGGGTCGACAACGATGTCGAAAACGGGGGGCGACGCCCCCGGACGCCGACGGCGGCCCGCACCACCGGGTGTGGTGCGGGCCGCCGTCGGTCGTGCGGGTCGTCCGGCGTCAGCCGCAGGAGAGGTCGCCGTAGGCGGCCTCGTGCGCCGTCTCGACCGTGGCGCCGTCGAGCACCGCGGTGCCCGTGGCGGTCGCGACCCCGGCCGCGAGCGACGCGGACCGTGCGGCGAACGACTGGTACGCGTTCGCCCCCGGTGCCACGTCACGCACGACCCGCGTGCCGAACGGGGTGACGAGCTCGACGTCGGCCGCGACGTCGGCGAGGTTCGTCGCGCGCACCGCCACGTAGGCCTTGCCCGCGAGGCAGCGTGCGGACGCGGTCACGTCGAGCTCGACGGCCGGGCCGGCGGCGTCGGCCGCGAACTCCCACGTGTCCACCTCGACGAGGTCGACGCCCGCGGGGCCGGCGAACGTGAAGTACACGTCGTGGACGCCGCGCACGCCCTCGAGGGCGGCGGTCACGTCCGCCCACTCGCCCACGGGGGTGTCCAGGTCGAGCGTCCCGACGACGGCACCCTCGCGGTCGTCGAGGCGTACCTCGACCGTGGCGCCCTCGACGAGGGGCTTCACGCGCGCCGTGACGCTCGCGGCACCGTCGCCGAAGTCGACCGACGACAGCGCCGACCAGTCGCCGGCGTCGACGTCGCGGACGACGAGGTTCGGCGCCTGCGTGCCGAACTGCGCCGAGCCGCCGTCGACCTTCGCGGTGGTGAGGCCCTGCTGCCACGCGAACGTCTCCGCCTCGAGCACCTGGAACGGGTCGAGGTCCTTGACCTGGTCGACGCCCGCGTAGTCGCCGACCACCTGCTGGACCGTGCCGTCCGCGTTGAACGTCAGCTCCTGGATGTGCGGGCTGCGGTAGCCCTGCGTGGTGCTGCCGTTGATGCGCTTGTTGAGCGTGGGCGCGTGGTACGTGAAGTAGTACTTGCCGTCCAGCTCGAACACCGACTGGTGGTTGTTGCCGCCCGTGCCCGCGCCGAAGAACTGCGACTGGTTCGGGAACATCACGCCGGCGTACGTCTCCTTGGGGAACGACATCGGGTCGTCGGAGATCATGTAGCCGATCTGCCCGCCGCCCGGGTACCCCGGGAGCGTGGCCTGGTTGCCGCCGAAGTCGTTGCCGCCGAAGTGCGACGAGTACGACAGGTAGTACTTCCCGTCGCGCTCGAAGACCTGCGCCGCCTCGAACGCCACGGGCGCGTCCACGACGGCCGCCGTGCCCTGCGTGGAGACCATGTCGTCGCCGAGCTCGATGACGCGGATGTTCTTCGGGTTGTTGAACCGCTCCGCCGCGGGCATCGACGTCGACGCCGGGCCGCCGCCGAAGTAGAGGTACGCCCCGTCGTCGGTGACGAGCGGCGCCGGGTCGAACTTCCAGGCCACGGCCTCGGCGCCCGGGGTGCGCCCGTCGATGAGCGTGCTGTCGCGCTCGCTCGTCCACGGCCCGAGCGGCGAGGCGCCCGTGATGACGTTCGACGACCCGCCGCCGTTGGCGTAGTAGAGGAAGTACTTGTCGACGCCGTCGACCGTCTTCTTCGCCATGCCCGGCGCCCACGAGTTGTTCGTGAAGGGCGCGACGCCCTGCGGCCCCGCGACCTGGATCTCGCCGTGGTCCGTCCAGTTCACGAGGTCCTCGGACGAGATGAGCGTGATCTGGTTGATGCTGCCGTAGTTGATCTGCGGCGAGACGCCCGTCGCCGGGTCGGGCGCGTAGCCCTGGGTGTCGTTCGTCATGTACATGTACACGCGCCCGTCCTCGACGAACCCGAACCCGTCGGCCCCGAACTTGTGGGAGATGAGCGGGTTGTGCTCGCCGGGCAGCTTGCCGAGCACCTCGATCGTCTTCGAGGGCGGCCCGGGCGGGGCGGCGCCGACGACGGAGACGTCGTCGAGCACGAAGTCCATGAGGTGCGTCGCCGGGTCGGCGGACGGGTTGCTCGTCCACGGCGTCTCGAAGAACAGCCGCGCGGTGCCGACGTTCTGGTCGGCCGGGATCGTGAACCGGCCGTCGAACGTCGCCCACTGGCCCTTGGTCGCGGTGACGCTCACCAGGTTCGTGTACGTGCCGCCGCCGTAGTGCATCGTCGCGAAGAACTGCTTGGAGGCCGGGGCCGCGGCCGCGTCGTACCGGATCTTGGCGGTGAGCTCGTACGTCTCGCCCGCGCGGACCTTGCCGCTGAGGTCCTGCATCGGACCGGAACCGGTCGTCGCACGCTCGGTGGTCAGGGCCGCGGCCTCACCCGCGAACGCCTGGTCGGTGGTCGACAGCACGGCCGTGTCGGTCGCGTTGCCGTTGTTGACGAACCAGCCGGTCGTGCCGTCCTCGAAGCCGCCGTTGACGACCAGCTCCTCGTCCGCGGCGTACGACGGCAGCGCGGCGAGCGACGCCGAGAGCAGCGTCGCGAGCGCGGCCCCGGCGACGGCGCCGCGCAGGCGACGTCGTCTGCGGTGGTGCGTGTCCATGGATCCTCCTCGATCGATGTGTGTCCTGCGCGTCCGCGCACCGTGCGCGGACGGTCGTGCCCGACGGCGGTCCCCGCCGTCGTCCTGCGTCCCCCTCCTCTCGCGCCGACCCGGCGCAGCCGGGGCGGCCTGCCGGGGCGAACCCCGGACCAGCCGTGCGTCAGCGGCCGAACGGCACCGTGCGGGTCGTCGTCGCCGCGTCGGTCTCGCGCGTGACGGTGACCGTGACCTCACCGGCAGGTGCCTGCGGGCGTCGCGTCGCGAACGCCTGGTAGGCGCTCGCGCCGGGACGCACGTCGGCGAAGGTCCGGCTGCCGTACGGCGTGGCGACCACCACGTCCACCGGGACGTCCTCCTCGTTCACGACGCGCACGGCGACGTAGTCCGTGCCGGCGAGCGCGCGCAGGCTCGCCTCCGCCGCGAACGCGACGTCCGGGGACGTCGTCGGCTCCAGCGACGCGACGGCGAGCGCGAGCGCCCGCGCGGGCGCGTCGGCCTGGTTCTGCGTCGACGGCGCGGTCGTCGACCGCGCCCAGGCGAGGGCCTGCTCGACGGCGGCCCACGACTCGGCCGTGTAGCCCGCCGGGTCGAGCCCTCCCGCCTCGGCCACGACGGCGTCGAGCGCCGTCCGGTCCGCGCCGCCGTCGGCGTCGAGCACGTCGCTGAGGAGGAAGTGGTCGAAGTCGACGTGCCCGCCGGTCTGCTCCTTGGCGTAGGAGAAGAGGCCGAACCGGTAGCCCATGAAGTGGGACAGGCTCCAGTCCATGACGAGCGGCCCCTGGCGCGGCCCGAGCGGCTGCCACGTGCGCCCGTCGAGGCTGTAGGAGTACTGCACCCAGAGCTGGCCGTTCGGCGAGGCGAAGTCCGCGTCCGCCTTGAGGTGCACGTCCGTGCGCTCCCCGAGCGGGACCTGCGACCCGGGGACGAACGACTCGACCGCCTCGCGGTCGATCGTGTCGGTGAACGGCTGGAGCCGCGTGACGAGGCCGAGCGTGCGCTCGCCGTCGACCTGCTGGACGCCCGCGTACGCGAAGCTGCGGCCGTAGACGGCCAGGCCGGCGACGTCGCCGTCGAGCATCCCCGACACGTCGAGGCGGGTCTCCGCGGAGGACGTCGGCCCGAAGGTGCGCTGGCCGAGCGTGTTGCGCGCCTCCTCGAGGTAGGTGAGGTCGCGCCCGGGCGCCTTGGTGTACTCCGCCTCGCCGGTCACGACGTGCCCGTTGGTCAGCCGCAGCCAGCCCTCGCGCTCGGTGAGGGACCAGTACCGGTTGTCCGGCGCGTGGTTCCACTGCCAGGCGAGGTCGAGGTCCGAGCCGTTGTACGACACCTCCTCGAGCGTGGGCGTCTCGACGTCCGGCGCGCGGCCGACCACGGAGACGTCGTCGAGCAGGTACTCGACGCTCGACGACGGCGGCTGCGGGTTGCCCCACGGCGTCTCGACCGCGAGCTTGAAGGTCCGGACGTCCGCGTCCTGCGGGACGGTGTAGGTGCCCCGCACGGTCGTCCACTCCCCCGGCGTGGCGTTCGCCCACGCGAGCGTGGTGACGCCCGCGCCCCAGTCTCCGACGAGGTTGAAGCGGACCTGCGCCGGCCCGGAGGCGTAGCGGACCCGGGCCGAGACCTCGTACGTCACGCCGGCCTGGATCTTCCCGCCGAGCTGCTGGTTCGGGCCGGAGCCGTTGAGCGTCCGGCCCGCGACGCGCAGCGCGCCCGTGCCCGACGCCGCGCCGCTCGTCTCGCGCGACAGCGTCGCCCCGAACTGCGCGGCCCACGGCGCGGTCCCGGCGTCCTCGAACCCGGGGTTGGCGACGAGCTCGACGCCGAGCAGGGACTCGTCGTACGTGGGCGCGTCGGGGACCTCCCAGACGGTGTCGCTGAACGCGCGGTGCTCGGCGTCGTTCGCGAAGTCGTCGGAGGCGACGATGCTCTTCAGCCGCTCCCGGCGCTCCGTCGCCGGGTCCAGCGCGATCGGCTTGGCGAACGTGTCGCCGACGCGGACGACGCCGTCGTCGCCGAACGTGGGCCAGCCGTCCTCCCACGTCGCGGGGATGAGCGCGGGGATGCGGCCGAGAGGGTAGGTGTCGCGGAAGAACATGCCCCACCACTCGTAGCCGCCCGCGCCGTCGGGCACCTCGACCAGCCCGCCCTGCGCGAAGCCGTCCGAGTTCAGCGCGCTGCGCGCCTCGTACGGGTTCGACCCGTCGGCGGTCTCGTAGCGGCCCAGCAGGTGCGGGGAGCGGAACAGCACCTCCTGCCGGTTCTGGCCGCTGGGCCACGTGATGATCGCGACGTAGTACTCGCCGTCGATGTAGTGCACCTGCGCGCCCTCGAACAGCCCGCCCACGAACGGCTCGCCCGCGTAGTCCGCGGCGCGGAAGATGTTCGGGAAGTCGGCCTCGATCGCGGTGAGGTCGTCGTTGAGCCGGACGGCGCTCGTCGCGCCCGAGCCGTAGAAGATGTAGGGCGTCCCGCCGTCGGCCTCGTCGAAGAACAGCGACGGGTCGTGGAACCCCCGGCCGAGCGCGGTGCGCTCCCACGCGCCGTGCTCGACGTCGTCCGTGCGGAAGAGGTACGACCCCCCGAGGTCGTTGGTGTTGAACACCACGTAGAACGTGCCGTCGCGGTAGCGCAGCGAGGACGCCCACTGCCCGTTGCCGTAGCCGTTCTTCCCGTTGCGCAGCGACGACACGTCGCCGACGCCGAGCCGGTCGTAGACGTAGCCGACGATCTCCCAGCTCACGAGGTCGTACGACTTCATGATCGGGGCGCCGGGGGCCAGGTGCATCGTCGTGCTGATCATGTAGTAGTGGTCGCGGCCCTCGTCGTTCTCGGCCGCGGGGACGCGCGTGACGCTGATGTCCGGGACGTCGCTGCGCAGGAGCGGGACGTCGTACGTCCCGTCGCCGCGGTCGGTCGTGGTGAGCCCGGTGAGGGCGGTCGCCGTCGGGGGGTCGTCGTCGGCCGTCGTGGCGGCGTGCGCCGCGGGCAGGCTCGCGCCGAGCGCGAGCACGCCCGCCACGATCGTCGCCGCGGCTCGTCGTCTCCGGTGTGTGCTCATGTCGTTCCTCCTCGTCGAGGTCCTGCTGCCAGGGGGGGTTCATCTCCGCGATATCGATGTCGGTACCGATATCGCAGCCGGTGCGTCGCTGCCCTGCGGCGTCCTCGCGGCCCGTCGGACCGACCGCGAGGACGCCGGTGCAGCGCGCGGGTCGCTCAGCCGCAGGTACGCGGCTCGATGTCGACGTCGTGGGTCGTGGTGACCGGGGCGCCGTCGAGCACCGCCGTCGCGGTGACCGTCGCGGTGCCGGCGGGGACCGTCGTCGCGCGCGACGCGAACGACTGGTACGCGTTCGCGCCCGGGGCGACGGCGGTGGACGACCTCTCCCCGTACGGCGTCGTCAGGGTGACGTCCACGGGGGTGGCGCCCGTGTTCGTGGCCCGGACCGCCACGTAGGCCTTGCCGGCGAGGCAGCGCGACGAGACCTCGACGTCGAGCGGGACGACGGCCGTGGCGCCCGGCACGATCTCGACCCGGTAGGTCGTGGCCGTCTCGTGGTCCTGCGCGACGCCGACGACCTCCACGGTCCGGGCGCTCCCGTCCGCGGGGAGGGAGACGGTGCGGCCCTGCGTGTCGTCGACCAGCACGCCGTCGACGCGCACGAGGCCGCTGGGCACGTGCGGGTCGGCGTCGAGCACGACGCTCGTCGTGCCCGCGGGGACGGTGAGGGTGTAGTCCGTCACCGCCGGGTCGAACGCAGGGACGAGCGACCCGGTGTCGAACGCGAGCGCCGCGAGCCCGGGCGTCGCGTCGTACGACGCCGCGCGGTCGACCCGGACGCCGAACACGCCTCCGGCCCAGCCGCCCGTCGCCTGGAAGCGGACGGTGACCACGGGGATGCGCTCGCCGTCCTCGTCGAGCACGTGCTCCCCCGCGCTGTCGACCTTCCAGCGCGTGCCCTCGCCGATCTCGAGGTACTTCGCCGGGAGCTGCGTCGTGTCGACGTAGAACCCCTGCGCGTCCTTGGTCGGAGCGTTCGCGACCGTGGTGATCGTCTTCAGCTTCTCGTCGTTGACGTACACGTCGAAGACGCGGCCCTGGTCGCCCGAGTAGAGCGTGACGCCCAGGTGGTTCGACGCCGAGCCCGGGTCGACCATGAGGTCGTAGCTGAACCAGCCCGTGCCGTTGGCGTGGCGGAACTGGCGGCCGGAGAACGTCCCGACCGACGACCCGCTCTGCTTGAGGTTCTTCGCGTTCTCGAAGTTGTTGTCGTCGAAGCTCGTCAGGCTGTCGACGGTGCGGTCGGCGTCGCGCAGCGCCTGCTTGGCGCGCAGGATGCGCTCCTGCGACGCGGCGGAGTCCGGCTCGTCCAGGTTGAGGTAGAGCCCGTACGTCACGTCCCAGTTGGTGTGGTGGGGCGTGAGGACGAGGTCGCCGCCGTCGGCGGTGTTCCGCAGGCGCAGCTGGACCCGGCCCTCGGCGTCGTCCTCGACGCGGACGAGGTTCTCCGCGATCCGCTCCTTCCACTCGTCGGCGCCCATGTTCGCCGCCGTGATCGTCGTCTGGGCGTCGGCGTCGCGCGTGGAGGAGCGGACGAGGATGCCCGTGCCCTGCCACGCCGGCTCGGGGACCTCGCCGAGGTTCGCGGAGAGCACGACCGGCCCGTACCGGAAGGCCACGAAGTACGGGTTGTCCGGGGTGTCCACGACGGACGCCGCCATCGGCATCGTGTACCGGACGACGTCGCCCGCGGCGACGGGCAGCACCACGTACCCGCGCGAGACGTCCGGCTCGACGGCGGAGCCGTTCACCTCCAGGGTCGGGTCGCCCGCGATCCACGACGGCACGCGCAGGCGCAGCGTCGCGTCCTCGGCGACCGCGCCGCCGTCGAGCGCGTCGACGCGGAACGTCACGGTGTCCTCGTTCGGCAGGTTCGCCTCCTGCGTGAGCCGCAGGTTCTGCTCCGCGTGCTCGACCGTCGAGGAGAAGAACATGTTGACCCACACCGAGCCCTGGCCGGTGAAGTAGATCGAGTCGCCGAGCTTGGAGAAGCTCTCCATCCCCGTCCCGGTGCAGCACCAGAACTCGGTGAACGGCAGGTTGTAGACGCGGTGGTAGCCCGACGCCATGGGGTTGAAGTACGTCGTCGTCCCCGTCTCCGGGTTCTGCGACGCGAGGATCGTGTTGATGAACGCGTTCTCGTAGTAGTCGGCGTACCGCACGTCCTTGCTCAGCGTGAAGAGCTCGCGCGCGAGCTTGAGCATGTTGTACTCGTTGCACGTCTCGGCCGTCTCCGCGTTGCGCGCCGTGCCTTGCTCGTCGGCACGCTCGTGCAGCGACCCGGGCGCGTGGAAGTGCTCCGCCTGGCTGTTCGCGCCGGTGACGTACGTGTGGTCGCGCACCACGATGTCGAAGAAGTTCTCCGCCGCCGCGAGGTACATCGGCAGCTCGTCCTTCTCGGCGGGCGTGAGCAGGTCGTAGTAGGCGGGGTTCTGCGTGAACACCTGGTAGCGCTTGAGCGCGCCGAGCAGCTTGGGGATCTGCGTGTTCGCGTGCTTGCCGGGGAGCACGTCCTGGCCCGCGGCGAGCTGACGGAAGAACGTCACCTCGTCGAACGCCTCGGCGGCCTCCTTGATCCGGACGTCGCCCGTGAGGTCGAACAGCTCGTACAGCGCCTCGTTCATGCCGCCGTACTCGGTGCGGAGCATGACGTCCGTGCTCGGGAGCTTCGCCACGCGCCCCTGGACGTAGAGCCCGAAGTCGGTCGCGACGGCGAGCGCCTGGTCCCCGACGGGGCCGTCGACGTGCTCGGCGACGTCGAGCAGGCCGGCGAGCACCTTGTGCAGGTTGTACCAGGGCACGATGACGTTCTCGTCGGACGTCCCGGTGCCCTGCACCTGGTCGAGGATCGACTCGCGGAACGCGGACACGTACCCGGCCGAGCCGGGGTGCGCGGCGGCGTACGCGTCCTGCACGCGCGCGAGCCCGCCCACGCCCTCCTGGATCTCGGTGAACAGCGCGTCCTTCGTCGCCTCGTCCTGCGTCGACGACCACGACATCGCGAGCGCCGAGAGGTAGTGGCCGAACGCGTGGCCGCGGAAGTTCACGGCGTTGCTGCGCTCCCAGCCGCCGTACCCGGCGGAGGTGGTCGGCGTCAGCCCGCCGACCTTGTAGAACTCGTAGAGGAACGTCTCGGAGTCCAGGCTCAGCAGGTACTCGTGCTCCTTCGCGGCGGCGTTCTGGAGGAAGTCGTCGGAGAGCAGCACCGACGGCAGCGCGGTCTCCTCGAGCGGCGTCTCGTCCACGGTCGCGGGCACGACGACCTCCAGGTCGCGCGTCACCGGCTCCCCGTCGAGGTACCGCACCGTCGCGGTGAGCGTGACGTGCGCGTCGTCCTCGCCGATCGCCGGGCGGACCACGGTGCCGTCGGTCGCGACCACGTCCGGGTGCGACGACCGCCACGTCACGGTCGACCCGCGCGAGCCGGTGGTCGGGAGCACGAGCGCGACCGTCGCACGTTCCGGCAGGGACAGCGCGTCGGCGTCGTCCTGCGCGATCGCGTCGCGGTCCACCGTGCGCCCGCTCTCCTCGTACAGCCCGACGACGTCGCCCAGGTCCGCCACCGCGTCGTACAGGCGGTAGTCGTCCAGCGCGGCCTTGAGGTAGGCGCCGTTGTACTGGGGCCCGTTGAACCCGATCGTCTTCGGCAGCGCCGGGTCGGAGCCCAGGACCCCCGTCGCGTCGCCGGCGACCGCGCTGGCCACCGTCGACGGGACCTGCTCGCCGTTGCGGTAGAACGCGACGGCCTTCGTCGCGTGGTCGTACGTGACGACGACGTGCGTCCACTCGTCCGCGGGGAAGAACGCCGCGCGGTCGGAGCTCGCGACCCGCACCTTGTACGGCTGGCCCGACGCCGGCCCCACCGACAGCGCGAGCGGCACCGTGTCCGACTCGGACGACAGGTACCAGCCGTCGGAGTTGTAGGCCCGCTTGTTCCACGTGACGACGTGCTCCCCGGACAGCTTCCCGCTGGGCTCCACCCAGAACGAGAGCGTCAGGTCCTCGGGCTGGAGCGCGGTCGACGACCCGAGGTCGAGGTACGTGCTGCCGCTCAGGCGCAGGGCCTGCCCCGCCCCGTCGACGCCGTCGACGTAGGAGAAGCCGGTCGGCGCGGAGCCGGAGTGACCGCGCAGGGCCACGGGGTGCGCGAGAGGGCTCGCGTCGGCGACGTCGCCGTCGAACGCGAGGTCGAGGACGGGCGCGGGCAGGGCGTCGGCCGCGACGGCGGACGGTGCCCACGCGGTCACGGCGAGCGCGGCGGCGGCCGCCACGGCCACCAGCCGGGCCACGCCGCCGGGTCGACGGCGGACGCCGTCGGTCGGTCGGGGGTGCATCGGTGCTCCTCTGGTCGGCGCGGGCGTCGTCGCCCGCGCGTCGAGACGTGCGGTGTCGTGCGGTGTCGTGCGGTGGCGGCCCGCGCGGGGAGCGCGGGCCGCGCCCTCGTGGCCCGCCGGACCGGCCACGAGGGAAGCGTGCTCTCGCGAGGTAGAGCCAGCGGTCGCGAGGTAGAGCCCGGGGGCTTCTACCTCGCGACCTGCGGTTCTACCTGGCGTCGTTCAGCCGCAGTCGAGCGCGTCGTAGGCGACGTCGACGGTCGCGGTGACCTGCTCGCCGTCGAGCGTCGCCGTGCCCGTCACCGTCGCGGTGCCGGCCGGGGCCGACGTCGCGCGCGCCGCGAACGACTGGTACGCGTTCCTGCCGGGCGCCACGTCCGCGAACGCCTTCTGCCCGAACGGCGTGGAGAGCGTCACCGAGACCGGGACGTCCTCGCCGTTCGTCGCGCGCACGGCGACGTACGCCGTGCCCGCCAGGCAGCGCGGCGCGACCTCGACCGCGAGGTCGAGCTCGGGCTCCGTGTCGGACGCGTGCAGCCGGACGAACGTGATCGAGTGCGCGGGGAACTCGTAGGAGAACTCCTCCCCCACGCCCGTCAGCGTCCGCTCCACCGGGACGACCCGCTCGGGGTCCGCCTTGGTGTTCGTGTCCGACGGCGCGCCCACCATCTCGGTGACCGTCGCCTGGTCCGCGATCCCCGCGGCGCCCTCGACGCGCACCTGCGTGCGCGCCGCGGTCGCGGTGGGGTTGACGACCTTGACGACGACGTCGCCCGTGTCGTCGTCCCGTGTGACGACCTGGTAGAGCGACTTCGTCGACGGCTGCTCGTAGGACATCTGGAGCTCGCCGTCGAGGTAGAGCTCGATCGTCGAGCCCTCGACGACGACCTTGACGTGGTACGGCTGCCCCGCCTCGATGCTGTGGTTCTCGACGGCCTGCACCTCGTTGGCGCTCCCGCCCGACGCACGCTGGAGGGCCTGGCGCGAGTTGTTCCACCCGCCGAGGTTCCACCAGTAGTAGTCGTTCGGGCCGCCCGCGGCGAAGCCGACGAGGAAGCCCTCGGCGCCCGACGTCTTGCGCGCGTCGAGCTCGAGCGTGTAGCTCGACCAGTCCTTCGCGTACGCGCCGGCCACGATCGACCGGGCGTCGGTGACGTTCGTCACCGACTGGACGTACGCGCCGTCCTGCGCCGCCCACGTGCCCGACTGCGGCTCCCACTGCGACGCGCCGGACTCGAAGTCGTCCGCGAAGAGCACGTCGCCGCTCGCGTTGTCGGTCACGCGCACGTTGTCGTACTGCGCGGCCGTGTTCCACGTGGAGAGAAAGACGCCGCCGTCGAGCGTCGCGTCGGCGGGCGCCGGACCGGAGTGGGTGCTGGCCACGACCTCGTCGCCCGCGTTCGCGGAGAACAGCTGCTGGACGTAGTAGTTCACCGAGCCCCACGACTCGTCGTTGTCGAACCAGATCGCGTCGGGCGACCACTGGACGTACGACTCGTTGGCGAGCAGCGGCGCGTACGACGCGAGCCGGACGACGTCGGAGTTGCGCTCGAGACCCGTCATGAAGGCGGCCTCGGACAGCGCGTTGGCGAACGTGTTGCCGCGCGACGCGTACTCGCCGAGGAAGACGTGCGGCCCCTCGCGGTCGTAGGAGTCGTAGCGCTCGTCGTTCTCGAGGAACCACTGCGGGTCGTTGTAGTAGTGCTCGTCGACGAGGTCGACGTCCTGCTCGCGGTTGAACTCCCAGAGCTCGTCGAAACGCTGGCCGGTGTCGTCCGGACCGGAGTTCGAGATGATCTGGACGTCCGGGTAGGCGGCCGCGATCGCGTCGCGGAACGCCGGGAAGTTGGCCTCGAACGTCTTCGTGTTCTCCTCGTTGCCGAGGCCGATGTACTTCAGTCCGAACGGCTCGGGGTGGCCCAGCTCGGCGCGCACGGCGCCCCACTCGGTCGTGACGTCGCCGTTCGCGAACTCGACGAGGTCGACCGTGTCGTCGACCCAGCGCTGGATCTGCGCGGGATCCTTCATCTCGGGGATGGTGCTGCCGCAGCCGTTGGCGCCGACCGACACCACGGGCAGCGGCGTCGCACCGAGGTCCTCGGCGAGGAGGAAGTACTCGAGGTAGCCGATCCCGTACGACTGGTTGTAGCCCCAGAAGTTCCAGTTGGTCGCGCGCTCCTCGACCGGGCCGATCGTCTCCTTCCACTGGTACGTGCGACGACGGTCGGTGAAGCCCGACTCCTCGTACGTGCGGAACGTGCCGACGTTCGTCACGCAGCCGCCGGGGAAGCGCAGGAACTGCGGGTCGAGGGCGTCGATCTTCTCGGCGAGGTCCTTGCGGAGCACCGACTTCCCGTTGACCGGACCGACCCACGTGTCCTGCGGGAAGAGCGACACCTGGTCGAGCGCGAGCGTGCCGGCCGCGCCGGAGAGCAGCGCGAGGCGCCCGGCGTTCGTCGTGCCGGTCGCGGTGAGCGTGACGTCGTACTTCTTCCACGCGTCCGAGCCGTCGACGGCGACCTGGCCGGTCGCGTACGCCGTCGTCCCGGCGGCGTCCTCGACCCGCACGGTGACGGTCTGCGCCGTCGCCGAGCGTGCCCAGACGGAGAAGTCGTAGGACTCGCCCTCCTCGACGAACAGCCCCGTGTTGTACCCGGCGTTGCGCACCCCGGCACCCGCGACGGTCGTCGTGAGGTGGAGGTAGGTGCGGTTCGTCGCGTTGAGCCGCCCGGCGTCGTTCACGACCTGGGTCGTCGCCGTCGCGCCGCCACGGTTCGCGGCGCTCCACGCCGTGAGCCCGGTGAACGACCCGTTGTCCTGGTTGGTGAACTCGAACGACCGGTTGCGCACGAGCTCGGCGTACAGGCCGCCGTCGGCCGCGTAGTTGATGTCCTCGTAGAAGATGCCGTAGAGCTCGTCGCTCATCTCCGTGCGCTCGCCGGCGAGGTCCACGGTGATCTCGTGGTCGGCGCTCGTGGCGGGGGTGATCGTGAGCTTCGTGGCCGCGTCGCGCGGACCGAGGACGAGCGCGCCGGCGGACGCGCGCACCCCGGCGTAGCGCTCGGGGTCGGCCGCGCTGCGCAGCCAGACCGTGCCGCCGCCCGCGTCGGTGAGCCGCAGCGCCGTCGCGTCCGCGCCCGCGGCCCCGAGGGAGAGCCGGGACGCGCCGGAGACGACGACGGGACGGTCGCCGGCGGCGAGCGTCACCGGGGACGTACCCTCGGCGCCGTCGACCGCGGTCGCCTCGAGCGCGACGGTCGTCGCGGGGCGCTCGTCGTCGAGGGCGAGGCCGTCGTCGGTCGCCACGAGGTACCGCGCCGCGCCCGGGCCCGCGAGCGTGAACGCACCGTCGGGCACCTGGTCCGCGCCGTCGGCGGCCTGGACGGCGACGTAGTCGAACGCCGCGGTGTGCGCCGCGCCGCTCTGCGCGGCGAGCGCGTAGAGGCCCACGTGCGTCGTCGGGAAGTCGACGGTCACCGAGCCCGCGGGCTGCCACGCGGTGCCGTCCCAGTAGCTGGTGGCGATCGTGTCGCCGGTGCGCTGCATGCGCAGCGTCTCCCCGGTGGAGCCCGGGCGGTCGGTGAAGGCGGCCGCGCTGAAGACGCCGCCGGTCTCGACGTCGTTCTCGATCGCGCGGCCCGACGGCGAGAGGTCGCCCACGAAGGTCAGACCGGACCGCACGTAGTTGTCCATGTCCTGCCACGCGACGAGGCCCGCGCCCTGGTAGACGGACGTGACGGGCGCCTCGAGCCGGGTGACAACGGTGAAGTCGCCCGCCGGCACGTCGAGCAGCACGACGTTCTTCGCGCTGTTCGCGTCCTGGTACGTGTCGCCCGGCTGCGAGGTCAGCGTGAGCTTCCCCCCGGCGACGGACAGCGCCTCGGGCACGGGGTTGACGACAGTCCAGTCGGGACCGAGCGCGGCGCCGTCGAACGCGTCGACCCACGCGCCGTCGGGCAGGTCGGGCTCCGCGGCGGAGGCCGGCAGCGACGTCGCAAGCGCGACCGTGCCGACCATCCCCGCCACGAGGGCGACGGCGACGGACCGGCGGCGCGCCGGTCTGCTCCGGGGCCTGGGAGGGGACGGGTGAACAGGCTTCTCCATGGGGCTTCCTCTCTTCGTCGAGAGACACGCACCGTTGCGTGTGAGCGTTCACAAGTTCGGCCCGAGCCTAGTGTGAGCGCTCACATTCCACAAGGGCGGCGTCATGACACCGCCGGGCGGGCGTGCGCCCGACCGACCCAGGGGTGCCGGCCCCCGTCCTGCTCCGGTGACCCCGGGCCGTCGGGCCCGGGCAGACGGCCGCGGGGGGAGTATTCTTTGGGAGGAGCGGAAGGCAGAGCGGGGGGGGAGAGGAACAGACAACCCAACCCCACCCCCCCCCGCGGCCCACCTCCCACCCTCCA
>NZ_JBVHRG010000006.1:80712-158377 GCF_055567015.1 Sphaerisporangium cinnabarinum
TCTCCGCGTTGTGTGCTGCTGTGCGTTAGTCCATGGAATCCTCCAACCTCCTCCACCCCCGCCGCGGGCGTCACGTGGACGCCCGCGGCGGGGCCGGTGCCGCCGGCTCACCTCCGCCTGACGACGAGGACGCGCTGCAGGATCACGAAGACCAGCAGCAGCACGCCGATGACGATCTTCGTCCACCACGAGCTGAGGGTGCCCTCGAACGTGATGATCGTCTGGATGAGGCCCAGCACGAGCACGCCGAGCACGGACCCGAGCACGAAGCCCGTCCCGCCCGTGAGGAGCGTCCCGCCGATGACGACCGCCGCGATCGCGTCGAGCTCCATGCCGACGCCCGTGAGCGAGTAGCCGGACCGCGAGAACATCGCGAACAGCAGGCCGCCGATGCCGGCGCACGTGCCGCTCACCACGTACACGAGCACCTTCGTGCGCGCGACGGGCAGGCCCATGAGCATCGCCGACTGCTCGCCCCCGCCGATCGCGTAGACGGTGCGGCCGAACTGCGTGTAGTGGAGCACGTAGAACGCGATCGCGACGACGACGAGGGCGATGATGACCGCCGTCGTCAGGCGCCAGCCGTCGCCGATCTCCTGGCTCCAGCCCGCGAGCGCCACGAACGACTCGTTCGTGATCGGGATGGACTGGAGGCTGATGACGTAGCACAGGCCGCGCGCGAGGAACATCGCGGCGAGCGTCGCGATGAACGGCTGGATGTCGAACACGTGGACCATGAGCCCGACGGCGAGCCCCAGCACGGTGCCGATGAGGACCGCGATGACGAGCACCACCGCGACCGGCCACCCGCTCTGGAGGAGCGACGCCGTCGTGATGCCCGACAGCGCCACCACGGCACCCACGGAGAGGTCGATGCCGCCGGTGAGGATGACGAAGGTCATCCCGACCGCGAGCACGATGAGGAACGAGTTGTTGATGAACAGGTTGGAGATGACGCGGGCCGAGAGGAAGTTCTCGTAGCGGCTCCCGCCCACGACGAGCATGAGCGCCAGCACCGCGAACGTGCCGAGGACCGGGAGGTAGCGCCGGTCGAGGCGCACGCGGCTCGTGAGTCGCTCGGTCATGGTCGGTCGGCCTCCGGGGGCGGCGGTCTCGGCGCCCCGGGGGTCGGGCGGAGAGGTCGGGGCAGGGGTCTGCACGGCGGACATCAGGCGCTCACCTCCGCGGCCGCGGCGGCCGTCGGGGCCGCGCGACGTCGTCGGGCGGCGACCAGGTCGCGCACCTTCGGGGACTGCGCGAGGCAGACCGCGATGACGACGATCGCCTTGAACAGGGGCGTGACGGACGGCGAGATGCCGAGCATGGTCACCGTGAGGGTGAGCGTCTGGATGATGAGGACGCCGACCAGGGTGCCGGAGAGCGAGAACTTCCCGCCCGCGAGCGACGTGCCGCCGATGACGACGGCGAGGATCGCGTCGAGCTCGATGAAGAGCCCGGCGTTGTTGGCGTCGGCCGCCATGGTGCTCGAGGAGATCATGAGGCCGGCGAGGCCCGCGAAGAGGGCGCACACCGCGTAGACGGTCCAGATGATGCTGCGCGCCTTGACGCCCGCGAGGCGGCTCGCCTCGGGGTTGATCCCGACGGACTCGATGAGCATGCCGAGCGCGGTGCGGCGGGTGAGGAGCGCGACGGCCGCGAAGACGATCCCCGCGAGCACGACCGCCACGGGGACGCCGAACCAGAACCCGGACCCGATGGACTTGAAGGGTGCGCTGTTGACCGTGGTGATCTGCCCGTTCGTGATGAGCATCGCGACGCCGCGGCCGGCGGTCATGAGCACGAGCGTCGCGATGATGGGCTGGATCCCGAGGACGGAGACGAGGAACCCGTTCCACACGCCGAGGACGAAGGACAGCGCGAGCGCGATCCCCACGGCGACGAGGACGGTCGTCAGGCTGTCCGGCGTGGGCGACGACGCGATGAAGCTCAGCGCGACGGCCCCGGAGATCGCGACCACCGCGCCGACCGACAGGTCGATGCCGCGCGTCGCGATGACGAGGGTCATGCCGAGCGCGACGAGCAGCAGCGGCGCACCGTTCTTCAGCAGGTTGACGAGCGACCCGAAGAGGTGCCCGTCCTGCAGCCGGATGGACAGAAAGCTCGGCCGGTTGACCGTGTTGACCGCCAGCAGCACGACCAGCGCGACGATCGGCCAGAAGAGCCGGTGCTGGACGACGCGCTGCCAGGCGGGTGCCGTGGTGCTCATGACTCCTGCCCTCCGCTCGCGATGAGCTCGACGACGTCCTCGACCGTGACGTCCTCGTCGTTGGTGATCTCCGCGACCTTGACGCGGTCGCGCATGACGGCGATGCGGTGGCTGAGCCGCAGCACCTCCTCGAGCTCGGCCGAGATGAACACGACCGACATGCCCTCGCCCGAGAGCTGGGCGACGAGCTTCTGGATCTCGGCCTTCGCCCCGACGTCGATGCCGCGCGTCGGCTCGTCGAGGATGAGGAGCTTGGGCGCCGTCGCGAGCCAGCGCGCGAGGAGCACCTTCTGCTGGTTGCCGCCCGAGAGGTTCTTGATGAGCGCGTCCGGGTTGGCGGGGCGGATCGCGAGCGCGCTGATGTACTTCTCGACGATCTCGTCGACCTGCTTGCGCGGCAGGCGCCGGGCCCACCCGCGCTCCGCCTGGAGCCCGAGCACGATGTTCTCGCGGATCGTCAGGTCGCCCACGATGCCCTCGGCCTTGCGGTGCTCCGAGGAGAACGCGATCTTGCGCTGCATCGCGCTGCGCGGCGTGCGCAGCCGGGCGAGCGCGCCGCCGATGCGGACCTGGCCGCTGTCCGCGCGGTCCGCGCCCGCGAGCAGGCGGGCGAGCTCGGTGCGGCCCGAGCCGAGGAGGCCCGCGAGCCCGACGACCTCGCCCGGGTAGACGTCGAGGTCGAACGGCTGCACCGAGCCCTTGCGGCCGACGCCGAGCGCCTGGACGAACGGCGTCGCGTCGCGGTCGGCGACCGAGCGCTTGGGCGCCTCCTCGAGCTCCTCGAGCACCTCGAGCGAGGTGCCGATCATCTTGGAGACGAGCTCGAGGCGCGGCAGCTCGGCGGTGACGTACTCGCCGACGAGCTTCCCGTTGCGCAGCACGGTCATGCGGTCGGAGATCTCGTACACCTGCTCGAGGAAGTGCGAGACGAAGAGGATCGCGACGCCCTCGTCGCGCAGGCGCCGCACGACGGCGAACAGCTGGGCGACCTCGTCCGCGTCGAGGCTGGACGTCGGCTCGTCGAGGATGAGCACCTTGCACTCGACGACGAGCGCGCGGCAGATCGCCACGAGCTGCTGCACGGCGAGGGAGTGGCTCGAGAGCGAGGACGCCGGGTCGATGTCGAGGTTGAGACGCGCGAGCATCTCCCCCGCCCGACGGCGCGTGGCCCGCCAGTCGATCGCACCGAGGCGACGCGGCTCGTGGCCGAGCATGATGTTCTCGGCGACCGAGAGGTTCTCGCAGAGGTTGACCTCCTGGTACACCGGCGAGACGCCGGCGGCCTGGGCCTCGCCCGGGCCCGAGAACGTGTGCTCGGCGCCGTCGACGAGGATGCGACCGGAGTCGATCGAGTAGACGCCGGTGAGCGCCTTGATGAGCGTCGACTTGCCGGCGCCGTTCTCGCCCATGAGGGCGTGGACCTCTCCGGGCCGGAGCGTGAGGTCGACTCCGTCGAGCGCCTTGACGCCCGGGAACTCGATCGAGATCCCGGTCATCTCGACGACGGGCCGACCGTCGGGGACGGCGGTAGTCATGGGTGACCTTCCGTGCAGCGGTGGCGACGGGGCTGCCGGGCCCCGGGGCGCCTCAGGACGCCGGCGACGTCGGCAAGCCGGCGGTGGTGCGTCGGCCGCGCGCCGGGGAGACGTGCTCTCCCGGCGCGCGACCCGTCCGTGGTGGCGGGGCCGGTCGGCGTCGACCGCCCCCGCCGGGGCGGTGCGGAGCGGGTGCCCGGGTCGTCCCGGGCGGTCCGCTCGGCGCGCTCGGTGCGCTCAGTACTCGCGCGTCGGGAGCGCCTCGATCGCCTGCTCCTGCGTGAAGGACTCGTCCTTGACGACGATGCGCTTCTCGACCTCCTCGCCCGCGACGACCTTCTTGATGATGTCGGCCAGGTCCGGGCCGAGCAGCGGGTTGCACTCGACGATGAAGTTGATCTTGCCGTCGGCGAGCGCCTGCATGCCGTCCTTGACCGCGTCGACGGTGACGATCTTGATGTCCTCGCCCGGGACGAGACCGGCGGCCTCGATGGCCTCGATGGCGCCGAGGCCCATGTCGTCGTTGTGCGCGTAGACGAGGTCGATGTCGTCGTGCGCCTGGAGGAAGCCCTCCATGACCGTCTTGCCCTCGGCACGCGTGAAGTTGCCGGTCTGGGAGTCGATGATCGTCACGTTGGGGTTGTCCGCCGTGGCGTTCTCGAAGCCGGTCTTGCGGTCGATCGCGGGCGCGGCGCCCGTGGTGCCCTGGAGCTCGACCACGTTGATGGGCTCGGTCGCGAGGTTCTCGGAGACCCAGTCACCGGCCATCTCGCCCTCGAGGACGAAGTCGGAGCCGATGAACGACTCGTAGAGGGTGTCGTCCTCGGAGTCGACCGCGCGGTCGGTGAGGATCACGGGGATGCCGGCCTGCTTGGCCTCCTCGAGCACGGCGTCCCAGCCGGACTCGACGACCGGGGAGAACGCGATGACGTCGACGCCCTGCGCGATGTAGGAGCGGATCGCCTGGATCTGGTTCTCCTGCTTCTGCTGCGCGTCGGAGAACTTGAGGTCGAAGCCGTTCTCGGCCGTGAGCGTGTCCTGGATGGACTTGGTGTTCGCCGCGCGCCAGCCGGACTCGGCGCCGACCTGCGAGAAGCCGACGGAGATCGTGTCGCCGCCACCGCCGCCGTCGCCGCCCGCGTCGTTGCTGCTGCCGTCCGTGCTGCCGCCCCCGCTGCTGCACGCCGCGAGCGCGAGGACCGCCACGCCGGCGAGGACACCCGTCAGACGCGTGCGCGCCTTGGTCGTGCTGAACATGCTCTCCTCCTTGAGATGCGACCCCGGCGCCGTGCCGAGGACCGTCGGTCGTGCCAGCCCCTCATCGGACTGTTGACTCTTGTTGATACATGTTTGCTTGTGTCAATGTCTAGCGGTGTCAGGCCCCCTCCCGCAAGCCCCCACCCGGCGTTCCACATCACCGTTCGGTAACCGTTTCGGTCACCGCTCGGCACTGCGACGTGCCCGTGGTGCGGAGCGAGGCGAAGGGCGAGACCCTGGGCCTGCAGATGTGATCGCTCACACCCTCCCGAGAAACGATGTTAGCGCTCACACTGCTCCAGGGGAAGCCGCCGCCCCGTCACGGTTCGGTCACGGCCGTCAGCCAGGACCGGACCGTGCGGGGACGGCTCCCCCGAGCCTCAGAGGCCCTGCGCGAGGCGGTAGTAGACCTGGTTCCACCGCACCTGGTCGCGGAAGCCCCGACGCGTCGTGCCCTCGTCGATGACCAGGAGCTCCGTGCGCGCGATGTCCGCGAAGACCTCGAACGCGTCGATCCCCGCGGCCGTCGAGAGCACCGTGTGGTGCGCGCCGCCCGCCGTCAGCCAGGCCTCCGCGGACGTCGCGAAGTCCGGCCGCGGCTCCCACACCGCGCGAGCCACGGGCAGGTGCGGCAGCGGCGCGCTCGGCGGGACGACGTCCACGACGTTCGCCGTGAGCCGGAAGCGGTCGCGCATGTCCGCGAGGGACACGACGACGCCGACGCCCGGGTCGGCGTCGAACACCATGCGGACCGGGTCCTCCTTGCCACCGATGCCGAGCGGGTGGATCTCGACCCGGGGCTTCGACGTCGTGAGCGACGGGCAGATCTCGAGCATGTGGGCGCCGAGGATCTTCTCGCTCCCGGGCGTGAGGTCGTAGGTGTAGTCCTCCATGAGCGACGCGCCGCCGGGCAGCCCTGCGCCCATGACCTTCGCGGCGCGCACGAGCACGGCCGTCTTCCAGTCGCCCTCGGCCCCGAACCCGTAGCCCTTGGACATGAGGCGCTGCACGGCGATGCCGGGGAGCTGGCGCAGGTCGCCCAGGTCCTCGAAGTTCGTCGTGAACGCCTTGGCGCCCACGGACTCGAGGAACGTCTCGAGCGCGATCTCCTGCCGGGCGGCATACCGCAGCGAGGCGTGCCGGTCGCCGTCCTTGCGCAGCTCGGGGACCACGTCGTAGAGGTCCTCGTACTCCGCGACGAGCGCGTCGACATCGGCCTCGGAGACCTCCTCGACCGCGCGCACGAGGTCGTTCACTCCCCACGTGTTCACGCTCACACCGAACCGGAGCTCCGCCTCGGTCTTGTCGCCCTCCGTCACCGCGACGTTGCGCATGTTGTCGCCGAAGCGCGCGAGGCGCAGCTCGTGCGTCGCCGCCCACCCGGCGGCACCGCGCACCCACGAGCCGACGCGCGCCGTCACGGCCGGGTTCGAGACGTGCCCGACGACCGTCGTGCGCGCCACCCCGAGCCGCGTCGCGACGTACGCGTACTCGCGGTCGCCGTGCGCGGCCTGGTTGAGGTTCATGAAGTCGAAGTCGATCGTGTCCCACGGCAGCTCGACGTTCGCCTGCGTGTGCAGGTGCAGGAGCGGCTTGCGGAGCTGGTCGAGACCACCGATCCACATCTTCGCGGGGCTGAACGTGTGCATCCACGTCACGACGCCGAGCACGCGGTCGTCGGCGTTGGCGTCGAGCATCGCGCGGCGGATCGCGCCGGCGTCTTTGAGGACGGGCTTCCAGACGACGGTGGCCGGGACGTCCGGCGACGCGTCGAGGGCGCGCGCGACCTCCTGCGACTGCTCGGCGACCTGCCGCAGCGTCTCCTCTCCGTACAGGTCCTGGCTACCGGTGAGGAACCAGATCTCGCGGTCCGCGTAGGGCTTGCTCATGTCGGTCCATCTCTCGTGTCGTGGGCGAGGGCCGCACCGCTGCGGTCCTGTCCCGATGGTCGTGCTCCGTGTCGTGCCGGGTGCGCCGCCGGGCCCGGACGACCGGGTCGGGGCGGCCCGCCGGTCAGCGCGCGGGCTGCTGCCCGTAGACGTGCTGGTAGCGCGCGTAGAGCGCGTCGACGTCGTCCTGCGCGATGCGCGTGGGCTCGCCGAGCTGGCGGCTGACGTGCACGGTGCGGGCGACCTCCTCGCACATGACGGCCGCCTTGACCGCCGCGCGCGCGTCCTTGCCGATGGTGAACGGGCCGTGGTTGCGCATGAGGACCGCGGGGCTGCGCGACTCGCGCAGCGTCTCGACGATGCCGCGCCCGATCGAGTCGTCCCCGATGAGCGCGAACGGCCCCACGGGGATGTCGCCCCCGAACTCGTCGGCCATCATCGTCAGGACGCACGGCACCGGCTCGCCGCGCGCGGCCCAGGCCGTCGCGTAGGTCGAGTGCGTGTGCACCACCCCGCCCACCTCGGGCAGGTGGCGGTACACGTACGCGTGCGCCGCCGTGTCCGACGACGGCGACCGGTCGCCCTCGACGAGGGCCCCGTCGAGGTCGCACACGACCATCGCGCCGGGGGTGATGTCGTCGTACGCGACGCCCGACGGCTTGATGACGAGCAGGTCGCCCGCGCCGTCGGGACGCGTGGCGTCCCGGACGCGCTCGGACACGTTGCCCGCCGTCCACACGACGAGCTCCCAACGGGGCAGCTCGGCGTGCAGCGCGGCGACGCGCTCCTTGGCGGCGTCGACGGCGTCGCGCAGGTGCGCGGGCACCGCCGGGACGACGGGGCGCGCGGCCGTCCCGTCCGGGGCGGGGGTGGGCGTGCTCATGCGAGGTCCTCTCCATCGGTACGGGTGGGCAGCGCTGTCACCGCGGCGCGTTCCACGGCGAGGCCGGCCGCGTACCGCTCGAGGTACGCGGCGAAGCCGGCGACGTCCGCGGGGTCGGGCTCGACCGTCACGGTCTCGGCCGTCGCGAAGACGTGCTCGCGCAGGTACGCACCGAGGTCGAGGGCGGCGGCACCGTCCGTCGAGCCGGACGCGGCGCCCGACGACGCCCGGTCGCGCGCGTAGCCCGCGAGGACCGCGATGCCCCATGCACCGCCCTCGCCCGCCGTGCGCCCGACGCTCACCGGCGCGCCGATCGCGGCGGCGAGCAGCCGCTGCGCGACGCCCGCGGTACGGAACATCCCGCCGTGGGCGAGCATCCCGTCGATCCGGACGCCCTCCCCCGCGAGCACGCGCATCCCGAGCGCGAGGGTCCCGAACGCGCCGTACACCTGCGCCCGCGCGAAGTTGGCGAGCGTCAGGCGGCTGCCGGGCGTGCGGACGACGAGGGGCCGCCCCTCGTCGAGCCCGGTGATCGGCTCCCCGGCCAGGTAGTTGTACGCGAGCAGCCCGCCGCCGTCGGCGTCGCCGTCGAGCGCGGCGCGGAACAGCGCGCCGAAGACGTCGTCCGGGTTCGCGGTGCTGCCGACGGCCGCGGCGAGCTCGCCGAGCAGGCCGGCCCACGCGTCGAGCTCGCTCGCGCCGTTGTTGCAGTGGACCATCGCGACGAGGTCGCCCGCCGGCGTCGTGACGAGGTCGAGCTCGTGGTGCACGGCGGCGAGCGGACCCTCGAGCACGACCATCGCGAAGATGCTCGTGCCCGCGCTGACGTTGCCCGTGCGCGGCGCGACGGCGTTCGTCGCGACCATGCCCGTGCCCGCGTCGCCCTCGGGCGGGCACAGCAGGACGCCGGGCTCCAACGACCCGGTGGGGTCGAGCCAGGCCGCGCCCTCGGCGGTCAGACGCCCGGCGTCCTCGCCCGCGACGAGGACGTCCGGCAGCAGCTCGGCGAGCTTCGGCCCGGCCCGGTGCGTCGCGGCGCGCTCGTCCACGAGCGCGAGGAGCGCGTGGTCGTAGTCACGCGTCGCCGGGTCGACCGGGAACATGCCGGACGCGTCGCCGACGCCGAGCACGTGACGGCCCGTGAGGCGCCGGTGCACGTACCCGGCGAGCGTCGTGAGCGACGCGACGCGCGCCGCGTGGGGCTCGGCGTCGAGGATCGCCTGGTACCAGTGCGCGACCGACCAGCGCAGCGGGACGTTGTACCCGAGCAGCCCGGTGAGCTCGGCGGCGGCCGGCCCGGTCGACGTGTTGCGCCACGTGCGGAACGGGACGAGCAGCTCGCCGTCGGTGTCGAACGCGAGGTAGCCGTGCATCATCGCGGAGACGCCGAGCGCCCCGTACGTCGTGGGACGCACGCCGTACCGCTCCTCGACGTCGGCCACGAGGCGCGCGTAGCACTCGCGCAGCCCGGTCTCGACGGCGTCGAGCGGGTAGGTCCACGTGCCGTCCTCGAACCGGTTCTCCCACGCATGGCTCCCGCTCGCGAGCGGCGTGCCGTCGCCGTCCACGAGGCACGCCTTGATCCGCGTCGACCCGAGCTCGATCCCGAGCGCGGTGTCCCCCGCCACGACGGCCGCCCGTCGGCGCCCGACCTCGTCCTGCTGCACCATTGCTGCTTCTCCTCGTCGCGGCGTCGCGCCTCGGTCGTTGAGTGTCCCTCGAATGTTAGCGCTCACAACCGGCGAGGCCAACTCCCCTCCGCGCGCCCGCCGGGAGGGGCACGCGGTCAGTCGCGCGGCGTGCCCGTGCTCTCGCGCACCATGAGCTCGGGCGGGATCGAGACGGGGCGGACCGTGGCGCCCGCCAGCGCGTCGATCATCATCCCCATGCACCGGCGCCCCAAGGACCCGAACGGCTGACGCACCGTCGTCAGCGGCGGGATGAAGTGGCCCGCCCCCGCGACGTCGTCGAACCCGACCACCGAGACGTCCGCCGGCACCCGCACGCCCTGCTCCCAGAACGCGCGCAGCAGGCCGAGCGCGAGCTGGTCGTTGCCCGCGAACACCGCCGTCGGGCCGTCGCCCGCGCGGACCGCGGCCGCGAGCTCGCGCCCGACGGCGTACCCACGGTCCGACGACCAGTCGCCCCGCACCGGCTCGGGCACCGGGGCGTCGTGCTCCTCGAGCGCGGCGCGCCACCCCGTCTCGCGCTCGCGCGCGTCGAACCAGTCGAGCGGCCCCGACAGGTGGAGGACCGTGCGGTGGCCGAGCCCGAGCAGGTGCTCCGTCGCGACCCGGGCACCCAGCCGCTGGTCCACGGCGATGGAGAGGATCGCCCCGGGCGCGCCGAGCGCCCCGGCCCCGGGGCGCACGACGTCGGTCGCCTCGCCGTCCGCGGGCAGGTCGCGCGCGGCGATCATGATGACGGGGACGGGCGCGCGGAACGAGTCCACCGCCGCCGCGACGTCCGTCTGCGGCGCGATGACCACGATGCCCTCGACGCCCTGGTCCATGAAGTGCTCGAGCACGCGGTGCATCGTGTCGGCGTCGTAGCGCCGGATCGTCGCGACGCTCACGAAGTAGCCCTGCTCGCGCGCGGCCTCCTCGACCGCGATGAGGGTCGACGTCGGCCCGTACAGCGCGGAGCCGGTGGTGACCACGCCGATCGTGCCCGAGCGCATCGTGACGAGCGCGCGCGCCGCGCTGTTGCGGCGGTAGCCGAGGGTCGCGATCGCGTCGAGGACGCGGTCGCGGGTCTCGGGTCGCACGCTCGGGTGGTCGTTGAGCACGCGGGACACCGTCTGGTGCGAGACGCCGGCGAGCCGCGCGACGTCCGACATCGCGGGCGGGCGCGTGCGGGGCGACGGCCCGTCGCTCACGACCCGGCCCCCTCGGTCCCCGCGCGCGGCGCCGGGGCGTCCGCGAGCGCCGCCGCGAGCTCGGACGAACGGTCGCGCGCGGCCTCGAGCGCGTCGAGGAACGCCGCGCGCACCCCGCCCGCGTCGAGACGGCGCAGGGCCGCGACCGTCGTGCCGCCCGGCGACGAGACGCGCTCGCGCGCGATCGCCGGGTGCTCGCCCGTCTCGCGCAGCATCGTGGCCGCGCCGTGCACGGTCGCGGTCGCGAGCTCGAGCGCCGTCGCGCGCGTGAGGCCGAGCAGCACCCCCGCCTCGGCGAGCGCGTCGATGACGTAGAAGACGTAGGCGGGCCCGGAGCCGGAGAGCGCGCCGACGGCGTCCTGGTCCTTCTCCGCGACGCGCACGACGAGGCCCGTCGCGGCGAGCAGCCGCTCGACGAGCGCGACGTCGTCGTCGTCCGCGGCGCTGCCGCCGCTCACGGCGCTCACGCCGGCGCCGACGACGGACGGCGTGTTCGGCATGACCCGCACGACGGCGGTGCCCGCGGGCAGCCGCTCCTCGTAGAAGGAGGTCGGGAGGCCGACGACGACGCTCACGACGACCGCCCCCGCGCCCACCGCGTCGTGGACCTCGGCGAGCAGCGCGCCGACGTCCTTCGGCTTCACGGCGACGACGACGACCCCGGCGCCGCGCACGGCCTCGACGTTGTCGCGCGACGTCCGGACGCCGTGGCGCGCGGCGAGCTCCTCGGCGCGCTCGGGCCGGCGGACCGTCGCGACGACGTCGTCGGGACGCCACCCCGACGCGAGCGCACCCGCGAGGACGGTCTCGCCCATGACGCCCGTGCCGAGGACGGCGAGCCGGGGCGCGGGCGGGGTCGGCAGGTCGGTCATGGACGATCAGCTCCCGGTGGTCGGTGAAGGGCATTCTCGCGCACCCGGAGGGTGCGGGCCGTCGCGGGGGCGCCGCGGCTCAGAGCGGGAAGGCGGCGTAGACGTCGGCCACGACGTCGGCGGGCCCCGTCGCCTGGAGGACGGCCGTGTCGTTGCGCCACGTGACGGTGGCCCGGCCGTCGCCCGCGTCGGTCACGGCGTACCGGCCCGCGACCTCCCCGGCGACCTCGACGTCGCCCTCGTCCGTGGGGGTGCCCGCTGCGGCGACGAGGTCGTCCGCGGCGGCCTCCGCCTCCGCGGACGTCGGCCACTGGCCCGCGACGACGGTGACCCGGGTCGCGTCGTCCCCCTCGCCGTCGGCGTACTCGAGCTGGTACGCCTCGAGGGCGCGCGCGGCGGTCCACGCGTCCGTCGCCGAGTCGCTGCGCAGCACGAGGTCGAGCACGGAGTCCGGGAGCGCCTGCGCGAACGCGGTCGTGCCGGTGCGTGCCACGGGCTCGAGCGTCGGCGTCGGCGGGTCGGCGGTGACGGTGACCGTCGGCTCGGGGTCCGCCCCGGCGTCCGAGCGGGCGAAACCCGGCCACACCCAGGCGAGGAGCGCCAGCACGAGGCCCACGACGACCAGGAGGCCGACCAGCACGACGAGCCGTCGGCGCCGGTACACCGCCGCCGACGGGGGGCGGGAGTGCCGCCGGTCCCGCGCGCCCGTCGCGTCGACGGGGCGGCGGGGACCCGACGGACCCGCCGCGCCCGCCCTCGCCCCTGGGCGCGCCGGGGTGGCGGCCCGTCCTGGCGTGCCCCCGCCGGGCGGCTGGCTCATCGCGCGCACCTCTCTGCTCTGGGTGGTCCTCGTGGGCCGCCGACCCTCCGGGCCGTGGCCCCGGGGCCCCGCGGCCCAGCGTAGGACGCGCGCGTGCCCGAACCCCCGCGATGGCGCGGGGTGTCGGGCACGCGCCGGGCGGGTTCACCCGCCCGTCGTCACTGTCGTCCGCAGCCCAGCCCGGTGTGCTCCGCCGTCGTCTCCGACGTGACCGCCGCGCCGTCGACCGTCGCAGCCGCCCGGACGACGACGCCGCCCGCCGGGACGTCCGCCGCGCGCACCGCGAACGACTGGTACGCGCTCCGACCCGGGGCGACGGCGGGGAACTCGCGCGTGCCGTAGGGGGTCTCGACGACCAGGTCGACCGGGCCGTCGTGCTCGTGGCTCGCGACGACCGCGACGTACGCCTTCCCGGCGAGGCAGCGCGGCTGCGCCGTCACCGTGACGGGGAGGTCCGGCCCGGGGCCGCCCGTGCCCGGGTCGTCCGCGAACACGCGCCACTCCGTGACCGCGACGGCGGAGTACGTGCTGCCGTTGCCGTTCGCCGTGAACGTCGCCCGCAGCCGCGAGGTGGTGACCGGGTCGAAGGCGACCGTGTTGAAGGCGGTCGTGCTCGTGCCGTACCCGGAGGGGTTCGCCACCGGAGCCCACGCCTGCGCCGCCTCGTCCCAGTACTCGAGCGCCCACGCGTCGGGGCGGACGACGCCGTCCCCGGTGCCCGGGTTCGAGTCCCGCCAGAACTTCAGCTCGGCGCCCGTGAGGCGGACGGGCCGGGACCAGTCGTACCGGACCCACTGGGTGGCCGGGCGCGTCCCGGACCACGTGCCCCAGATCTGGGCCTGGCTCGGGTTCGCCGGGTCGGCGCCGTCGTTGAGCGCGCCCACGCTGTTCCACCCGGCGGTGTACGACGCGCTCGCCGTCGCGATCGACGCGACGTTCCCCGTGAGCGGGCCGGAGACGTCCGCCGGGACCGTGACGACCTTCGGCGTCTCCGCGTTGCCCGCCGCGTCCACCGCGCGGAACGACACGCGGTGCTGGTTCGTGTCCGGCGGGGCCACCGGACCGTCGTACGTCCGCCACGCCCCGGTGCCGATCGCGTACTCGACGCGCGCGACGCCCGAGGTCGCGTCGGTCGCCGTGACCGTCACGGTGCGCGCCGCGGCGTCGAGCACGCCGCTGCTGACCGGCGCCACCCGGTCGATCCGCACGTCGAGCGACACCTCCTCGGAGAGGTTGCCCGCGCGGTCCGCGGCCGTCGCCACGACACGGTGCTCGCCGTCCCCGGCCACCGCGACCTCGGCCGTCCGCACCGGGTCCGTGACGACGGGCGCACCGTCGTCGACACGCGTGGTGAGCACCACGCGCCCGCCCGAGTCGTCGGTGCCGTCGACGCGCACGCGCACGTCCGAGCGGAACCAGCCGCCGCTGCCCGCGCTGCCGAGCGGCGTGAGGGTGAGCGTCGGGGGCGTCTCGTCGCCCGGTGCCGGCTCCGCCGGGACCACCGTGACGCCCGTCGTCACCCGTCCGCCCGCGTACCCGAGCACCGACCCGTCGACCGTGAACGCGCCCGGGGCGGCGACGTCGTCGGCCCCGACGGCGTCCCAGAACGCCGGGACGTGGAGCGTCTCCCCGTCGGGGTAGGTCACCGGGACGGTCCTGGGCAGGTCCGTCTCGCCCACCTCGACCGTCGCGCCGGGCGGCTCGACGGCGGCGGGCTGCTCCGCCAGGACCTTCCACTCCTCGACGGCCACCGCCGAGTAGGTGCTGCCGTTGGTCGAGGCGTCGAGGACCGCGCGCACCTGGGTCGTCGTGACCGGCTCGAACGTCGTCTCCTGGAAGCCGTTCGTCCCGGTGCCGTAGCCGCTCGGGTCGCGCACGTCGACCCACGCGCCGCCGTCGGCCGCGTCCCAGTACTGGATGCGCCACGACGCGGGCGCCGCGACGCCGACGCCCGTGCCCTGCGGCTGGTCGTTCCAGAACTCGATCTGCGAGCCCGCGACCCGCACCGGCTGGTCCCACGTGTACTGGACCCACTGCTGGGCCGGGTTGTTCCCCGTCCACGTGCCCCACATGTCCGGGGGCAGCGGGTTCGGCCGCACGATCTCGTCGTTGAGCGCCTTCTTCCAGTACTGCGTCGGCACGGGCTCGTTGGAGACCGTGACCGTCGCCTCCTGCGCGACGTTCGCGCGCGGGGTCGTGTCCCGGACCTTCTCCGGCGTCGTGACGACCTGCTTCATCCGCGGCGGCGACTGCGTGTCGTCCCACTCGACCCGGTCGATCGCGACGGAGCGGCGGAAGTGGTTGCCGCCCTCGGCGTCCGCGGTGTGGTACGCGATCCACCACTCGCCGTCGAACTCGAGGATGCCCGGGTGGCTCGTGGTGGAGGACACCGGGGCGAGGACCGTGCCGCGGTAGGTCCACGGACCCTCCGGCGACGACGCCGTGCCGTACGCGATGCACGCGTGGTAGCTGGCGGGGGTGCACGCGGACGTCGGGCCGGCGTCGTTCCCCGCGTAGGCCATGTAGTAGGTGCCCTCGCGCTCGAACGCCCACGCCGCCTCGAAGAAGCCGGTGAGGCCCGTGACCGTGCGGACCTGGCCGACCGGCGTTCTCATGTCCCGGCCCAGCTCGAGCATGCGCAGGTTCGAGAAGCTGCCCCACCAGACGTAGACGCGGGCGTCGTCGCCCTCGCCGTCCACGAGGACCGTCGGGTCGATGTTGTGGATCGTGTTCGGCGTCGGGACGCGCTGGGAGATGATCGGAGCGCCCACGTGGTCCGTCCAGGGGCCCGTCGGGGACTCCGAGACCGCGACGCCGATGCCGAACGCGTCGCTCGCCGGGCTGTCCGCCTCGTGCACGGGGACGTACCAGTAGTAGCGCCCGTCCACGCCCTGCACGACCTGGCCCGCGTAGGCGCGCCCCGGCGTCGCCCAGTCGAAGACCTCCTCCGGGCGCATGAGGGACGGGTGGTGCGTCCACTCTCCCGCGTCGACGTCGCTCGTCACGAACGCACCCCACTCGTTCATGATGAAGTCGTTCTGCCGCGGACCGGCCTCGTCGTGGCCGGTGTAGACGTAGAGCTGGTCGGCGCCCGTGGCGTTCCCGGGCGCGCCCGCGGGCACGACGAGCGGGGCCGGGTCGGCCGAGTAGTAGCTCCCGTCCCCGAGGATCGGGTTCTCCGTGCTCGTGAACGTGGAGGGCTCCGCCGCCGTGGCGGCCGGGGCCGTGGTCGCGGCGATCCCGGTGAGCGCGAGGGCGCCGCCCACGACGCTCGCGACGACCCCCCGCGCGGGGCTCCGCCCGCGGGAGGGCCGGGTGCTGGTCCTGTCGGTCATGGGCTGGTCTCCTGACGGTCGGGCCGCGTCGGCGCGGCCTGCGGGTCCTGCGTGGAGGTCGTGCGCCCCGGGAGTTCCCTCGGCCCCCGGGGCGCACGGTCGTGGAGCCCGTGCCGGCGGGCAGGGCGGACGGTCCGACGGTCGGTACGGGCGTGCGGGACGGCGGTGACGCCCCCGTGGGCGGGGGTCGGACGCGTCACCGCCGGGCACCGCCGTGGCGGTCCCGTGGTCAGGTGGCGGGCGGGCCGAGAGCGGCTCGCACCGCGGCGGTGCGTGGTGCGGGCCGTCGTCGCGCTCGCGTCGTCACGGGCGTCCACCTCTCGTCGTCGAGCCGGTCGTCGTGCCGACCATGCCACAGACGGAAACCGCTTCGCAATGGTTTTCGGGGTGGAGGTGGAGCACCGCCCGCACGGCCGCGTGGGGCGTCCTCGGTGCACCGAAGGAAAGGCCTGGGTTTCCGCCGCACGGACGCCTGGCCGTCAGGACGAGGAGAGCCTGCCGACGAAAGATCAGTCTGCGTGGTTTTCGGCGCGCTCTGCACGCTCGCGGCGCTCCGCCCGGGCGCGGGCGCGAGACGTGGCGATGGACACCAGGACGCCGACGACGACGAGGTCCAGCACGATCTGGACCATCGCCACCATCTTCGCGGCCTCGCCCATGGGGTGGACGTCGCCGTACCCGACCGTCCCGAGCGTCACGACGGCGAAGTAGAGCGCGTCGGTCCGGTTCTCGATCCCCACGAACTGGTCGGCGAGGAGGTAGTAGACGAGCGCGAAGAACGTCACGACCGGCAGCAGCAGGCCCATGACGGACTGGACCCGCACGCTCGGCGTCTCCCACGCGCGGAGCTGGCGGCGCACCTGGACCACGAGGAGCCCGCACAGCAGCGCCAGCCCGATGCCGAAGGAGACGAGCTGGACCACCTCGGGCGCGTCGTCGGGCAGGGGCACGCCGTAGTAGACCGTCAGGCACGCAACCGTCGAGGTCACCGTGAGGATCGGCGTCCACCACGGGCTGTCGTGCGAGAGGCCGCGCTTGCGCATGGGCCCAGCATCCCGCGCCGGCGCCCGCTCGTCGCGGCGTGCCGGCGGCGTGCCGGTGTCAGGGGTGCTGGCTAGGTTGGGGCGCGTGACGTCGTCGACCACCGCGGCCCGCTCCGCGGCCGCCAAGCGAGCCCGCCCCGCCTACCGCTGCAGCGAGTGCGGGTGGACCACCGCGAAGTGGGTGGGCCGGTGCGGCGAGTGCCAGGAGTGGGGCACGGTGACGGAGGACGCCCCGGCCGCCTCGGGCCCCCGCACCACGGCCGTGTCGCCCACGCGCTCCCCCGCGCGCCCCATCGGCGAGATCAGCGTCGAGGCCGCGCGCGCCACGCCCACCGGCGTGTCCGAGTTCGACCGCGTGCTCGGCGGCGGCATCGTCCCGGGTGCCGTCGTGCTCCTCGCCGGGGAGCCCGGCGTCGGCAAGTCGACGCTCCTGCTCGCCGTGGCGAGCAACGTCGCCGCGGGCGGCTCCGACCTGCCGACGGTCCGGCCCGCCGGAGAGCGCGCGCCCGCGGAGGCGGCGCGGCCCGCCCCCGTCCCGCGGCGCGTCCTCTACGTCACGGGCGAGGAGTCGGCCGGGCAGGTGCGGCTGCGCGCCGAGCGCGTCGGCGCCCTCGCGCCCGGGCTGCTGCTCGCGGCAGAGACGGACCTGGCGACCGTCCTCGGGCACATCGAGGCCACGGAGCCCGACCTGCTGGTGGTCGACTCGGTACAGACCATCGCGTCCGCGCAGGTCGAGGGAGCGCCCGGCGGTGTGAGCCAGGTGCGCGAGGTCGCGGCGTCGCTCATCGCCGCGGCGAAGGCCCGCGACCTGCCCGTGATCCTCGTCGGGCACGTCACGAAGGACGGCTCGGTCGCCGGCCCGCGCACGCTCGAGCACCTCGTCGACGTCGTGTGCCAGTTCGAGGGCGACCGCCACTCGCGCCTGCGCCTCGTCCGCGCGGTGAAGAACCGCTACGGGCCCACCGACGAGGTCGGGTGCTTCGACCTCACCGAGAACGGGATCGTGGGGCTCGCCGACCCGAGCGGCCTCTTCCTCTCCCACACCGGCGCGGGCGTGCCCGGAACGTGCGTCACCGTGACGCTCGAGGGCCGCCGCCCGCTCGCGCTCGAGATCCAGTCGCTGGTCGTGCCGAGCTCGCTGACGAACCCGCGCCGCACCACGAGCGGCGTCGACTCGAGCCGCCTCGCGATGATCCTCGCCGTCATGCACCGCCACGCGGGCGTGCGGCTCGTCGACCAGGACGTCTACGCGTCGACCGTGGGCGGCGCCAAGGTGACCGAGCCGGCCGCCGACCTCTCGATCGCGCTCGCCGTCCTGTCCGCGCGGGAGGACGAGGCCCTCCCGCAGGGCACCGTCGCGTTCGGCGAGGTCGGCCTCGCCGGGGACATCCGCCCGGTCGCCGGCCTCGACCGCAGGCTGGCCGAGGCCGCGCGCCTCGGCTTCACGCGCGCCGTCGTGCCGCGGGGGTCGTTCCCGCGCCCCGTCGAGGGCATGACCATCCACCCGGCGCGGCACCTCGGCGAGGCGGTCGAGCTCGCGCGGAGCTGAGCGCCCGGGCCGCGGCCGGACAGCCCCCGACCGCTGCCCGGCCGCGGTCGTCAGCCCTGAGCTCCGGCCGAGCGCCGACGCCGCACCACCAGGACCGTCCCCGTGCCGACGGCCACCGCCAGGCCGGCCAGCACCGTGAGCAGCGCGACGCTCGCGCCCGTCGTCGCGAGCGGGCCGCCGCCACCGGGGCCGGGCGCGGCCGTGGCTCCCGGCTCGGAGGGCTCGGGCGCCGGCGTCGTGGGCGCGAGGTCGTCGTCGTTGGTCACGGTGCACGTCACGGCGTCGTCGGGCCCGATGTCGACGACGTCGTCCTCGACGGCGAGCGCCGCGCCCTCCCCGTCGACGCACTCCCACCCGAGCGCGGTGTAGCCGGCGGGACCCTCCTCGGCCAGCGCGTACGCCCCCTCCTCGACGGGCACCGCCGTGACGTCGTCGCTCCCCGACGCCCCGGTGACGACGAGGTCGCCGGTCTCGGGGGACCCGGACGCCGTGAGCGTCCAGTCCGCGGGCGCGGCGGTGCCGCCGTCGTCGTTGACGACCTCCTTGACCAGCGTGAGCATCGGCGGGCACACGACCTCGTTCGTAACGCCCACCTCCCGCGTCGGCGACCCCGCGGTCGTCGTGAAGGGCAGCGCCTCGTCGACCGCCTCCCCGTCGACCGTCGTCACGCGCGCACCGGTGAGGACGCAGCCCGCGGGGAGGGTCGTCGTCTCGTCCACGACGACCTCCTGCGCGCCCGCGTACCCGCCCCGCTCGGTGCCCCACGGCTGGGCGCTCGGCGCGGCGCCGTCGGGCCCGGTGAGCGTGAGCGCGGCCTCCAGGCCCTCCGGCTGCTCGCCCTCGGCGTAGACCTCGCCGCGGACGACCCACGTCTTGTCGACGACGACCGCGGACTGCGGCCGGTTGCGGATCGTGCAGCTCACGAACCCCGACGGCGGGAGGTCGACCGTGAAGCCGGTGGCCCCGGAGCTCTCGACGGCGACCGGCGCGTCCTGCGCGAGCTTGTCGACGCACACGGCGTTCGCGCCGGCGGCGGTGACCAGGTCGTAGCCGTCCTGCTGCGTCTCCGCGACGGTGAGCGACGCGGGCTGCGGCTCCGCCCCGTAGTCGACGTCGAACACGACGCTGCCGGTCCCGTCGTCGGGCGTCGTCTGCGTCGGCGGCGTGACCGTGACCCCGGCCGTCGCCGTGCCGGCCGAGATCTCCCACCCCGGCCCCGCGGGCACCGCGCCCGTGACGTCCTCGCCGAGGTTCTCCGCGGGGACGAGCTCCTTCGTCACGGTCAGCCGCGACGCGCAGCCCGAGAGGAGCACGTCCCGGAGCGCGGACCCCGCGGACTCGAAGTCGGCGAGGTCGAAGTAGTCGGCCGACCGCGGGTCGTCGCCCTCGTAGAAGGTCTCGCCGGAGAGCGCCCGCAGGTTCAGGCGCGTCACGTCGTCGATGCCGCTCCCGACCCCGAGCGCGAGGAGCCGGGACCCCCGCGCCTTGACGGCGTCGGCGGAGTAGATCCCGTTCTCGACGTCCCGGAAGTGCGTGGTGCCGCCGCTGCCGAGCAGCGGGTCGGCGCTGAACCGCGTCGGGTTGCCGTCGGTGAGCAGGACGACGACCTGGTAGTCCGGCGCGGCCTGCGCGACGGACCACAGGGCCTGGTCCCAGTTGGTCCCGGACCCCGTCCCCCACCCCGCGTACCGGGCCTTGAACGCGTCCGCGCCCGGCTGCGTCGACACGGGGACGAGCGCCGGGAAGTTCGCGCCGTTCGTCGCGGGCGACGTCCCGTCGAACGAGAAGACCGCCATGCGCGACGGGGTCCCGACGAGCGCGTCGGCGATCGAGTCGGTCGCGGCCTTGAGGTTCGCCACCTGGCTCCCGAGGGACGCCGAGAGGTCGAGGACGAGCGCGACGTCGACCCCGCACTGCGCGGCGAACGCCGGGTTCGTGCGGGACTGCTGCCACACGCCCTCCGAGTCGGTCTCGGGTCGACCGCTGCCGGCGCTGCCGAACATGAACGTCGGTGTCGCGGCGAGCGAGCTGACCGTCTGCCCCGCCGCGAGCGGCGGCGTGAGGAACTCGTACGGCCGCGCGACGGAGCCCGACCCGCTCCCCGCTCCCGTCCGCAAGGTCGGGTTGGTGTACCAGCCGTCGGGTGCCGACACCTGCCGGACGACGAACCGGGCCCCCGCGTTGGCACCGCCCTCCCCCGTGTCGGGCACGACGAAGGAGCAGTCGCCGTCGGCGTCCGCCGTGCACAGGCCCCAGCCCGGGTCCACGGGCTCGGTCGCGGTCGCGTCCGCGTACAGCCCGAGGACGACGCCCGGCAGCGGCGCGACCTCCCGGGTCGCGACCCGGTCGCCCCCGACCCGCACCGTCACGACCGCCTCGCCCTCGCCGGGGGCCGGGACGTCCGCGGTCGCGGGCGTCCCCGTCGCGAGCGCCGTCAGGGCGACGAGGACGAATGCGGCGCCTGCCGCGGCGGACCTGCGGACGCGCTCGGACGACCGACGACGTGGCATGGGCTTCTCCCGGGGACCGCTCGCGGACTGCTCGACCTCCACACTGTGACGGAGGCCACGACGTTCGGCCACCCCAGACGGCCGCGCTCCGCGCGCGTCGCCGCCCGGCGCCCCGTCGCACGCACCGAGACCGGATCGTGACCGCTTTGTGGCGTGTCCCGGGGGTTTCCCGAGGGTGGCGATGGGCTCGCAGCGTAGGATTCGACCGTGGCCAACTCCCCCGCGCACCCCGACGAGCTGCTCCGGGAGACCCTCGCCGCCGTGGCACCGGGCACCGAGCTCCGTGACGGTCTCGAGCGCATCCTGCGCGGCCGGACCGGCGCGCTCATCGTGCTGGGCCTGGACAAGGTCGTCGAGGAGATGTGCTCGGGCGGTTTCCAGCTCGACGTCGGGTTCTCCGCGACGCGGCTGCGCGAGCTGTCGAAGATGGACGGCGCCGTCGTGCTCGACCGCGACGCCAACCGCATCCTCCGCGCCGCCGTCCAGCTCCTGCCGGACCCGACGATCGAGACGACCGAGTCCGGGACGCGGCACCGCACGGCCGAGCGCGTGGCGAAGCAGAGCGGCTTCCCCGTCATCTCGGTGAGCCAGTCGATGCGGATCGTCGCGCTGTACGTCGGCGGACAGCGCCACGTCCTGGAGGACTCCGACACCATCCTGTCGCGCGCCAACCAGGCGCTCGCGACGCTCGAGCGCTACCGCGCGCGCCTCGACGAGGTGTCCGGCACGCTGTCCGCGCTCGAGATCGAGGACCTGGTCACGGTGCGCGACGTCTGCGCCGTCGTGCAGCGCCTCGAGATGGTCGCGCGCATCTCCGAGGAGATCGCCGGCTACGTCATCGAGCTCGGCACCGACGGCCGCCTCCTCGCGCTCCAGCTCGACGAGCTCATCGGCGGCATCGGCTCGGACCGCGAGTTCGTCATCCGGGACTACGTCGACCTCGGCCGCAAGGACCGCTCGCTCGCGGACGTGCAGAAGGCCCTCGGCGGCCTCGACTCCACGCAGCTGCTCGACCTCGGTCAGATCGGCCGCGTGCTCGACCTGCCGGGCGGCGGCGACGCGCTCGACGCCGCGGTCGCCCCGCACGGGTACCGCCTCCTGTCGAAGGTGCCGCGCCTGCCCGCGACGATCATCGACCGGCTCGTGGCGCACTTCGGCGGCCTGCAGAAGCTCCTCGCGGCGAGCATCGACGACCTCATGACCGTCGACGGCGTCGGCGAGCAGCGGGCCCGCGCCGTGCGCGAGGGCCTGTCCCGGCTCGCGGAGTCGAGCATCCTCGAGCGCTACGTCTGACGCTCCGACCGTCCGCACGACGCACACGGAGGGGACCGTGGACCACGTCGACGAGTGGTCGGCACTGGCCGACGCCTGGGCGCGCTGGTGGGCGCCCGCCGCCGAGCCCGCCCAGCGGGCGATCCTCGACGCCGCGGGCGTCGGGCCGGGCTCCCGCGTGCTCGACGTCGGGTGCGGCACGGGCGAGCTCGTCGCCCTGGCCGTGGCCCGCGGGGCCGACGCCGCCGGGTGCGACGCCGCCGCGGGGATGGTCGACGCCGCCCGGCGCCGCAGCCCGGACGCGGACCTGCGCGTCGCGCAGGCGGAGCGCCTCCCCTGGCCCGACGACTCCTTCGACCTCGTGACGCTCGTCAACGCGCTCGCCTTCACCGACGTCGCGAGGACGCTCAGCGAGTGCCGCCGCGTCGGCGAGCTGGTCGCCGTCGCGACGTGGGCCGAGGACGCGCTGAACGATTTGACCGTCCTCGAGCGCGCGGTCGCGGACGAGGACCACGAGGCGAGCGACGAGAGCCGCGAGGAGGGACACCTCGGCGCGCTCCTCGCCGAGCACGGCTTCACCCCGGTCGCGGAAGGGGTCGCGGACGCGCCGATGGCGCTCGCCGACGCGGACGAGGTCGTCGCCGCGATCATGTTCGGCGAGTCGGACGAGCTGCGCGCCGAGCTCCGTCCCGACGTGCTCCGCGCCGCACGGCCGTTCCGGCGCCCCGACGGCTCCTACCTGCTGCGCAACACCTTCCGCTGGGCCCTGGCCCGCCGCTGACACGTCCCCGCCCCGCCGAGGGAGCACTGGTAGCGCGAGGTAGAGCCGTGGTTGGCCGAGGTAGAACCCTGGTCGCGCGAGGTAGAGCCCTGGCCCGCCGAGGTGGAACCCTGGCCCGCCGAGGTAGAACCCTGGTCCGCTGAAGGAGAACGTCCATCGACGACGGATGGCCGCGATCCCACAGTCGAAGACCGTGGTGCTCTCGTTCTCGCTGGACGTCCAGGGCGTTGCACATGCGGATCCGCGATCCCGGGCGGTCGCCCGGGCGAGCCAAGACCAGGGCGAGACGACGCCGGGCGGGGTGGGTGGTGGTGCCGCGTCGCGGCGGGCCTGGCGGGAGCCGCGAGGAACGAGCGGCGGATGGTAGACGCGGCACCACCACCCACCCCGCCCACCCCACGCAACCACACGCCGTCGGGCAGCGTGACCGCGGCTCTACCTCGCACGACCACGGCTCTACCTCGGCGGACCAGGGCTCTACCTCGGCGGACCACGGTTCTCCCTCGCAGACGGGTCTCGCCCCGGTCCGTGGGGACGGACCGGGGCGAGACGGTGGTGCGACGCGCGCTGCGGGTCAGCCGCAGGAGCGGGCGTCGTACTGCTCCGTGACGGTCGTCGACCTCCCCCCGGCGTCGGTGGCCACGACCGTGACCTCACCGGCCTCGACGGAGGACCCGCGGGAGGCGAACGACTGGTAGGCGTTCTTCCCCGGCTCGACGCCGTTGACGGTCCTGGTGCCGAACGGCGTGTCGAGGCGCACCGTGAGGGGCGCGTCGTCGTCGTTCTGCGCGCGGACCGCGACGTAGACCTTGCCGGCGAGGCAGCGGGTCTCGGTCGTCACCGTGACGGCCGGGCCCGTGGGAGCGCCGTCGCCCACGGTGAGCGTGAGCGTCGTCGTCGTGGTGCCGGCCGTGCTGACGTAGTCCGGGAGGACGAGGTCGCCCCGGACGACGTACACGCCCGGCGTCTCGACGACGCTCTCGTCGAAGTCCCACTCGACCCCGACGGCCTGGTTGTCGCGCGAGCCGTCGTTGTAGGAGACGAGGACCCTGGTGGGCAGCCACGGCTGCTCGCCGACGTCGACGCTCTGCTCGAACTGCTCGGCGCCCTGGACGGAGATGCCGCCCTGCGAGCTCTCCGGCCGCACGTACACCTGGGCCTCGGCGATGAGGCCGTAGGTCGTGTTGGTGCCGTAGACGGTGAACGGCTCGACGTTGGTCTCGGCGACCATGGCGGGCGTGATCGGCTGCCACGTGAACTCGACGGCACCGCGGCGCCCGCTCGAGTACACGACGTCGAGCGTCGAGGGAAGCTCCGGCACCTCGCCCGTGACGGTCCGCAGGATCACGGGGCTCGCCACGGAGTCGACGGTGTCGCCGTTGACGCGCCACCGCAGGATGCCGGTGCCGGCGCCGCCGGTCTGCACGCCCGTGATCCGGACCCGCAGGTAGCTGGCCTCGACGGGCTCGAACTCCAGGTGGTTGTACGCGTTGCGCTGGAGCGCGTCCGCGTACGTGGAGCCCTCGGTCAGGGTGACGGGCGTCCAGTCGGTGCCGTTCTGCGAGTGCTCGACCGTGTAGGTGTCCGCACGCGGCATGCGCGTCCCACCGTTGTCGTCGTACCAGTAGATGTCGGTCGACGCGACCAGCACGGGCGACTCCCACGCGTACCGGATCCACGCGGCGTTCTGCGCGCTCGTGCCGTTCGCGGGCTGCCCCCACGTGCCCCAGCCGTTGCCCGCACCGGGGTTCGAGCTCGCGGGCGTCGAGGGCTCGTTGACCCGGAGCGGGTTCTCCCAGGAGGCGGACCCGCTCGTCGTGACGGTCGCGAGCGTCCCGAACTCGGCGGACGTCGCCTTCTCGGTGAGCTCGACCTCGACGTCGCGCTCGGTCGTGAGCTCGCCGTCGGACGCCGTGAGCCGGAAGGTGTACACCCCCGGGGCCGTGCCCGTCACCGTCGTGGTGAGGGCGTCGGCAGCACCGAAGATGACGCTCGCCCCGTCGGGCGCGGAGACCGTCGACCACCCGTAGGTGAGCGTCCCGTCCTCCGGGATCCCGTCGTCGGTCACCGTGCCGACGAGCGTGGTGGAGAGGTTCCCGTCCTTCGACCGGTCGACGTTCACCCCGACCGCCGGGGCGTCGTTGACGACCTCGGGCACCTCGCGGCCCGAGTCGAAGACCTGGATCTCCGAGATCGCCGTCCAGGACGACGGCGTGTTCGTGAACGCGACCCGGACCTTGTCCGCCGTCACGGCCTCGAACAGCGCCTCGTTGAACTTGGGCCCGGGGACCTTGGGCGCCTTGAACGCGTCCGGCACGGTCGTCCAGCCGCCGGACCCGTCGGGCACCTGGACCGAGTACCGCAGCGGCTCGCGGTACCCGCCCGCCTGCCGGTCGCTGACGAACCAGACCTTGACGTTGTCGAACGTCGTCGGCTCGCCCAGGTCGAGCTCCACGTAGCCCGTGTCGCCCTCCGTGCCGTAGTTGCCCCAGAAAGGCTCGTTGGCGGTGCTGCCGTCCGTGACCGCGTCGAGCGACACGGGCCGCTCGGTCTCCTTGATCGCGCCCGGCGTGTAGTTCATCGAGCCCGTGCTCCAGCCCGGCGTGTGGAACTGGCGCCACGGGGTCGGGCGCGCACCCTGCTGGGTGGCCGACGACGACAGCTCCGCGCCGCGCGCGAGGTTGTCGGCGTCCTCGGTGAGGTCGATGCCGGCCGTCCTCAGGTACGACACGACGCGCTCGTCCTCGATCGGGGTGTCCACGGCCGTGGGCACGGCGGCGCCCTCGTCGGCGACGACCTGGACCGCGAGGCCCTCGTCCGACTCCACGACCTCGTTGGCCGCCGGGTCGTAGACGAACCGGCCGAGCCCGTCGGCCGCGGCCTTGCGCTCACCGTCGACGAAGAGGCTGTATCCCTCGCCGAGGCCGTAGTGCGAGCCGTCCTCGTCCCAGACGATCGTCACGTCGGTGCCGTGGTACCGCAGGTTGTTGACCATGAAGTGGTCGTACCCGAGGTCGATCGGCCAGAGCTCGATCTTGTCGTCCGACCGCGGCTGGATGCCGCCCATGTCCTCGACGTAGATGTAGTTCATGTTGCCGAGCATCACGTGGTTCGGGTTGTTGCGGTTGAACGTCTGCGTGCTCGCGTTCCAGTTCGAGTAGTACTCGGCCTGGTTGGGGACGAGGGCGTCGCCGTTCGGGTAGATGCTCCACGCCATCCAGTCGAGGAGCTTCGCCGCGTACTCGGGCGTGACGTAGGTGTGGTCGGGGTCGTAGTGCCGCAGCGCGGACCGCACGCCCCGGTACTGGACCGTGAAGTTGATGTTGGAGAAGTTGTTCGACCCCCCGATGCCGTACTTGGCCCGGTCGTACTGGTTGGCCGTGTAGAACGGGAAGATCGGGAAGTTGTCCCCGTAGCGCAGGAAGCGGAACCCGTCGACGTACGTGTCGGCGTCCTCGACCGGGATGAGGTTCTCGGCGTAGATGTCGTAGAGGTTCGACTCCTTCGCCGGGATGAGGTCGCGCTCGGCCTGGCTCAGCGGGTTCTGGTTCCCGCCCGACGTCGCGCCGTGCGACGTCCCCGCGAGGAACATGCGCGTCTCCTCGCTCCACAGCCGCCCGAGGATGGCGTCCCGGATCTCGTCGGCGGTCTGCCCCATCTCCGCGACCTTCTCCGGGTCCGCCCCCGCCATCGCGTAGAGCTGGCGGGCGGCGTCGAACGCGCCCCACACGTACGCGGACTCCGGGCGCTCGATCGTCCGCGCGCCCGGCGCCCCCGCGTCGACCTTGGGGTACCCGAAGCTGATCGCGTCGGAGTCGTTGCCCGGCATGTAGTTGGTGTCGTACGCGATGAGCTTGTCGTCGTTGCCGTCGTAGTGCTCGAGCTGCCCGGTGCCGTCGCCCTCGAAGTACGTCGCGAAGCGCTCGGCGACCGCCGGACCGCCGCCGTGCACGTTGTACGCCTCGAGGCCCGCGGTGCCGAGGTACTGCGAGTAGTGGTTGTTCCAGCTCGTGTGGCCCGGGCTGTCGAGGAACGCCGACGCCCCGGAGAGCTCACCGATGTTGAGCACCTGCCCGTACCCGAGGTACGGGTTGCGGATCCACTTGGTGTCCTGCAGGTGCATGGGCTGCGTGAGCGCCACCGAGTTCTGGTAGAGGTTCACGCCCTCGATGGTCGTCGGGTACTGGTACACGTAGCCGGGCTCGTTCGCGTCCAGGCTGTTGTACCGCTCGCCCCACCAGCGGTAGACGATCGCCTTCTCGATCGCCTCGTCCGGGACGTCGATGTACGGGATGTCCTCCGCCCACTGCCGGTTGAACTCCGTGACGCCCGTGCGGAACGCCTCCGCGGGGGTCAGCGCGGCGTACTCGTGGAAGCTCTCCACCGACTCGGGGAGCGTGTCGCTGGACAGCACGCCGAGCACCGACAGGTCGACCGAGCCGCCCGCCGGCACCGTGACCTCGCGGTCGAGGTTGGTCCCCGTGCGCTCGAACCCCGGGGCCTTGAGCCCCACCGTCACGGTGGACCACGGCGTGTCCACGAGCCCGTTGTTCGACCCGCTCGTCAGCGTGCGGGTCCCCGTCAGCTCGTCGGCCGCGTCGGCTGCTGCCGTCGCGAGCGGCGAGGACGCGCGCACCGTGAAGGTCACGTCGCTCGCGCCGGGGTTGGTGAACGTCAGCGCGGACAGCGCCACGTTGTCGTACGTGATGAGCTTCTTGAGGTCCGCGACGACGCCCGTCGTCCCGACGGTGTAGCGCGCCTTCGCGTGGCTCGGCGCGTTGAAGCGCTGCGCCCCGACCTCGGTGATCGTCTGCCCGGGCACGGTCACGGTGTAGAGGTTGCCGAGGTTGTTCGGCCCACCCGCGAACGCGGAGCCCGCGAACCCCATGACCGCCCAGTTGCTGTTGCCCCGCAGGTACAGCGACCTGCCGCGCGTCTGGAGCACGCCGTTGCTCGCCGTCCCGCTCACCCCGAGCACGCGGTCGAGGTAGTAGTCGGTGCCGCCCGCGGCCAGGTCCTTCTCGAAGATCGACCCGTGCATCGAGCCCGCGGTCCACGGGACGCCCGGCTCGAGGGCGGCGGCGACCTGGTCCAGGTTCCTGTAGACCGGGTCGCCGATGTCCATCGAGTCCGTCGTGCCGTCGGTGTAGACACCGATGTCGCTCTCGTTCCCCGGCACCACGTCGGCCTGTGCCGCCGGTGCCAGTGCGACGCCGGTGGCGGCCATCGCACCTGTCATCGCCGAGGCGACGACCCTTCTCCACGCTCTCCCCGACATCACCAAGTCCTCTCCATCGGGAACCGGAACAGGTCCGGGACGACGACGGCGCCACGCGTCGCGCGGGTGGACTGCCTCGTCCGCCCGCCCCGCTGCGGGACGCGTGGACACGATCGTCGTGCCGGCTCGCGCCGCGCCGCGGAAGTCCCGGACCCGGGGCTCGTGGCCCCCGCTCCCTCCGCGATGAGGTCGCCAGTCGCGAGCCAGTCAACCAGCCAGGAGCGTCGACCGCAATGGTTTTCGGTATCGAGTTCGCGGCGCCACGGACCGGGCGCGCGGAGGCCCGGCTGGCAGATACTCCTTCTGCTCGCTGCGATATCGACCTCTGCGACGCGATCTCATCGACCCGCAGAGCCATCGACAGGAGCAGACTCCGAAAACGTCATGCCATCTGTTTCGTCGAGTGACCGGGTCGGGTGCGGCCGCCCCGCCCCCCTCGCGGGCGGAGCGCCGCGGGTGGGTCGACGGGCCGGCGAGGAAGGGTACGGGCGATGACGGGCGCAGGGAGGAGCCGGGAAGGCCCGGCCGGCAGCGGGCCGGAGGGTGCGAGGTCGCCCCCGGAGCAGGCTCGGCGCTACGCCCCGTCGGTCGTCGCGTCCGGCGGCGCGGCGCCCTCCGCGGGAGCCGTCCCGTCCGCGGGAGCCGTCTCCTCGGTGGGAGGGGCGGTCCCGTCCGCCGGGGCGGTGGACTCAGCGGGTGCGGTGCCGTCGCCCGGTGCAGTGGTCTCGGCCGGGTCCGGCGTGGGGGCGGGCGGTGCGAGCAGGGTGAAGGTCACGGGCTCGCTCGTCGCGCCGTCGACCCCGGCGATGCTCACCACCGCCGTGTACGTGCCGGGGTCGACCTCGGGCTGGTCGGGCGCGCAGCCCTCGACCGACCGGTGGCGGTCCCACCGCACGAGCCGCGACGGGTCCTCGTCGCCCGTGCTCATGAGGAGCAGGCGCTCGGTCGACCCGCAGTGGGCCGACGACCACACGAGCTCGTCGCCCGAGTAGACGAGCACCTGACGGCCCGCGTCCGACCCGTCGACGAGGCACGGCCGCCCGCCGGACTGCCGGACGGTCACGTCGAGCTGCACGGCGCGACCGGGCTCGTACTCGGCGGCGTTGGTGGTCACGGCGAGCTCGAGCGACGCCGCCGTGCAGTCGCGGGGCGGGCCTGCGGCCTCGGGCGTGGGGGGCGGGGACTTGCCCTCCTCGGCGCTCGCGTCGCCGCTCAGCAGCGGCCCGACGGCGCGGACGGCCACCTGGCCGAGCAGCACGAGGCCGACGACGAGCGCCACGAGGAGGAGGAGCGCGACGAGCCGACGCCGTACCAGGGCGGCGCGCGTGGGCGCGCCCGGCCCGGCGCTCGGGCGGGTGCTCGGCCTCGGGGTGCGGTCGGTCCGCGGCGTGCTCACGGGTCCTCCGTCGTGCTCGTGCTGGTCGGGACCACGCTAGCCGCGAGGCCACCCCGCGGGGCCGGTGCCGCGCCGACGGCGACCCAGGTCGGGGCACAATGAGTGCGGCCGACCCCGACCCTCCCGAGGACCCACCACCCGTGGCAGCCCCCACCCCCCGCCCGGCGCGCGCCGACGACCCCGTCCGCACGGCGCGCTCGACCGCGCTCTCGACCGTGCCCGGGGACCCGCACGCGGGGCTGCGCGACGCCGTCGGGCGCTGGTTCGGCGAGGCGGCCCGCGACCTGCCGTGGCGGGCCGCGGACCGCACCGCGTGGGGCGTGCTGGTGAGCGAGGTCATGCTGCAGCAGACGCCGGTCGTGCGGGTCGAGCCGGCCTGGCGGGCGTGGATGGAGCGCTGGCCCGAGCCGGCCGACCTCGCCGCCGCACCGACCGCCGACGTGCTGCGCGCGTGGGGCCGGCTGGGCTACCCGCGGCGCGCGCTGCGCCTGCAGGAGTGCGCCCGGGCGATCGTCGAGCGGCACGAGGGCGAGGTGCCCCGCGGCGAGGAGGCGCTGCGCGCCCTGCCGGGGGTCGGCGAGTACACCGCCGCGGCGGTCACCGCGTTCGCGCACGGGCGCCGCGCGGTCGTCGTCGACACGAACGTGCGCCGCGTCCTGGCGCGGGCGGTCGGGGGCGTGGCGCTGCCGGCGCCGTCGTACACGGCCGCGGAGCGCGCGACCGCCGCCGCGGTCGCGCCGACCGACGACGACGACGCGGTGCTGTGGGCGGCCGCGTCGATGGAGCTCGGTGCGCTCGTCTGCACGGCGCGCGCGCCCCGCTGCGGCGTCTGCCCCGTCCGCGACGCGTGCGCGTGGCGCCTGGCCGGGCGCCCGGGCGACGAGCACGCGGCCCGACGCCGCACGCAGGCCTGGGCGGGCACCGACCGGCAGGCGCGGGGCCGGGTCATGGCCGCGCTGCGCGACGCGCCGGGTCCGGTGCCGCGCGGCGTCGTGGCCGAGGTGTGGCACGACGCCGCGCAGCTCGACCGGTGCGTCGCGAGCCTCGTCGAGGACGGGCTCGTCGAGCAGGTCGACGGGCCGGGCGGGGTGCTCTACCGGCTCCCCGCCTGACCCGGCGTCAGACGGTCGGGAGCCACACGCGCATCGTCGACGGGCCCCGGCCCGCCCAGTCGTGGTACGGCACGAGCCGCACGTCGACGGGCTCCGCCGGGGCGACCCCGGCGCGCACGGACCCGGTCCGGCCCGGGGCACCGCCGTGCAGGGGCGCGTACGGCCACGGGCCGGGCGCCGGGTCGACGAGCAGCCCGCGGACGACGACGTGCCCGTCCTCCTCGCGCGGCGCGACGGCGACGTCGACGCGCAGGTCCGCGACGTCGCGGCCACCGGGCAGGTCCACCGACTCCACGCACAGGACCTCGGGGCCCCGCTGCACGGCCACGCACCCGCGCACGGCGTCGATCCGGTCGTCGGGCACGAGGAACCGGGGCGCGACGTCGAGGTCGAGCGTGACGACGCTCCCCGACCGCAGGTCCGGCACCGCGACGGTGCCCGCGGGCACGTGGCGGGCCGGGCCGTCGTCGACCACGAGCAGCCCCGAGCCCGACCACGCGGGGACGCGGAGCGTGAGCGCCCACCGCTCCGGCGCCTCGACGACGCGCACGCGGACGCGGCCCGTGGCCGGGTAGTCCGTCTCGACGTCGAGCGCGACCGGCTCTCCCGACGGGAGCGTGGCGCGGACCTCGCTCGGCGCGTACTGGTGGAGCTGCACCCCGCCGTCGTCGACGGTGGCGAGGTACCCGGCGAGGCTCGCGAACGTGCGCGCGACGTTGGGCGGGCAGCACGACACCTCGAACCACGGCGCGCGCAGCGACGACTCGGCACGCTTGCTCACCTGGTCCGGCGCGGCCGGCTCGCCCGGGACACGCTGGTGGAGCGTGTTCGCGTAGTAGAAGGCGCGGCCGTCGTGCGCGGGCGACGTCGCGACGACGTTGAACAGGGCGCGCTCCACGACGTCGGCGTAGCGTGCGTCGCCCTGCGCGAGCAGGAGGCGCCACGCGACCATGACCGACCCGATCGACGCGCACGTCTCCGAGTAGGCGCGGTCCGGCGGCAGCACGAAGTCGTCGCCGAACGCCTCGTCCTGGTGGTGCGACCCCTGCCCGCCGGTGACGTAGGTGCGCGCGGCCTGCGTGCGCTCCCACTGCCGCGCGACCGCGGCGACGAGCTCGTCGTCCCCGGTCTCCACGGCCACGTCGACGGCCCCCGCGGCGAGGTAGTTCGCGCGCACCGCGTGGCCCCGGAACACCGTGGCCTCGCGCACCGGGACGTCGTCCTGGTAGTACGAGCGGCCCCACTCGATGTCCGCGAGCGTGCCGCGCCCACGGCGCTCGACGAAGAGCGCCGCCTGGCGCACGTAGCGCGGCTCGTCGAGCGCGCGCCCGAGCTCCGCGAGCGCCACCTCGACCTCCGCGTGCCCGCACACGCCCTGGATGCCGTCGGGCCCGAACGTCTCGCACACGTGGTCGGCGGAGCGCCGCGCGACCTCGACGAGGAGGTCGTCGGGGTGGCCGGTGCGCACGCGCGCGACGGCCGCCTGCAGGAGGTGGCCCTGCACGTAGAGCTCGTGGCCCCACTCGAGGTCCGTGTACCGGGCGGGCTGGCCCGGGTGGCCGAACCGCGTGCACAGGTACCCGTCGGGTGCCTGCGCCGCGGCGACGCGCTCGACGATCGCGGCGAAGCGGCGCTCGAGGGCGTCGTCGGGCCGGCGCCCGAGCTCCCAGGCCATCGCCTCGAGCAGCTTGTACACCTCGGAGTCGCTGAACTCGCGGCCTCGCCGCGTCGTCGCGACGTCGCCGCGCACGACCGCGTCGAAGTTGCCGAGCCAGCCCTCGGCCTCGAGCCAGTGCTCGATGTGCGCGAGCGTCGCGGTCCGGTTGACCTCCTGGCGCTCGCCCCAGAACCCGCCCGTGATGCGCACCTGCGCCAGCCCGAGCGGCTGCAGCCGCCCGGTCGCGGGGACGACCGGGCGTCCGCCGTCGGTCGGGCGGGCACCGGTCCCCGTCGTCCGGGGCACGGTCGGGGTCGTGGTCATGGCAGCACCTCCCGAGGCGACGGGGTCGCCTCGTCGTTCGTCGGGGACGACGCCGGACGGCGTCGGATCGGTAGGCCGCGGGGCGAGGTCGAGGTCGGGGACGTGCGTCGTCGTCATCCCTTCAGCGCCCCGGACATGAAGCCGCGCACGTAGTGGCGCTGGAGCAGCAGGAACAGGACGATGCACGGCGCCGCGAGCACGACGACGCCCGCCTGGGTCGCGCCGTAGTCGACGATCCCCATGACCTGCTGGCGCATGTTGGCGACCGCGAGCGGCAGCGGCGCCTTCGTCGAGTCGGTGATGAGGATGAGCGGCGCCACGAAGTCGTTCCACGCGGCGAGGAACGCGAACAGGCCCACGGTGATGAGCCCGGGCTTGACCGCGGGGACGAGCACGCGGCGCAGCGCCCCGAAGGACGAGCACCCGTCGACCATCGCCGCCTCGTCGAGCTCGCGCGGGACGGACTCGAACGAGATACGCATCATGAACGTCGCGAACGGGAGCTGGAACATCGTGAGGACCAGCGCCAGTCCGAGCAGCGAGTTCTGCAGGTGCAGCGTGTTGAGCAGCACGTAGAGCGGGATGAGGAGCGTCGCGTACGGCACCATGAGGATCGCGAGCGTCACGAGGAACAGGACGTCGCGCCCGGGGAACCGGAACCGTGCGAACGCGAACCCGCCGAGCAGCGAGACGGTGAGCGTGAAGAGCACCGTGAGCCCGGAGACGACGACGGAGTTCCACAGGTACTGGCCGATGCCGGCCTGGTAGCCCGCGAGCGTCACGTAGTTGCCGAAGCCCCAGCCGTCGACCTGGTTGCTGCCGGGCTGCGGCGAGAACGACGCCACGCCGGCCCACACCAGCGGGAAGAGGAAGACGATCGCGAGCCCCCCGGTGAGCACCCAGTACGGGGTGCGCGTGAGGATGCCCGCGATGCGGGCACGAGGAGCCGGCGCGGGACGTGCACCGGGCGCGGGGCGGACGGGGGCGGTTGCCGTGACGGCCATGTCACTTCTCCTCGGGTGCGCGCATGCCACGGACCTGCGCGACGTTGATGAGCACGAGGGCCGCGAGCACGATGATCGACAGCGCGGCGGCCACGCCCAGGTCGTTCTGCCCCTGGAAGGCGATGTTGTAGACGAGCTGGACGACGGTGATGGTGCTGTTGTCCGGCCCGCCCTTGGTGAGGATGTAGAACTGGTCGAACGCGAGCAGCGACCCCGTGACGCAGAGGATCGTGCAGAGCGCGAGCGACGGGCGCAGCAGCGGGACGGTCACGCGCGCGAACGTCTGCCACCGGTTGGCGCCGTCCATGCGCGCCGCCTCGTACACCTCGTGCGGGATGCCCTGGAGGCCCACCATGAGCAGCAGCATGTAGAAGCCGGCGAAGCGCCAGACGATGAGGAACACCGTCGACCAGAGCGCGCCGTCGGGCGACCCGAGGAACGAGACGGGCTGGTCGACGATCCCCAGGCGCTCCAGCAGCGGCGAGATCGGCCCCACCTGCGGTGAGTACAGCGCGTAGAAGAGGAGGGACGCGGACGCGAGGCCCAGCGCGCTCGGCACGAGGATGGACGTGCGCAGGAAGCTCTTCCACCGGCTCGACTCCTGCACCAGGAGCGCGAACCCGAGCCCCAGCGCGATGAGGAGCACGGTGGCGATGACCGTGTACTTCAGGGTGAAGACGACGGAGTCCCAGAAGAACCGGTTCTCGACGGCGTCGCGGAAGTTGTCGGGGAAGTTCACGCCGCGGTTGCCCGCCAGGAGCGGCCAGTCGGACGCCGACATCTGGCCGACGAGCAGCACCGGCAGGACGAAGAGGACGAGGACGAACACGGCCGTCGGCGCGGCGTAGGCCCACCCGCGGGCGGACTGCGACCGTCCGGGTCGACGACGGCGCGCGGCGCCCTCGGTCCCGCCGGCGCGGGGCGGTCGGTCGTCGCTCGGGACGGGCCCGCGGGCCGCCGGGCCGTGCGGCACGGGCGGTGGCGGCGTCGAGGGCGCGGACTGCACGGACATGGCTGGTCTCCTGGGACGGGGGCGAGGGAAGCCGGACCGGGCTCGCCGCCGCACGGCCTGCGGGCGGCGGCGAGCACCGTGGTCGACCGGGTCGGTGGTCGGTCGGTGGACCCGCGGGAGGTCGCCGGCGGCGCCGGAACCTCCCGGGGCCTCACTGCGACAGGACCGCCGTGATCTCCTCGTTGTCCGGCTCGATGCTCGAGCCGTCGCCGAACACGGCGTTGCGCACGAGCGTGAGCCACGGGCTGTTCGGCGCGTTGAACGCCTGCTGGAAGTTGCGCGCGACGGGCGTGCGGCCCTGGCTCGCGATCTCGTTGATCGTCATGACGCGCGGGTCGGCGGACGAGAACTCGTTGTCGACCAGGTCGGCGCGGGACACGACGTCGCCGTTCTTGGCGAGCACCTGCACCTGGGCGTCCTCGGACATCATCCAGGACAGGAAGTTCCACGCCTGGTCCGACTTCTCGCTGTCCTTGGAGATGCCGATGCCGTCGCCGCCCACGAAGGTCGACCCGCCGCCGTCGGGACCGGGGATCGGCGCGACGCCGACGTCCACCGTCTCGTCGGCCGTCGACAGGAGCGTCGCCGGGTACGGCATGACGCCGACCTTGCCCTCCTGGAAGGGGGCGACCCACGTGGCGCCCGTCTCGTCGCGCGTGCCCGCGCCGACCGCGTCGGAGTCGACGAGGTCCTTGTAGACGGCGTACACGTCCTGCGCGGTGTCGCTCGCCAGGAGCGACTCGGCGCCGGCGTCGCCGAGGACGTCCTCGTCCGCGGCCCAGATCGACGGGAACCACGTGAAGACGAGGCACCCGCCGCAGTTGCCCCCGAAGAACGTGCCGTCCACCCCGCCGCCGAGCGCGTCGACGGCCTTGGCCTGCTCCGCGAACTCGGCGAGCGACGTCGGCGGCGCCTCGGGGTCGAGGCCCGCCTGCTCGTAGAGGTCCTTGTTGTAGAAGAGGACGGAGACGTCGAGGACGAACGGGAGGATGTACTCCTGGTCCTCGTAGGTGCCGGCCTCGAGGTGGCCCGGGTTGATCTTGTCCGCGAAGTCGAGCTGGTCGATGCGCCCGGTGACGTCCTGGTAGAGGCCCTGCTCGACCCAGTTCGGCACGTACACGATGTCGGCAGCGAACAGGTCCGGCAGACCGCCGCTGCCCGCGGCGGCACCGACCTTCGCCACGTAGTCGTCGTTGGGGACGATGGTGAGCTCGACCTCGTTCTCGTGGCTCGCGTTGTACGCGTCCACCAGGAGCTTCGCCTGCTTCTCGAGCGGTGCGCGCGTCCACAGGGTGAGCGTGCTGCCGTCGTCGACACCCTCGACGCCTCCCTCCCCCGTGCCGCCCGTCGCGGCGTCGTCGCCGCCGGAGGCGGACCCGCACGCGGCGAGCCCCAGTGCGACGAGGCCGGCGAGCGTCGTCGTGGCCACGGACCTCTTCCACGAGGTCCCGCGGTGGTGTGTCATCTCGTGTCTCCTCGTACTCGTCTTCGAGCCGTTGCACCTGCGCCCCGTGCCCGCGCTTCGGGCGAACACGTTTTCGGTCACGGTGTCGCGCTGCGGCGCGCTCCACGTGGCCGACACTCCCCTCAGGCGGCTAGTGTTCGATGTCCTGACGTCGACCGTGAGCCGGATGCTCGCGTCGTCGCCTGGCGCCGAAACTAACCGAAAAGGTTTTCTGAATGTATGGCAGCGCGATAGCCTCGTCAAGCAGGGCAGCGGGTTACAGTTCGATCACGGCTCGATCGTCGAGGGCGCAGCGCAGCGCACCGGCAGGAGGGGGAACGGCCTCATGACGACCCAGAGCGGGAGCGCCTCGCCGCGCGCGGCGACCCTCACCGACGTCGCACGCCTCGCCGGCGTGTCCATCGCGACCGCGTCCAAGGCGATCAACGGCCGCGACCAGGTCAAGGCCGAGACCCGCCTGCGCGTCCTCGAGGCCGCCGAGCGCCTGTCGTTCGCGCCCAACGCGCTCGCCCGCGGACTGCTCAAGGGCCGCACGGGCACGGTGGGCCTCCTCACGAGCGACCTCGAGGGCCGGTTCTCGATCCCGGTCCTCATGGGGGCCGAGGACGCGTTCGGGGCGGGCCGCGTGTCGGTCTTCCTCTGCGACGCGCGCGGCGACGCCATCCGCGAGCAGCACCACGTGCGCGCCCTGCTCTCCCGGCGCGTGGACGGCCTCATCGTCGTGGGGTCGCGGACCGACCCGCGCCCCCCGCTCAGCGCCGACGTCCCCGTCCCGGTCGTCTACGCCTACGCGCCGTCGGAGGACCTCTCCGATGTGTCGATCACCGCGGACAACGTGGGTGCGGGCCGCCTCGCCGTCGAGCACCTGCTCTCGTGCGGGCGCCGCCGGGTCGCGCACGTCTCGGGCGACCCCGGGTACAAGGCCGCGCAGGACCGCGCGGCGGGCGCCGAGGCCGCGGTGGCCGCCGCCGGGCTCGAGCTCGTCGGCGGGCAGACGTTCTTCGGCTCGTGGAGCGAGGGCTGGGGACGCGGCGCGGCGCGCATGATCGTCGAGCAGCACGGCGACGTCGACGCGTTCTTCTGCGGCTCCGACCAGATCGCTCGCGGCGTGCTCGACGCGCTGCGCGAGCTCGGCCGCGACGTGCCGGGCGAGGTGTCGGTCATCGGGTTCGACAACTGGGAGGTGCTCACGACGAACGCCCGCCCCCAGCTCACGAGCGTCGACATGAACCTCGAGCGGCTCGGGCGCGTCGCGGCGCAGCGCCTCTTCGCCGCGATCGACGGCACGGTGCGCCCGGGCGTCGAGGAGCTCCCCTGCCGCGTGGTGACCCGCGCGTCGACGGTCCCGATCAGCTGAGCACGGCGTCCGCGGTGGCGCCGCTGCCGCGGTCGTCGACGTCGTCGAGGTCGAGCAGCATGCGCGTGTTGCCCAGCGTGTTGGGCTTCACGCGCGCGAGGTCGAGGAACTCCGCGACGCCGTCGTCGTGCGAGCGCAGGAGCTCTGCGTACACCTCGGGGGACACGGGCGTCCCCTCGATGGTGCGGAAGCCGTGCGCGCGGAAGAAGTCGACCTCGAACGTCAGGCAGAACACGCGCCGCAGGCCGAGCGCCCGGGCGCGCTCGACGAGCTCGACCACGAGCACGTGCCCGACGCGGTGCCCGCGCCAGGCCGGGTCCACCGCGAGCGTGCGGATCTCCGCGAGGTCGTCCCACATGACGTGCAGCGCCCCGCACCCGACGACGCGCCGCACGTCCTCGCCGTCCGCCGCGTCCGGGTCCGGCACCTCGGCGACGACGAACTCCTGGACCGCCTCGTAGTAGCCGACCATCTCCTTGGCGAGGAGGATCCGGTCCTCGGCGTAGGGCTGCACGAGCGCACGCACCGCCCGCACGTCCGCGGGCAGGGCGGGACGGACACGGACGGCGGAGGTCGTGGGCACCGCGACACTGTACGCGCGGGAGCCACTCGGTGCATAGTCATGCACCGGGCCGCATACCTGCGCTCCGGGCCTCAGGAGCCCCCGACGAGGTGGGCCGCGGTGATCTCGTCGACGACGAGGTCGGTCACCACCCCCGCGCGCAGCGCCGCGCGCAGCGGTGCCACCTTGTTGTCCCCCGCGACGGCGCACACCCGCCGCGGAACGCGCCGCAGCTCCTCGGGCGCCGGCCCCGTCGCCCGCTCGTTGAGCGCGATGTCGCGGTAGGTCCCGTCCGCCCGGAGGAACACGGTGCAGACGTCGCCGACGACGCCCTCGGCGTCGAGGACGGCGACGTCGTCGGGGTCGAGGTACCCCGCGGAGTACACGTGCGACGGCACGCCGCCCGCGACGGCCCCGACCGAGAACAGCGCGATGTCCGCGCGGTGCTGCACGTCGAGCACGCGCCGCACGGACCGCTCGCGCCACATCGCGCGCTTCGTCTCCGCGTAGTCGAAGAACGCGGGCACTGGGAAATGGTGCACGTGGGCGTCGAAGGCGCTGCCGAAGCCCGCGATGAGGTCGCCCGCGTAGTGCACCCCCGAGGTGCGCGTGTTCGCCGCCCCGTTGAGCTGCACGACGGCGCTCCCCCGGGTCGGCTTGCGGGGCAGGTGCCGGGACACGGCGGAGAGCGTCGTGCCCCACGCGATCCCGAGGATCATGTCGGAGTCGAACCACGTCGACAGCAGGCGCGCGGTCGTCAGCGCGACCTGCTCGAGCCGCTCGACCTGCGGCGCCTGGTCCGGCACGGGGACCACGTAGGCGTCGATCCCCCACGTGCTCGCGAGGTGCTGCCCGAGCCCCGGTCCGCGGCTGCGCGCGGGCCGCAGCGAGATCTCCACCAGGCCCGTGTCGCGCGCCCGCTTCACCAGCCGCGACACGGTGGACCGCGACGTGTGCAGGTGCTTGGCGATCGCCTCCATCTTCATGTCCTGGAGGTAGTACATCGACGCCGCGCGCAGGACGTCCTGCTCCCGATCGACCATCACGATCTCCTTCCCGTCACCCCCATTCTGCACGTTCGTGCACGACGGTTGCGCGGGCGTTCGGGGCGTGGTGGTCTGGACCGTGTGCCTCCGCGCCGGAGACCCCGGTGCGCGCACGGCGGTTCCCGCTCGCGCACCCTGGTCGGGCGTGGGACCGTCGCTGTGAGCGCACCGTGGGCGCGATCGTCCCGCGGCGTGCCGCAGCACCGAGGGACGAGAGAGGAAGACGGATGGCATCCACGAGACTCACCGCGGACTCCCGGCGGCAGGCGCTCGCCGCGCTCGAGGCCAGCACCAGCGCGGACGCCGAGCTCGACGTCCTCGTGATCGGCGGCGGCGTCACCGGCGCCGGGATCGCGCTCGACGCGGTCACGCGCGGGCTCTCCACCGCGATCGTCGAGGCGCAGGACTGGTCGGCAGGGACGTCGAGCCGGTCGAGCAAGCTCGTGCACGGCGGCCTGCGGTACCTGCAGATGCTCGACTTCCACCTGGTCAAGGAGGCGCTCACGGAGCGCGACCTCCTGCTCAAGGAGATCGCGCCGCACCTCGTGCGTCCCGTTCCCTTCCTGTACCCCCTCGAGCACCGCGTGTGGGAGCGTGCCTACGTCGGCGCGGGCATCGCGCTGTACGACACGCTCGCGAGCGTCGCCCCCGGACGCCGCGCGATGCCGCTGCACCGGCACCTGTCGCGCAGCCGCATGGAGAAGAAGTTCCCCGACCTCGCGCACGACGCGGCCGTCGGCGCCGTCCAGTACTGGGACGCGTCGGTCGACGATTCCCGCCTCGTCTCGACGCTCGTGCGCACCGCCGCGTCGTACGGCGCGCACGCGGCCTCCCGCACACAGGTCGTCTCGCTCACCAAGGGCTCGACCGGCGCCGTGAACGGCGCCGTGCTCCAGGACCTCGAGACGGGCCGCGAGATCACCGTCCGGGCACGCGCCGTCATCAACGCGACCGGCGTCTGGACCGAGGACACCGAGGCGCTCGCGGGCAGCGAGGGCGGGCTGCGGGTCCTCGCGTCCAAGGGCATCCACATCGTCGTGCCGCGCGAGCGCATCAAGGGCCAGGTCGGGCTGATCCTGCAGACCGAGAAGTCGGTCCTGTTCGTCATCCCGTGGTCCCGCTACTGGGTCATCGGCACGACCGACACCCCGTGGGAGCAGGAGCTCCAGCACCCCGTCGCGACCGCGGCCGACATCGACTACGTGCTCGAGCACGCGAACGCCGTGCTCGCCCACCCCCTCACGCGCGACGACATCATCGGCACCTGGGCGGGCCTGCGGCCGCTGCTCCAGCCGGGCACCAAGGAGGGCACCAGCTCCGCGAAGGTCTCGCGCGAGCACACGGTCGCCTCCCCGACCCCGGGCCTCACGGTCATCGCCGGCGGCAAGCTCACCACCTACCGCGTCATGGCGAAGGACGCGGTGGACTTCGCGATCGGCCAGCGCGCGAGCGCCCTGCCGTCGATCACGCACAAGATCCCGCTGCTCGGCGCCGTCGGCCTCGACGCCGTGCGCCGCCAGGCACGGCCCTGGGCGTCCCGGTACGGCTGGACCCCGGCCATGGTCGACCACCTCCTGCACCGGTACGGGTCGAACCTGCGCGAGCTCGTCGAGCTGTGCGAGGCGCAGCCGGACCTCGCCCGCCCGCTCGAGCACGCGCCGGCCTACCTGCGCGCGGAGATCGCGTACGGCGTCTCCCACGAGGGGGCGCTGCACCTCGAGGACCTGCTGCTGCACCGGACGCGGCTCAACTACGAGGTGCCCGACCGGGGCCTCGCCGCGCTGCCCGAGATCGCGGCCGTCGCCGCCGAGATCCTCGGGTGGGACGACGCGACGCGCGACGCCGAGATCGCGAGCTACACCGCCCGCGCGGAGGCCGAGGCCGCCGCCGAGCAGGAGCCCGACGACGCGTCCGCCGAGCGCACCCGGCTGGAGGCGCCCGACGTGTCCCCCCTCCAGCCGCTCCGCACGACCTGACAGCTGCACATCGTCGCGAGCGAGCCCCGGGGCTGCCGACCGTCGGGTCGGCCCCCGGGGCCCCGCACACCGACCCCACGGGGCGCCACGCCGACGGCGGACCGACCCGAGGACCCGGCGCTCAGGTGCGCCGGGACGGTTGAGACAGAGAAGTCCACCACGAAAGAGAGAGCACGATGGATCAACTCCTCATGAACGCCTTCTGGTCCGAGATACTCGGCACGGCGACACTGATCCTCCTCGGCGCGGGCGTCGTCGCGAACGTCGTCCTCCCGAGGACCAAGGGCTTCAACGGCGGCTGGCTCCTCATCAACTTCGGATGGGGTCTCGCGGTCTTCGCCGGCGTGTACGTGGCCTACAAGTCGGGTGCGCACCTCAACCCGGCCGTGACCATCGGTCTCTTCACCGCCCAGGAGCCGTTCTTCTCCGTGACCGGGCCCGAGGGGCTCGTGACGGCGACGATCGAGCCGACGGTCGGCAACATGTTCCTGTACTTCGGGGCCCAGATGATCGGTGCCTTCGTCGGCGCCGTGCTGGCGTTCCTGGCGTACAAGAAGCACTTCGACGAGGACGCGCCCGGCGCGACCAAGCTCGCGGTGTTCTCCACCGGCCCCGAGATCCGCTCCTACGCGTGGAACTTCGTCACGGAGGTCATCGCGACGTTCGTGCTCGTGTTCTTCGTCGTGGCGTCCGGCAAGACCCCGTCCGGCCTGGGGCCGCTCGCGGTCGCGCTCATCGTGGTCGGTATCGGCGCGAGCCTCGGTGGTCCCACCGGCTACGCCATCAACCCTGCCCGTGACCTCGGTCCCCGCATCGCGCACGCGGTGCTGCCGATCCGGGGCAAGGGCTCGAGCGACTGGGCCTACGCCTGGGTCCCGGTCGCCGGTCCGCTGGTCGGCGGCGTCCTCGCCGGCCTGCTCGGGGCCGCCTGGGTCTGACCGACCCGGACGACCGGACCTCTCCCCCGCGTGACCGGGGAGCCGGGGGCCTCCCCGGTCACGCGACCCGCGCCGTCGGGCGCCGGGCACTACGCCGCAACCACACCCACACCGACGTGAAGGACTGAACGCACCATGGCCGACTACGTTCTCGCCATCGACCAGGGGACCACGAGCTCCCGGGCCATCGTCTTCAACCACTCCGGGGAGATCTACTCCACCGGGCAGCTCGAGCACGACCAGATCTTCCCGCGCGCGGGCTGGGTCGAGCACAACCCCGAGCAGATCTGGAACAACGTGCGCGAGGTCGTCGGTCTCGCCCTCACCCGAGGCAACCTCACGCACGAGGACATCGCGGCCGTCGGCATCACGAACCAGCGCGAGACGGCCGTCGTCTGGGACAGGACCACGGGCAAGCCCGTCTACAACGCCATCGTCTGGCAGGACACGCGCACCCAGAAGATCGTCGACGAGCTCGGCGGCGCCGAGGGCCCCGAGAAGTACAAGTCGATCGTCGGTCTGCCGCTCGCCACCTACTTCTCGGGCCCGAAGATCAAGTGGATCCTCGACAACGTCGAGGGTGCGCGCGAGAAGGCCGAGAAGGGCGACCTGCTGTTCGGCAACACCGACACGTGGGTGCTGTGGAACATGACGGGCGGCACCGAGGGCGGCGTGCACGTCACCGACGTGACCAACGCGTCGCGCACGATGCTCATGGACCTCGACACGCTCTCCTGGCGCGAGGACATCGCCGCCGACATGGGCATCCCGCTGTCGATGCTCCCCGAGATCCGGTCGTCGTCCGAGGTGTACGGCCACGGGCGCCCGCGCGGCCTCGTCCCCGGCGTCCCGATCGCCGGCATCCTCGGCGACCAGCAGGCAGCCACGTTCGGCCAGGCGTGCTTCGAGGTCGGCCAGGCCAAGAACACGTACGGCACCGGCAACTTCCTGCTGCTCAACACGGGCACGGAGAAGGTCATGAGCAAGAACGGCCTGCTCACCACGGTCTGCTACAAGATCGGCGACGCGCCCGCGGTGTACGCGCTCGAGGGCTCGATCGCCGTGACAGGCTCGCTGGTGCAGTGGCTGCGCGACAACCTGGGCATGTTCGAGGACGCGCCCGACGTCGAGTGGCTCGCGGGCAAGGTCCAGGACAACGGCGGCGCCTACTTCGTGCCGGCGTTCTCCGGCCTGTTCGCGCCCTACTGGCGGCCCGACGCGCGCGGCGCGCTCGTGGGCCTCACGCGGTACGTCAACCGCAACCACATCGCGCGCGCCGCGCTCGAGGCGACGGCGTTCCAGAGCCGCGAGGTCGTCGACGCGATGAACGCCGACTCGGGCGTCGACCTCACCGAGCTGCGCGTCGACGGCGGCATGGTCGCCAACGAGCTCCTCATGCAGTTCCAGGCCGACCAGCTCGGTGTCGACGTCGTGCGGCCCAAGGTCGCCGAGACGACGGCGCTCGGTGCCGCGTACGCCGCGGGCATCGCCGTCGGCTTCTGGAAGGGCGAGCAGGACGTCATCGACAACTGGGCCGAGGACAAGCGCTGGAGCCCGTCGATGGAGTCCGGCGAGCGCGAGCGGCTGTACCGCAACTGGAAGAAGGCCGTGACGAAGACGATGGAGTGGGTCGACGAGGACGTGGAGCAGTAGCCCGTCCCGGGACCGCCCGTCGAGGGGGTGGGGTGTGCGACGTCGCGGCGTCGGGCACCCCACCCCCTCGTCGTGCTCCCACGGGGCGAGTCGCGCGCGTCGTGCCTAGCGTCGGGAGGGTGCCGCGACCCGCGGCCCGACGACGGGAGACGACATGACCGACACGCACCACGAGCAGCCCCACGCGAGCTCCGACGAGGTCGGGAAGGTCCGTGAGCTGGTCAAGGACGAGAAGATCGCCATGCTGACCACCGTCGCGACCGACGGGAGCCTCGTCAGCCGGCCGATGGGCGTCCAGGCCGTCGACTTCGACGGCGACCTGTGGTTCTTCGCCGCCGCCGACTCGCACAAGGTGGCCGAGATCGCACGCGACTCGGCGGCGAACGCGGCCTTCTCGGGCTCGACGTCGTGGGTCTCCGTGTCCGGGCGTGCCTCGCTCGTCCGTGACCGCGACAAGATCCGCGAGCTGTGGAACACGGTCGCCGACGCCTGGTTCCCCGACGGCCCGGACACGCCCGGGGTGGTCCTCATCCGGCTGCACGCCGACTCCGCGGAGTACTGGGACTCCCCCGGCGGCCGCGTCGCGACGCTCTTCAGCCTGGTCAAGGCGAAGGTCACCGGGTCGCGCTACGACGGCGGGGAGAACGAGACCGTCGAGCTGTGACGCGTGCCGTCGGACGCCACCCTAGCCGCGGGCCCCGCGGGCCCCGCGGCTAGGGTGGCCAGGTGAGCGTCACCCGCGAGACCGCGTACACCCTGCCCGGCATCCACGTCACCGACCGCGAGCTCGAGGTGCCGCTCGTCTGGGACGACGACGCGGACCCGCGCCGCCTCACGCTGTTCGTGCGCGAGCTCGTCGACCCCGTGCGGCGCCACGACGACCTCCCGCTGCTCGTGTTCCTCCAGGGCGGCCCGGGCGGCAAGGGGCCCCGGCCGACCGGGCCGGACGGCTGGGTCGGCACCGCGCTCGCGACGCACCGGGTGGTGCTGCTCGACCAGCGCGGCACGGGCCGGTCCTCGGCGGTGCGCGGGGCGGCGCTCGCCGCGCGCGGCCCGGGGGCGGTCCAGGCCGAGTACCTCTCCCGCTTCCGGGCGGACGCGATCGTCGCCGACGCCGAGCACGTGCGCCGGACGGTGTACGGCGGTCGGCGGTGGACGTCGCTCGGCCAGTCCTACGGCGGCTTCCTCACGATGACCTACCTGTCGCGGGCGCCCGAGGCGCTCGCCGCCTGCTACGTGACGGGCGGCCTGCCTGGCCTGACGGCCGACGCGCGCGAGGTCTACCGCCGCACGCAGCCGCGCGTCGTCGCGAAGAACGCCGCCTACCGCGAGCGCTACCCGGACGACGCGGCCCGCCTCGCGCGCGTCGCGGACCTCCTCGCGGCCGACGACGTGCGGCTGCCCGACGGCGACCGGCTCACCGTGCGCCGGCTCCAGTCGCTCGGCACGGACCTCGGCATGAAGCCCGGCCCGGAGCGCATCCACTGGCTCGTGGACGAGGCGTTCGACCCCGACGCGCCGGACACCCTGACGGACACGTTCCTCGCGGAGGTCGCGGCCGCGACGTCGTTCCGCACCAACCCCCTGTACGCCGTGCTGCACGAGTCGATCTACGCGCAGTCGGGCGACGGCCCGACGGCCTGGGCCGCCGAGTCGGTCCGGGCGCAGGACCCGGCCTTCGACCCGTCGGCCCGGCCGCTGCTCCTCACCGGCGAGATGATCTACCCCTGGATGTTCGAGGAGGTCGCCGCGCTCCGACCGTTCCGCGCGGCGGCGGAGGCGCTCGCCGCGCGGGAGGACTGGCCCGACCTGTACGACCTCGACGTCCTCGCGAGCAACGAGGTGCCGGTCGAGGCAGCGGTGTACTTCGACGACATGTTCGTGGACGCCGGGCTCTCGCTCGAGACGGCCGAGCGCGTGGGGAACGTCCGCACGTGGGTGACGAACGAGCTCGAGCACGACGGCCTGCGCACGGGCGATGTGCTCGCGCGCCTCGTCGAGCGGCTCGCCGCCCGCGGCGGCCCGCGCGCCTGACGGGGTGGCGCGTCAGGCCGTCTGGTCGCGGCGCGCGCGCAGCACCCACGCCCCGGACACCAGCGCCCCGCCCAGCAGCAGCGTGAGCAGGTCGAACCCGGTGTCGCCGCGCGGCGGGGCCGGTGGGACCGCGACGGGCGCCCCGCCCGCGGCGACGACGACGGGACCGGAAGGGTCTGCCGTGCCGACCACCGGCTCCAGGTCGAGCGCGAGCCCGTCCGGCGTCGTCGGCCCGGACGCGCTCGGGGTCTCGGCGGGTGCCGGGTCCGGGGCGGTCGGAGCCGGCGACGCGGGCGGGGCGACAGGCGTCTCGGGGACGGCAGGCCCGTCGAGCGCGAGCTCCCAGGACGTCTCGCCGACGAGGACGTAGCCGTCGAGCGCGCGCGCCGTCACGGTCACCGTGCCCCGCGCGGGGTGGCGGCCCGGGGCGAGCACCTGCTCGTCGAGGACGTACTCCACGCCGTCGGCGCGCGGCACCTCGATCTCGCCCCCCGCGCCCGGGCGCGGGGCGACGACCACGGGAGCCGGGGCCGGGACCTCGGTGAGGCCGGAGAACACGAGCTCGACGGCGCGCGACCCGTCCGACCCCGGCAGCACCGGCTCCGCCTCACCCTCCGCCGCGAGCCGCAGGCCCGCGGCCGGGGAGAGCGTCAGGACGACGCGCGCCACGTGGTCGACGTACCCCCCGACGGCGTGCGTGCTGCCGGGCGGGAGCACCGTGCCGGTCGCGTCGCGGACGACGAGGCCCTCGGCGTCGGGCACGGTGTACGTGTCCGCCGCGCCCGGGCCGTCCTGCGTGTCCGGGAGCAGCACGGTGACGACGGGGTGCAGCTCGGTGACCGCCTCGCCGACGGTCTGCCCGTCCGGGAGCTCCAGCACCTGGCCGTCCTCCGCCGTCGCCGTCGCCCGCAGGACGCCACCGTCCCGCGGCGCCTCGACGGTCCGGTACCCGTCGACGACGACCACGGTGCACGCCATCGGCTCGCCGCCCAGGGACCAGCGCACGCCCTCGACCACCGGCACGAGGTAGACCGCGCCCTCGGCGTCCGCGCGGACGAGGACCGGCGGCAGCACGACCGCGCGGGGCGCGGGCTCGCCGTCGGGCGCGGTGGGGTCCGGGCCGGGTGGCGGCTCGCTCTCGTCCGGAGCCGCCGGGCCGGGACCGGGGCCGGACGGTGACACGCCCGCGTCCGGAGCGGGCGTGCCCTCCTCGGGAGGTTCCGGACCGTCCGGCACGGGAGCGACCGTCGCGCCGTCCGGGGGCGCGCCGTCGTCCGGCGCCTGGTCCGCTCCGGGGTCCGGGCCGTCGTCCGCGTCGAGGACCAGGTCCTGGTCCGCACCCGCGCTCGGGACCGCGTCCGTGCCGCCCACGTCGGTCCGGCCGCTCTCCAGGACCCGCACGAGCGTCTCCGCCGCCACGGGCACGACCTCCGGACCGGTCGCGGTGCGCGTGACCGGCGCGGCGTGGGCCGTGGCGGTCGTGCCGACCAGGACGGCGCTCACCAGCACCGCGGCGAGCGTGGTCCTCGAGCGAGCCCGGTGCGGGGACATGGGCGTGCAGCTCCTCTCCGGTCGCGTCCGCGGGTGGATGCGCCCGAGGCCCCTATGCACGAGACGGGTCGCGCTGTCCGCATCGTCCGCGCGCGTCCCGTTTCGTCCGGGCCGGCGGGGCCCGGGACGAACCGTTTCGAGCGCTTCACCCGGCTTCCCCGAGAACCGGCGCACCTCCTCGCCTAGGGTGAGAGCGGATCACGGCGCGGTGCCGGCTCTGGGGGCGGAGCCGTGGCCGGACGCGGTTCGCAGCCCGTCCGCCCGCCCGCCCGTGGAGCGGGGGAAGCACGGAGGGCAGCATGTCGGTGACGGACACGACGACGTTCCGTCTGTACGGGGCGCCGCGCCCGCCGCACACCGAGCTCGTCCGCGAGCGCCTGCTCGACCGGCTCGAGGTCGACGCGGCGCTCCGCGTCGTCCGGGGCCCCGCGGGGGCGGGCAAGACCTCCCTCCTCGCCGAGTGGTCCCGACGCCGGGCCACGCCGGGCCTCTGGCTGTCGGTCATCCCGGAGATGACGCGCACGGACCTCTGGCGCGCGGTCGCGCGACGCGCCGCGCGGGCCGGGCTCGAGGCCTTCGAGGCGGCCCTGGGAGCCGCGGAGCTCACCGCCGAGGACGTGCCCGACCGGCTGGCCGACGCGTTCCTCGCCGTCCCCGGCGAGGTCGTGGTCGTCATCGACGACTACCAGGACGTCGCGGACGCCGCGGTCCACGACGACGTGCTCGCACTCCTGCGCCTGTGCCCGAACCTCTCCGTCGCCGTGGCGACGAGCACGGTCTCCCCGTTGGAGGCCGCCTCGATCGGGCTCGAGCTGGACCGGACGGTCATCACGGCCGACCAGCTGCCGCTGACCCGGGACGAGACGGCGCGCATGCTGCGCCAGGCCGGCGTGGACCTCGACCCCGCGGAGGCGCACGTCCTCACCGGGGGGCAGCCGCTGTACCTGCGCGTCGCGATGCTCGCGGCGGAGATGGCCGGGTCGCACGGGACCCCGGCACACGTCCAGGTCGCCGACGAGCTGCTGCGGGCCGCCCTCGAGAAGCAGCTCGAGGGCGCCGACCGGCCTCGGCTCGAGCAGGTCCTGCGGCGGTGCGCGGTCGCGGACGTCCTCACCGCCGACCTCGCCGTGGCGCTCACCCGGGAGCCCGCGGCACCGCAGCTGCTGTGGATGCTCGAGGAGCGCGGGCTGGGCGCGTGGGAGCGGCGTCCCGCGGGGCGGGTCTTCGTCCTGTTCCCCGTGGTGCGCGCGTTCGTGGCGGAGCGCGTCCGCGAGGAGCACCCGGACGAGTGGGGGCGTGCGGAGCTCGCGGCCGCGCGCTGGTACCTGACGAACGGCTACCCCGTCGAGGCGGTGCGGCACGCGGTCGACGCGGGCGACCTCGCGCTCGCCTCCTCGGCCGTCTCGCGGCACTGGGGCGAGCTGCTCGAGCCGCAGGCGCTGGTCCGCCTCGACGTCCTCAAGAGCCTCCCGCAGTCCGAGCTCCGGCGGTGGCCGCTGCTCGCCGGGGCCCTCGCGATCCATCACGACAGCGTCCCCGGGGAGCGCGCCGAGGCGATCGAGATGTACCACCTGACGCTGGCCGCCCTGCGTCCCCGGGCGAGGACGACCTCGACGGCGGAGCGCGTCGTCCTGGACGTGCTCGAGAGCGTCGCGCTGCGCTCCACGAACGCGACGCAGCGCGCCCTCGACCCGGCGCGCCGGGCACGTCGGACGCTCGACGAGCTGGGCGTGGACGAGCGCCGGGAGCTCGTCCGCGAGCTCCCCAGGCTCCGGGCCGAGGTCGCGATGTCGTTCGCGCGCGCGGGTGCGGACGACGAGGCGCTCGCCACGCTCGAGGACCTCGGCGGCTCCCCCGCCGTGGACCCGCGCGCGCTCTACGGTCTGTCGCTGCGCGCGCTCGTGCTCGCGCTCCGCGGCGACCTGCCGGAGGCCGTGCGCGACCTCGAGGTCATCGAGGCGTCACCCCACGCCGAGGTCCGCGCCGGGCGCGACGACCACCTGTACCGCATCGCGCGCGCGATCGTGTGCCTCGAGCGCTTCGACACGCGCGGCGCCCAGGCCCACCTCGACGTCCTGCGGCCGCACGTCGCGACGCTCGAGACCCGCCCGGTCGTCGCCACCGTGCAGGCCTACGTCGACCTGGTCTCGTTCGAGCCGGCCCTCGGCGTCGAGCGGCTGCGCCGCTACATCGAGTCCGAGCGCGGGCGCCGGCGCATCTCCGCGCGCGACATCGACCACCTCGACTACGTCAGCGGGCTGCTCGGGCTCGCGCGCGGCCAGGTCGGCGCGGTGCACTCGTGGCTCAAGGTCGCCCCGGCGACGTCGTCGCTCACCTGGCTGCTGCAGGCCCACGTGGCCCTCCTCACCGGCCGGTGGAGCACCGCGCGGGACGTGCTCGTCGCGCACACGCCGTCGCGGACGGCCGCACCCCGCCTGCGGGCCGCGCACGCCGTCCTGCTCGCCGCCGCCCTCACGCACGCCGAGGAGGAGACGCAGGCGCGCGACGCCCTGGACAAGCTCGCCGGCGTCGCCGAGGACCGGCGGCTGCGGTTCGCGCTCGCGCTCCCGGCCCGGCACGACCTCCTCGCGCTCGCCGAGCTGGCGGCACGGAGCAAGGACCAGACGGCGCAGCGCCTCATCGGGGACGCGGCACCCGTCCCGGAGCTCTTCGCCGCGACGGCCGACCTCCCGCAGCCCTTGTCCGACCGGGAGGTCGTCGTCCTCGACTCCCTCATGCGGCACGCGACCGCGATCGACATCTCCCGGAGCCTCACCGTGTCCGTGAACACGGTCAAGAGCCAGCTCCGCTCGATCTACCGGAAGCTCGGCGTGCGCCGGCGCGAGGACGCGCTCGCGCGCGGGATCGAGCTGGGGCTCCTCCCCGCCCAGCGTCCGCTGCCCGCGAGCGGCACGGACGGGGCCTGAGGCCCGCCCTGGTCAGACGAGGTCGTCGACGATCTTCGCGGACGCGCGCATCTCGGCACGGGCGAGGTCGTCGTCGATCTCGCGACCCGCCGCGATGAGCGCCGCGCGCGGCAGCCACGAGAAGACGACGAGGACGGGGTAGCTGTCCTCGCCCACGTACACGCGGCGGCGCCAGGCTGCCCACGCCACGGCGCGCGTGAGCACGCGCACGGGGTCGTCGAGCTCGTTCGCCGCGTGCGCGGCGTTCTCCCACCCGTGCTGCGCCTCGCTCATGACGCGCGCCCCGCCGTGCCCGAGCGGGCGGGCGAGCGCCGCGAGGCCGATGTCCTCGGCGATCACGACGGCCTCCGACGGGACCAGGTCCAGGCCGTCCCGGTACGTGCCGAACGTCGCGGGGTCCAGGTGGCGCCACGGGTCGTCGTCGGGCAACGAGTCCAGGAGGTCGGTGAGGGCGCCGGCGAGGAGCGTCACGGCGCGCAGCGGGTGCGCCTTCGCCTGGGCGCGCATCGCGGCCATGGTCGCGAGCCGGTCGTCGGGGTCGATGAGCGGCTCCACGAGGCCCACGGCCCAGATGGCCCACGTCGTGTCGTCCCACGGCGCGCCGGCGCCGTCCTCCTCCGGGGTCACCGCGACACCACCCCGCCCGGGGCGTCGGCGGCCCGGTACGGCGACGCCGTCGAAGCGCAGGACGCTGCGTGCACCCGGTCCACCTCCTGATCTCGTCCTGCCCTGTCCGTCCGGCGAGCCCGTCGCCGAGGACAGCATCCCACCGAGGCGACGTCCGCGAAACACCCGCGGCGGGCGAAGCGTGCGGAGATCACCCGCTGCCCGGGGTGCCCGAGGGTGAAGTCCGGTGTGAAAGACGGTGTCCGGCGCGCCAGGAGCCCCTCCGGGTCCGCATGCTTGGACCGTGACCGACCGGACCCTGCTCGACCCGCGCCCGCACCGGGCGCGCGACGCGCGTCCCGTGCGCGCCGTCGACGAGGGCCCGCAGGACGACGACGACCCCGGAGCGCTCCGGGACGAGGTCGCCCGCGTCGTCGCGATCGAGGACGACACCCGGTACCGCGCCGAGGTCTCGTCCCTCCTCGCCGCCCACGCGACGCAGTGGCGCCGGATCGCGGCGCGCCTGTGCCGCACCAACTCGGTGCCCGCGGCGCAGCACCTCGACGACGTCGCGGCGATCGTCGTGGAGACCGCCTGGGAGATGCTCGAGCGCTCCCGGCGCGACCCCGCGTACCTGCGCAGCATGCGCTCGTTCCTCGCGATCGTCGTCTACACCGCACGCCCGCGCGTCCGCTCGTTCCTCGACCACGCGACCGCACCGGCGTCGGGCATGGTGGCCGCGCAGCGTCGGCGTCGCGAGCTCGCGCGCACCCGCTCGGAGCTCGCCGCGCTGCGCGGCGCGGCCCCCTCGGTCGAGGAGGCCGTGCGCGCCACCAACGAGCGCCTCGGCGCCCACCGGGCCGACGTCGTCCGGCAGGGCATGGTCGTGACGGAGGCGGACGAGCTCGTGCTGCGCGGCGCGCTGTCGTTCGACGAGGCCCTCGACTCCGCGCGCACGACCGACGCGCACGCGGACTGCGTGCTGCACGCGGTCGAGGTCCCGGCGCTCGTCCGGTCCGTCGTCGACGCGGCGCACGCGCAGGACCCGGTCCGCGGACGCGTCGCGGCGCTCTGGATGTCCGAGGCGTACGGGGGCGGCGGACCGCTCCCGGGTCATGACACGGTTGTGTGGATCGCCCGGACCCTGGGTCTCCCCCGCCACCGGACCGTCGACCACATCGAGCGGGTCCGGGAGCTGGCGGCGCGGCACCTGCGGGACGTCGGCATCGTCCTCGACGCCGTGGAGACCGGGTGAGCGCGCACGTCGCTCCACGACCCGCACCTGCCGGGAGGCCCGCGGCGCAGCGCCGCGGCGAGCAGGAGAACCGCACCGTGGCGAGCACGGGGACCAGGGGGCGGCCGCAGGGCGGGCGCAGGAGCACAGGGGGCAGCAGGACATGTCTGACGCGGGACCCGGGCCTCGACGCTCGGTCGTCGAGGATGCGCTCGTCGTCGCTGCGACGGTGCCGGAGAGCGAGCACGATCGTGCGGTGGCCGGCCTCGTCGCCGTGCACGCCGTCGGGCTCGCGCGCGACGCCCGGCGGCACGTGCGGGCCTCGGGCGTCACGGGGACGGACCGGGCCGCCGCGCTGCGCGCGGTGACCGACGCGCAGCGCGCCGTCCTGGACGACCTCGTCACCGGTCGCCGCCCGCTCGACGGCCGCGCCTGGGCGCCCACCGTGCGCTTCGAGGCCGTCCGCGCCGTGCGCGCGCTGGCGGCGGACGGCACCGTCGTCGTGCCGCCGTACCGCCACCGCCTCGCGGCCGACCGCGTCGCCCTGCTCGTGCTCCGCGAGACCGCTGCCGTCGTCGACCTGCCCGCGTCCCGGGAGGTCGTCCGCGCAGGGGCCGTCGCGGCGGGGGTCCCGGCCGCACCGCCCGCGAGCGGCGACGCCGCCGTCCCGTGCGCGCTCCCGTCGGCCCGGCCGACGCCGTCGGTCGCACCGGCGCACGACCTCGCGCGTCGGGAGCGCCGTGCGCTCGTGGCGCGAGGGCGCGCGCGCTCCCGCGTCCAGGGACGTTCCGTGCGCTGGGGCGCCGCCGCGGTGCTCTCCGCGGCGACGCTCGTGTTCGGGGCCGTGGTCGCGCCCGCGGAGGACGAGGTCGGCCCCGGCCTCGGCGTCTCGGCTCGGCCCGAGCAGGTGCTCCTGGGCACTGCCCCGGGCACCGGCTCGACCGGGTGGGCACCGCTCGACGGCGTCGGCGCCGCGGCCGTCCGCCTCGACCTGTCCGCCCCGGTGCTGACGGGCCTCGCGCCGTCGACCGCGCCCGCCGTCGAGCTCGTCGACGAGCCGGCCGACGACTCGGTCGGCGAGTCCGTCGGCACGGGGGTGGGCGACGCCGCCGACGAGCCCGTCGACGCACCGCTGCCGGCGGTCGTCCCCGCCGCGCCGGGACCGGCCGTCCGCGAGACGACCCCGCCGGCTCCCGCGCCGGCCCCGCCGCCCGCTCCTGCGGCCGCACCGAAGCCCTCGCCGGCGGCGCCGAAGCCGTCGCCGAAGCCCACGCCGAAGCCGGCGCCGGCCGCTCGCCCCGCACCGACGCCCGTGCCCGCGCGACCGGCGCCGCCGGTCACGCGCCCGGCGCCGCCGAAGCCCGACCGTCCCGCACCGCGGCCGGACGACGCACGCGGCTCCTCCCGGCCCGGGACGGCGAAGCCGCAGCCGCAGATCCGTGACGACCGGCGCACCGACAAGGACTCGGGCCGGCAGGACCGGGGCCACGGCGGCGGGCGCGACGGCCGCGGCGGGCGCGGGTAGCGCTCGACGGCGGACCTCCTGACGGCACGGGGGCTCCCGATGGGCCCGGGCACCCCCGAGGGCACGAGAGCCCTCGTCGGCCGAGGCCCGCACGTCCCGTGCGGGGCGTCAGGGCCGCGCGTCGAGCCCCAGCAGCGCGCGGGCGCGCGCCTCGCCGCCGGGCGCGACGAGGGCGGCGGCGCGGTTGTCCGCGGCGACCTGGTCGACGATCTCGGCACGGTGGACCCGCACCTCGCGGGGCGCGTCGATCCCGACGCGCACCCCGTCGCGGCCTACCGACACGACCGTGACCACGACGTCGTCGCCGACGAGGATCCGTTCTCCCACCTTGCGTCCCAGCACCAGCATCGCCACGTCCTCCTGACGTCCCGCGTGTCATCCTGACCGTTCGGGAGACCTATGCGGGCGCGGCCCGGGTCAGCCTGCGTGCCGGAGCTCGGGGAGCCCGAGCGCGAGGACGGAGTCCGGGGTCGTCGTCAGCCCGCGTCCGACCACGACCATGGCGCGGACCAGCACGAGGCGCTGCACCTCGGCGACCCAGCGCTCGGTGTCGGCGGGCTTGCGCGAGGCGTCGACCACGACCGCGACCTGCTCGGCGCCCAGCTCGTCGAGGACCCGCGCCGCACCGACCGCGTCCACGCGCACCCCGACGGCCACGACCGTGGCGCGGGCCGCGCGGACCCCGCGGGCACGGGCCTCGGTCGCCGCGCGGCGGTCGTCGACGCGCACCGTGTCGCCGTCCGTCGCCGCGCCCGCGCAGGCCGTGAGCAGGCCCTCCCGCTGCGCCATCGCGCGGGCCGCCGGGACGACGTCCGCGGCCAGCCCGACGAGCGCCACGAGGTCCCCCGGCGCCGCGCGCAGCACCGGCGCGGCGGGTGGCGACGAGGCGGGGACGGGCGCGGGCGGCGGCTCCGCCGTCTCGGCCACGAGCTCGTCGAGCAGGGCGGCGAAGTCGTCGCCCCGGGTCGAGACCTCGACCGCGGCCGTCGGCGCCGGGCGCAGCGCGTCCCCCTCGTCGGCGTCGTCGAGCAGCGCCGCGATGCCCGCCCGGCGGGCCGCGGGGAACCGGACCGGCCCGACGGCGGTCCGGGGCCGCGCGTCGCTCACCTCGACCACCACCTCGTAGTGCTGTCGCCCGAAGAGTCCCTTGAAGCCGCCCGTGATGACCCGCTCGGCGGAGACGATCCGCGCGTCCGGGCCGTGCAGCCGCCGTGCCTGGGCGAGCACCGCGTCGAGGGACTCACCCTCGAGCCGCAATCGCCGGGGCATCGTTCACCACCCCGACCGTCTCGATGAGCGCGTTGCCCGCCGTCACCTCGGTGTACGACAGCACGGCGAGGTCGGGCACCTGCGTCGCGACGAGGCGCCGGACCGCCGCCCGCAACGACGGCGCGCACACGAGGACGACGTCCTCGCCGGAGGCCCGGGCCGCCTGCACGCGCTCGCCCACGGACGACCGGAACGCGTCGAGGCGTGCCGGGTCCACGACGATCGCCGTGCCCTGCTCGCCGCCGGGCTGGCGGCCCGCGAGCATCGCCTGCTCGAGGGCGGGGGCGATCGTCACGACCCGGATCGTGCCGGCGACCGTGTGCCGGGCCGGGATCGCGGGACCGAGCGCGGCGCGCGCCGCCTCGACGAGGTGCTCGGGGTCGGTCGAGCGCTTCGCGGCGAGCGCGAGCGCCTCGTAGATCCGGGGCAGGTCGTTGACGGCGACCTGCTCCTCGAGCAGCCCCTGCAGGACGCGCTGGACCTCCGCGAGCGACAGCAGGGCCGGCGTGAGCTCGTCGACGGCCGACGGGTTGGTCCGCTTGACCTCGTCGGTGAGCACGCGCACGTCCTCGCGGGACAGCAGCCGCGCCGCGTTCGCGGCGATGAGGGCCGACAGGTGGGTGACGAGCACGGAGACCCGGTCGATGACCGTGGCGCCGGCCATCTCGGCGCTGTGCCGCATCTCCACCGGGACCCACTTGCCGTCCATGCCGAACACCGGGTCGACGGTCGCCAGCCCGGGCAGCGCGGCGAGGTCGTCGCCGAGCGCGAGGACCTTGCCGGCCGGCGCCTGCCCGCGACCGGCCTCGACGCCGGCGATCCGCACCGCGTAGGTCGACGCCGGGAGCTCGATCGAGTCGCGCGTGCGGACGGGCGGCACGACGACCCCGAGGTCCGTCGCGATCTTGCGTCGCAGGGCGCGGACCCGTCCGAGCAGGTCGTCGTGCGCGCCGGTGACCAGGTCGACGAGGTCGGGCGCGAGGAGGATCTCGAGCGCGTGCACGCGCATCTGCTCGAGGAGGTCCTCCGTGCCGTCGCTGCGCGTGCTCTCCTTCTCGATCTGCTCGGCCGCGGCGCGCGCGACCTCGGCCCGCCGCTGGCGCGCCTTGATCTGCTGGGCCGCGACGATCAGGCCGACCCCGAGCACGAGGAAGGGCAGCTTGGGCATGCCCTCGATGAGCGCCATGGCGAACGCCGCGACGCCCGCGATGGCGAGCGCCTGCCGGGACTGGACGAGCTGGCTCGATGCCTGCGAGCCGACGTCGCCCTCGCCCGAGTTCGAGCGCGTGACGATCATGCCGGTGGCGACCGCCATGAGCAGCGCGGGGACCTGGGTGACCAGCCCGTCGCCCACCGTGAGGATGGAGTACGTGTCGACGGCCTCCATGGCCGGCATGCCGTGCATGACCACGCCGATCACGATGCCGCCCAGCAGGTTGATGAGCGTGATGACGATGCCCGCGATGGCGTCGCCCTTGACGAACTTCGACGCGCCGTCCATCGCCCCGTAGAAGTCCGACTCCGCGGAGATCTCGGCGCGGCGGGCCCGCGCGTCCTGCTCGCTGATGAGCCCCGCGTTGAGGTCCGCGTCGATCGCCATCTGCTTGCCGGGCATCGCGTCGAGCGTGAACCGCGCCCCGACCTCGGCCACGCGCTCGGCGCCCTTGGTGATCACGAGGAACTGGATGACGACGAGGATGAGGAACACGACCATGCCGATGACGAGGTTCCCGTCGACGACGATGTGGCCGAACGCGCCGATGACCTCGCCCGCGTAGCCGTCGCCGAGCACGAGCCGCGTCGAGGCGACGTTGAGACCCAGGCGGAAGAGCGTCGCGACGAGCAGCAGCGACGGGAACACCGAGAAGTCGAGCGGCTTCTTGACGAACATCGACGTCAGGAGGATCACGAGCGACAGCAGGATGTTGACGATGATGAGCACGTCGAGCATCGCCGCGGGGATCGGCACGACGAGCAGCAGGACGATGCCGACGACGCCGAGCGGTACGGCGATCATGGCGAGGGATCGGTTCTTCACGCGGAACGCTGGTCCTTCCGGGTCCGGGGCGTCGGCGGCTGCTGACGCGAGGTCCTATGCAGGTCGCCGCCACCGCAGCGCGCGCCGACCGGTGGGCCGGGGCGGGTCATGCGGCCTGCGCGTCGTCCGCGGCGGGCCACTCGCCCGGCGCGATCGCCGGGCGGGCCATGCGGTGCGGGACCGACGAGGCCGCCGCGCCGCGACGCGTGAGCGCCATGACGAACGCGAGGACCCGCGCGACGGCCATGTAGAGCTCGACGGGGACCTCCTGCCCGACGTCGCACGCCCGGTGCAGGGCGCGCGCGAGCGGGACGTCGCGCACCATCGGCACCCGCGACTCCTCGGCCTTCTCGCGGATGCGGGCGGCGACGTGGTCGGCCCCCTTCGCGACGACGCGCGGCGCGGAGCGGCCCGGCTCGTACCGCAGGGCGACCGCGACGTGGGTCGGGTTGACGACGACGACGTCCGCGTCGGCCACGGCGGCGATCATGCGGTTGCGCGTCATCGAGCGCGCCATCGACCGGCGCTGCGACTTCACGAGCGGGTCGCCGTCGGTGCTCTTGTGCTCGTCCTTGAGCTCCTTCTTGGTCATGCGCGTCTTCTTGCGGTTGCGCCGTGCCACCACCAGCAGGTCGAACAGCGCGAGGGTGAGGCCCGCCGCCGTCGCCCAGACCAGGAGCGAGCGCACGCCGGAGCCCGCCGCCTCGAGCAGCGACGCGATCGGCAGACCGCCCGCGGCCAGGAGGACCGGCATGAGCGACTGGACGACCGCGTAGAGCACGACGCCGACGACCGTCGTCTTGAGCAGGGCCTTGGCGCCGTTCCACAGCGCCTGCGCGCCGAACATCCGCTTGAGCCCGCTCATCGGGTTGAACTGGTCGGCCCCCGGGCGCAGCCGCTTCAGGTGCAGGCCGCCCTGCGCGACCGACGCGAGCAGCACGGCGACGGCGATCGCCCCGAGGAGCGGCAGCATGGTCGGCACCACGGTGCCGAGCGCGTCCTGCGCGAGCTCGAGCGCGACCGCGGGCTCGGGGTTCTCGATCACGGTGCGCAGCGACAGCACCTGGTCGGTCGCGGCCCGCGCCGCGGCGCTCACGGTCAGCGGGATCACCGCGCCGGCGATCCCGACCCCGACCCAGGCGGTGAGGTCCTGCGACTTGCCGAGCTGGCCCTTGGACCGGACCTCCTTCATCTTCCGGTCGGAGGCCTGCTCGGTCTTCTCCTCGGTGGAGTCGGCCATCAGCCCACCCCGCCCATGCGCTCGACGGCCTCGGCCGTGAGCACCGACACGACGTGCGGCAGCGCGACGAGCACGGTCCCGACGAGCGCGAGCGTGAGGAAGATCTTCAGCGGGAAGCCCATCGCGAACGCGTTGAGCGCGGGAGCGACCCGGTTGACCAGGCCGAGCCCGGCGTCGGCCAGGAAGAGCACGACGACGATCGGCCCGGCGATCTGCAGCCCCGCCACGAACGAGCCGGTGAGGGCCTCGACGAACGACGCCGCGGGGACGCCGGCCAGGCCACCCACCGGGACGGCGTCGTACGAGCGGGCGAGGCCGAGCACGACCAGCTGGTACGCGTCGGACGCGAACATGAGCACGACCGCGAGGAGCGCGAAGAGGCGCGTGAACTGCGACCCGTTGACGTTGGTCTGGGGGTCGTACGCCATGCCGAGCGAGAACCCTCCGAACAGGTCGAGGTGGGCGCCCGCGGCGGTGATCGCCGAGAAGACGACCATGACGAGGGTCCCGAGCATCGCCCCAGTGACCGCCTCGGCGACGAGGTGCCCGAGGAACGTCGCGGTGCCGGTCGCCTCGTACCCGGGGGCGGCGCGCCCCGAGACGACGAGCCCGAGCGAGACGGCGAGGATGGCGCGCACCTGGCGCGGGATGGCGTGGTGCGAGAACGGCGGCGCGATGGTCATGAACGCGGCCATGCGCACGCCCGCGAGCATCGTCGCCTGGAGCCAGGCGAGGTCGATCTCGAGCTCCACGGGACGTCAGCCCCCGTTCAGCAGCGACGGGATGAGGTCGAACATCTCGTGCGTGAACGTCACCATCTCGCCGATCATCCAGTTGCCGCACACGACGAGCGCGACGGCGACCGCGAGCGCCTTGGGGACGAACGAGAGCGTGATCTCCTGGATCTGCGTGACGGACTGCACGATCGAGATGGCGAGCCCCACGACGAGCGACGTGACGAGCACGGGGGCCGCGAGCTTGGCGGCGAGGACGAGCGCCTGCGTGGCGACGTCGAGGACGGCGGCGGTCTCCACGGTCAACCCATCCCGTACGAGCCGATGAGCGACGTCGTGATGAGACCCCACCCGTCGACGAGGACGAAGAGCAGCAGCTTGAACGGCAGCGAGATCATCGTCGGCGGCAGCATCATCATGCCCATGCTCATGAGGGCCGCGGCGACGACGAGGTCGATGACGAGGAACGGCACGAAGACGACGAACCCGATGATGAACGCGGCGCGGAGCTCCGAGATGACGAACGCGGGGACGAGCGTCGTGAGGGGGACGTCGACGGGGGTCGCCGGGTTCTCGAGGTCGGCGGCGCGCGTCATGAGCGCGAGGTCCTCCTCGCGCGTGTGGGCGAGCATGAACTCGCGCAGCGGCACGGCGCCCGCGTCGAGCGCCTGGCTGAAGGTCGTGGTGCCGTCGAGGTAGGGCTGCACCGCAGCGTCGTTGATCTCTCCGAACACCGGCCACATGACGAACAGCGAGAGGAACAGCGCGAGCCCGGCGAGGACCATGTTGGGCGGCACCGTGGCGGTGCCCAGCGCGTTCCGGGTCAGGGCGAGGACGACGAAGATCTTGGTGAACGACGTCATCATGAGCAGCAGCGTCGGCGCGAGCGACAGCAGCGTGATGCCGACCAGCGTGACGAGGGACGACGACGGCTCGCCGTTCGGCCCGTTGATCTCCACCGAGAGCGTCGACCCCCCGTCCTGCGGGTCGAGCGGCTGGGTGGGCGGTGCCGGGTCGGTCGGGTCGACGACCGCCGCGCCCGCGTGGGGCGCGAGCAGGACGGTCGCGACCGCCACGAGGAGCAGGACCGCCCCGACGAGCACCGCGACGCGCAGCGTGCGGCGCGACGGGAGAGCGCGTGTCACCGGGCACCTCCTCGGACGACGCGCGCGGCCTTGCGCCACGTGTCGGGCGCGAGGAACGTGCGCAGGGCGCTCGTCGGCGCGGGGTGCGGGACGACGACGGTCGTGGTGGTCCCCGCCAGGGGTCCCGGGACGTCCGGGGGCGCGGTGGCGGGCGCGAGGGCGGGCACGGAGCCGGGCTCGCCGTCCCACGCCGGGGCGTCCCCGTTCGCGGGCGGCTGCGCGAGCGACAGGCGGGCCGCGGTGACGGCGTCGTCGAACGAGGGCTCGGCCGAGGTCGGGGCGTCCGCGGGCGCCGCGTCCGTGGTCGGGACGACGGCGGGAGTCGCGTCCGCGGTGGTGCCGGGCGCGGGCGGGGCGGCGGACGGCACCGGGGACGGGCCGTCGATGACGGTCACGGACGACTCCGTCACGCCGAGCAGGTACCGGCGGCCCCCGGCCTCGAGCAGGACCGCGGCGCTCTTCTGCGACAGCCCCTGGCGGGCGACCACGGTCAGCTGCTCGTGGCGTCCGCGCGGCGCGGAGCGCGAGGTCTTGCTCGCGACCCGGTACGAGACCCACAGGAGCCCGAGCACGACCGCCAGCGAGAAGGCGACGCGCAGCACGGTGGTGACGTCCATGCCGGTCAGTCGTCCGCGTCGAGGATCTTGGTGATGCGCACCCCGTAGTCGCCGCCGTCGACGACGACGACCTCGCCCTTGGCGATCGTGCGGCCGTTGAGCTGCACGTCCGCCGGCGCCCCGGCGGACCGGTCGAGCTCGACGACGGCGCCCGGCTCGAGGTTGAGCACGTCCCGCACCGGCATGCGCGTGCGGCCCACGATCACCGAGAGGCGCATCTCGACGTTGGAGATGCGCGCGAGCCGGGCGCCGGTCACGGCCTCGTCGGGCAGACCCTGCAGCGCGCGGCGCGTCCGCACGACGAACCAGCCCGCCGTCGGGCCGTCGTCGGTGGCGAGCTCGAACACGACGGACTCCGGGTCCTCGAAGAGCGCGGTCGCGTCGGCGACCCGCACCTCCCCGAGCACGCCGACGCCGGTGGTCGCCCCCGCGGCCTCCAGCGCGGGACGCAGGACGTCGGTGACGTCGAGCGCCGCCTCCTGGGAGGCGTCGGCGAGCGCGTCCTGGTCGATGAGGGCGAGCGCGAGGTCGGAGCCGGAGTCCCCCACGTACGACGCGACGACCGCCCGCGCGGCCTGCGGGCCGACGGGCGCCCCGCCGCGCAGGGCCGCACGCAGCGGGGTGCTGGTCGGGACGAGCGCGACGAGCGCGTGGGCGGCGGCGGACGCGGCCTCGACGACGGACTGCTCGACCGGGGTGGTGGTGCTCATGGGTCAGTTCTCCTCGGTGGTGACGATGCGGCAGGCGAGGCGGGAGCCGGACGAGCCGACGGCGCCGCGGGCCATGACGTGGCCGTCGACGATGACGTCGAGCGGGCGGGACTGGGTGTGCGGGACGCGCACGACGTCGCCGACCGCGAGGTCCAGCACCTCGGCCGGGGTCATGGTCGCGGCGGACAGCTCGACGGTGACGTCGACGAGGGAGCGGGCGACGTGCTGGCGCGTGCGCCGGGTCGCGTCGGCGGGGTCGTCCGCCGGGTTGGCCTCGCCGAGGTGCGGGAGGAGCGCGACCGACGGCACGGCGAGGGTGGCCCGGCACGCGCGCTCCCCGACGCGGAGGTCGAGCTCGGCGACGATCATGAGCTCGGCGGTGGGGGCGGCCTGGGCGAACTGCGAGTTGTGCTGGATCGACGAGATCCGCAGAGGGCTCTCGAGCAGACGGCCCATCGAGTGCCGCAGGTCGCGCAGGGTCTCGGTGAGCAGCGACGTGACGAGCGTGCGCTCGACGTCGGTGAACTTGCGGTCGACCACCGGGATGGTCGGTCCGGCGCCGAGCATGTGGGCGATCCACGTGAGGGCGTCCGTGTGCGGGAACTGCAGGACGGCGCGCGGGCCGATCCCGTCGAGCTCGCACACGACGAACGTCGTCGTCACGGGCCGCTCGGCGACGTAGTCGTCGTAGGTGCGCATCGCGACCGCGGCGAGGCCGACCTGGCTGACGACCCGCACGCGGGCCGTGAGCTGCGTTCCCCACTGGCGCGCGAAGCTCTCGAACGCCATCTCGAGGATGCGGTGGTGCTCGCGGACGAGCGTGGTCGGTCGGCGGAAGTCGTAGACCTCGACCTTGCGGCTCGGGGCGGGCTGCGGGACCCGGTCGGTTGTCGTCGTGCTCACGACCGCTCCTATGCGGGCACGCACGACACGAGCCTGCGCGACGGCGCTCAGGCTCGACGGACCGCCTCACTCCCTCGGAGCGGCCGCCTCTCCCGCCGTCTCGCCGGCCCGCGCGAGAGCCCGCGCGTCCGCCTCCGCGGCCGGGACGTCCGCCGCGGTGAGCTGCCCCGCGAGCACCTGCGGGATGAGCGCGCGCACGGCCTCCGGCGCGGAGGAGAGCACCATGATGTCGACGCGCCGGTTCATCGCGAGCGCCTCGGGGCTCGTGCCCTCGGCGAGGGGCCGCGCCGAGCCGAAGCCCACCGCGGCGATCCGGTGCTCGGCCAGGCCGTCCTGCTCGACGAGGTGGCGCAGCACGGCCGTGGCGCGCGACGCCGAGAGCTCCCAGTTCGACGGAAAGACCGACGTCACGGTCGAGGTGTAGTCGGCGTTGCCCTCGATGCGGATCTCGTGCGCGGTCGGCGCGAGCGTCGGCCCCACGACGTCGAGCACCCCGCGCGCCTCCTGCGTGAGCTCCGCGCTCCCCGGCGAGAAGAACGTGTCCGCGGACACGAGCCGGACCGTGAGCCCGCGCTCGTCGATGTCGAACCGCACCGTGTCGGACCGCCCCTGCGCGGCGAGGTCCCGCGCCATCGTGTCGCGCAGCGCCGCGAGGTCCGACACCTCCTGGAGCGCGCGCTCGAGGTCGGTCTCGACGTCGACCGGCTCCTCCGCCGGGTTCTCGACGACCTCCTCGACGACCGCGGCGTCCTCCACGTTGCCGAAGCCCTCCGCGAGCGAGGACTTGAGCTCCTGGTACTTGCCCTGGTCGACCGAGCTGATGGCGAACAGGACGATGAACAGGCACATGAGGACGGTCACCATGTCCATGTACGACACCATCCAGCGGCCGGAGCCGCCCGTGTCGTGCCCGCCGCCACCACCGCCCCCGCCGCCGTGGCCGCCCCTGCGTCGCCGCGCCATCAGGCGGCCTTGTCCTCGGGCAACGACCACTCGGGGACCATCGTCTTGAGCCGCTCGTCGATGACGCGCGCGCGCGAGCCCGCCTGGATCGACATGTAGCCCTCGAGGAGGACGTGGAGCCGCTCGAGCTCGAGGTCCGACAGGCGCTTGAGCTTGGCACCGATGGGCAGCCAGATGAAGTTGGCGGAGAGGATGCCCCACAGGGTCGCGATGAACGCCGCGGCGATCATGTGCCCGAGCTTCTCGGGCTCGGACAGGTTCTCCAGCACGTGGGTCAGCGAGACGACGGTGCCGACGATGCCGATCGTGGGGGCGTAGCCGCCGATCGCGTTGAAGAAGTCGTACGCGACGGCGTCCTCGCGGGCCTTGGTCTCGATCCGCTCCTCGAGGAGGGTGCGCAGCTGCTCGGCGTCCGAGCCGTCGGCGAGCGACTGCAGCGCGCTGCGCTGGAACGGGTCGTCCGTCTTCTGGGACTCGGCCTCGAGGGCGAGCAGACCGCCCTCGTTCTGGACGATCTCCGCGGCCCGGACGACCTCCTCGATGGCCTCGGCGGGACGGGGCGCCTTGCCCGTGAACGCGCGCGGCAGCGTCTTGAAGGCCCGGACCGAGTCCTTGAGCGTCCCCGACGCGACGGCGGCGAAGATGCTCGCCCCGAAGACGAGGATGATCGGTGCCGGGAGCAGGATCGACGTGATCTGCGACCCCTCGAGGTACACCATCGCGACGAGCGAGCCGAACGCGACGAGGATGCCGATGATGGTTGCGGGGTCCATGGCCTACTTCGTCCTCGGGTCGGGCAGGGGGGCGAGGGCGACCGGGCGGTCGCCGGGGGCGGGGGCGTCGTCGGGTGCGGACCGGACGACCTCGAGCGGGGCGCGCTCGACGGCGGTGGGCAGGGAGCGCGCGAGCGCGAGCACGCGCGCCTTGTGCTCCTCGACGAGGCGGATCACGACCTCCATGGGCTCGGTGACGATGTAGCGCGAGCCGTCGATGAGCGTCACGCGCGTGTCCGGGTTGGTCTCCACGCGGGCCACCAGGTCCGCGTTGATCGCGATGCGCTCGGAGCTGAAGCGCGTGAGGACGATCACGGTTCCCCCTTCGGCTGGGACGGGTCCGGGTCAGGTGCGGACGGGATCGGGACGGAGGTGCGGGACACGAGGCGGGACGGCGCGACGCGGTGCCGGTGGCGGTGCCGGTGCGGTGCCTCCCGGTCGGCCCGGGGGCACCGCACCGCCCGCGCCCGGGTCAGCGCTTGAGGTTGACGAGCTCGGTGAGCACCTCGTCGGACGTCGTGATCACGCGCGAGTTCGCCTGGAACCCGCGCTGGGACACGATGAGGTTGGTGAACTCCTGCGAGAGGTCGACGTTCGACATCTCGAGGGCGCCCGCCGTGATCGAGCCGAGGCCCGGGTCGCCGGCGGCACCGACGAGCAGCTCGCCCGAGTACTGCGTCGCGGAGAAGAGCGAGTCGCCCGCCTTCTCGAGCCCGCCGGCGTTGGTGAACGTCGCGAGGGCGACCTGACCGAGGACCTCGGTCCGGCCGTTCGAGTAGCGGCCGACGATCGAGCCGTCGCCGGAGATCGAGTACGACGTGAGCGACCCGGCCGCCCCGCCGTCCTTGCTCGCCACGGCGACGTTCGACAGCCCCGCGTACGAGGTGAGCGCGTCGAGACCGACCGTCACCCCGCCGACGGCGAGGGACCCGCCACCGGTCAGGGCACCCCCCGTGAACGTGAGGGCCTGCGGGCCCGCGAGCGTGGCGCCGGTCGCGCCGTCGCGGGCGCTCACGGACCAGCCGCCGGCGGCGGCCGTGAAGACGAGCGAGAGCTTGCTCGCCCGACCCGCCGCGTCGAAGACCTCGACGTCGCGCACGAGCTCCGTGCCGTCGGCGGCGTCGGAGGGCAGGTTGCCCCCGAACGTCACGCCCGTGGTCGCGCGGGGCGGGATGACGTCCCCCACGGGGATCGTGAGGTTCCCGAGCGGGCTGCTCGTGTTCACCACGCCGTCGGTGGCGGTCCAGCCCTGGACGAGGTCGCCGCTCGCGTTGACGAGGCGGCCGGCGCCGTCGAACGTGAACCCGCCGTTGCGCGTGTAGTACGCCTGGCCGCCCCGCTCGACGACGAAGAACCCGTCGCCGTCGATCATGAGGTCGGTCGGGACGCCCGTCGTCTGGGCGGCGCCCTGCGTGAACTGCGTCGTGATGGCCGCCGTCGTGACGCCGAGGCCGATCTGCGCGGGGTTCGCGCCGCCGACCTGCTGGTCCGGCGCGACGCCCGCCGCGACGAGCTGGGAGAGCGTGTCCTGGAACTGGGTGCGCGACGCCTTGAAGCCCGTCGTGTTGACGTTCGCGATGTTGTTGCCCGTGACGTCCAGCATGTTCTGGTGGGCGCGCAGGCCGGAGATTCCGGTGTTGAGGGAGCGGAGCACGAGAGTCCTTTCGGGTCAGGCGGCGGAGCTGCCGTGGTCGTCGGTGGCGCCGTCCGTGGCTGCCGGGGTCCCGGTGGCATCCGTGCTGACCGAGGAGGTGACGGCGGAGACGTGGTCGAGCTCGACCGTCACCCCGCCGATCGTCACGGTGGGTACCGCGTCGTGGTACGACACCGCGGTCGCGATGCCCGTGTGCTCGACGCCGTCGGCGTCGAGGTAGGAGACCTGGTTGCCCAGGAGGTCGGCGGCCGACTGGCGCATCTGGAGCGCGAACGACTCCTCGACGAGACCGCTCATCCGGGTGAGCGCCTCCATCATGGCGAGCGACGTCGTCTGCGAGACGATCTCGCCGGTGTCCATGGAGCTGGACGGGTCCTGGTTGCGCAGCTGGGTCACGAGCAGCTCGAGGAAGAGCTCGCTGTCGTACTCCTGCTTGGGCGCGCGCGTGTTCTTCGTGGCATACATCGATGCCGGCACCGGCGCGCTCACGGGTTCGACGGGCACGGGGTTCCTCTCCTCAGACGAGGACGTCGAGGCGCCGGGCGGCGCCGTACGTCCTGCCGATGACTGTCGGCTCGGGGTCGGGGTCGGTGGCCCCTCGGTGCGGGTGGGCCGGTCCGCGGTCGTGCGCGCCGGGGTCCTGCGGGTCGCGGCGCGAGCCGGAGCCGTCCGCGGTGGCACCGCGGCCGTCCCGACCGTCCACGGCCGCGCCCGGTGCTCCCGCGTCCGCGACGGTGACCGACGACGCCCCGCCCGCGATGCCCGCGAGGTCGCGCCGCAGGTCGGCCACGATCGCGCGCAGCGCCTCGCGGCCGGTGTCGTGCGGCGCGTAGAGCTCGATGCGCAGGTCACCGCCCGCGACGTGCGCGCGGACCGTCACGGGCCCGAGGTTCTCGGGCGTCACGGAGAGGGTGAGCACGTGGTCGCCGTCGCCCGCCTCGGCGAGCGCGACGACGGGCCCGACGACCTGGGCGTGCAGCGGCTGCGCCGGGTGCGAGGCCGTCGCCGGGGCGGTGGCCCCGGGCGCGCCGACGGCGACCGGTGCGGCCGGGGCCGGGACGGGAGCGGTGACGACGACCTGCGCCACGGCCCGGGGTGCGGCGTCCGGCGCCGGGGCTGCGCCCTCCACGCCGGTCGAGGTCGGGGCCGCCACGCCGTCCGCCTCCCCCGGCGCGGGCGCGCCGACGAGGTCCGTCCCCTCGGGAGCGACGGGCGCACCCGGCGTGGTGGCCCACGGCACGTGACCCGGCGCGGCGCTCGTGGCGAGCCCTGCCCCCGGCCCGGCGGTCGACAGGGGTCCGGCGGTCCCGACGGCCTCCCCGTCGCCACCGCTCGCCCATGTCGCGACGGGCACCGTCATCGGGCGCGGCACGTCCGCAGGCACCGTCGCGACGGACGACCACGGCGCACCGGTCGGCGTCGCCACCTCGCCCGTACCGGCCGCCGGGACCGCGCCCGGCGCGCCCGGTCGGTCGGTCGTGACCGGGGCGGACGCGGTCCCGTCCGGGACGGCCACGGCGTCGGCCGTCGACGCGCCACGGGTCGGGGCGTGCGTGTCGCCGACCTCGACGACCGCGGCATCCGGGGCTGCGGCAGGCGCCGCGCCGTCCGCCGCAGCGACGCCGGTGAGCGCGACGTCGAGCCCGGTGGGCGGCGCGTCGGGACGTACCAGGCCCGGGAGCCCCGGTGGCACGGGCTGCCCGGCGGGTGCGTCGTCCCCGGCGGCGGTGCCCTCCGCAGGGACGTCGTCGCCCGAGGTCCCGGTGGTCGGGCTCTCGGCGGCCGACGTCCCGGCGGTCGAGGTCCCGGCGATGGGGGTGCCGTCGTCGGACGCCCGGTCCGCTGGGCTGCCCCCGGGAGCGTCCGCCCGGGCGGGCTCCTGCCGGTCGCGGGCCGCTTCGCCGAGCGCCGCGTCGAAGGTACGGCCGAACGCGTCGGCCGACGCTCCGGACGCGGCCCGGGGACGCGTCGGCGCGGCCGGCGCGGGAGCCGCGACCAGGGCCGTCGTGGTCAGGGTCATCGTGGTCCTCCTCAGCCGATCACGCGGCGGATGGTGGTCACGGAGGCGTCGGTGACGTCCGTGACCTCGACGGTGCGGCCGGGCTTGGGCGCGTGGATCATCTGCCCGTCGCCCATGTAGATGCCGATGTGCTTGCCGCCGCGCTGCACCACGAGGTCCCCGGGGCGCGCCTCGGCGAGCGAGCCGACCTCGGTCCCCTGGCGCATCTGGTCGCGCGCGACGCGCGGCAGGTCGACGCCGTGCGCGGAGTACACGAGCTGGACGAGGCCCGAGCAGTCGAGCCCGCCCTCGCCGAGGCTCTCGCCGCCCCACACGTACGGCACGCCGAGGTACTGGCGGGCCGTCTCGACGACCGCCCGTCCCGCGTCGCCGCCCGGCGCGGTCGCGGGGTCGGCGGGGGCCGCAGGAACCGCGGGAGCCGCGGGCACGACGGCGGCCGCGAGCCCGGTGGAGGCGCTCGTCGCCGCTCCCGACCCGAAGAGCGCGCTGCGCGCGAGCACGTCGGCGCCCGCCGGGCCGGACAACGCGCCGAGCAGGCGTCCGACGACGTCCGACCCGCCCGTGCCCGTCGCGCCCGACGGCGTCACGAGCCCGGACAGCGCCGAGAGCGCGGACGCGAAGTCGGTCGCGCTCGTCGACGACGCCGCGGACCGGTCGGGCGCGGTCGCGGGTTCCCGCAGCGAGGCGATCTCGGTGCGGATCTCGCCCACGCGGGCGAGGGCCTGGGGCATGCTCACGGCGTCGTCGTCCCTCGCGTCGTGCGCAGCGCGGTCGAGGCGATCTCGTCGAGCGCAGCCTGGTCGGCACGCCCCTCCGCCCGGGCCGTCTCGGCGTCGTGCCGCTCCTGGAGCTTCTCGAGGCCCAGCGACGCGGCTCGGGCGCGCGCGAGATCGGCGCGCGCCTCGTCCACGGCGTGCGCGCGCACGCGCTCCTCGGACTCGAGCACGGAGAACAGCGCGCTCGCCGCGGCGCGCGAGGCCGCGAGCCCGGACAGCGCCGCGCTGGTCGTCGGGCGCTCGGGCGACGCGTCGAGGTAGGCGGCGAGACCGCCCGCCTCCTCCACGGTGCGCGCGAGGTCCGCGTGCGCTCCCGCGAGCGCCGCCTTGGCGCCGTCCTCCTCGAGGCGACGCAGGCGCAGCACGCCCGCGAGCCGGAACTTCCCCGCCATCAGTCCTCCGCTCCGGCCAGCACCTGGGTGAGCCGCGTGAGGCGAGCCCACGACTCCTCGGCCGGCGTCCTGTCCGTCATGACCTGCTGCAGGAAGGCGTCGATCGCCCCCTGGTGCTCGAGGCTCGCGTCGACGAGGGGGTCGGTGCCCTTCTTGTACGCCCCGATGTCGAGGATGTCCTGCGCCTTGCGGCGCGCCGCGAGGACGCGGCGCAGCGTCAGGGCGACGGACCTCTGCTCGGGCGTCGTCACGCGCGACGCGACGCGCGAGACCGACGCGAGCGCGTCGACCGCCGGGTAGTGGCCCGACACGGCGATGGACCGGTCGAGCACCACGTGCCCGTCGAGGATCGAGCGCGCCTGGTCGGCGATCGGCTCGTTGTGGTCGTCGCCGTCGACCAGGACGGTGTAGATCCCGGTGACGGAGCCCGTCGCCGCGGTGCCCGCCCGCTCGAGCAGGTTCCCCATGAGGGAGAACGTCGACGGCGGGTAGCCGCGCGTCGCGGGGGGCTCCCCCACGGACAGCCCGATCTCGCGCTGGGCCATGGACACGCGCGTGAGGGAGTCCATCATGAGCACGACGTGCGACCCGGCCTCCCGGAACGACTCGGCGATCCGCGTCGCCGTGAACGCCGCGCGCTTGCGCATCATCGCGGGCTCGTCGGAGGTCGCGACGACGACGACCGACCGGGCCAGCCCCTCGGGGCCCAGGTCGTCCTCGAGGAACTCGCGCACCTCGCGCCCGCGCTCGCCGACGAGCGCGATGACCGACACCTCGGCGTCGGTCCCGCGAGCGACCATCGACAGCAGCGAGGACTTGCCGACGCCCGAGCCGGCGAACAGCCCGATGCGCTGCCCTCGGCCGAGCGTCGTGAGCGTGTCGAGGACCCGCACCCCGGTCTGGAGCGGCGTGTCGATGCGGGCCCGCTCCATCGCGGCGGGCGCGTCCGCGTCCACGGGCACGCGGGGCCCGCGCGCGAGCGGGCCCCGCCCGTCCACGGGCCGGCCCAGCGCGTCGACCACGCGGCCGAACAGCCCGCGCCCGGTCGGCACGAGGACACCGGTGCCGCGCGTGCGCACCGGGTCGCCCGCGCGGACCCCGGACAGCCGGCCGAGCGGCATGCAGCGGGCCCTCCCCTCGGCGGTGGCGACGACCTCCGCGTCGAGCCGGTGCGGCCCGTCGCCGACGTGGACGAGGTCACCGATGCCGCAGCTCAGTCCCGCGACCTCGAGGCTCAGGCCGACGGCCGACGTCACGACGCCGACCCGCTCGGGGCGGGCCACGCCGAGGAGGGCGTCGAGCGCCGGAGGGCGGTGGAGCGACGGCGACGCGTCGACCCCCGCCCGGGTGCCCGGCGCGGCCGAGCCGACGGGGGCGCTCACGACGGCCCTCCGGACGCGCCGTGGCCCGCCTCGGGCCCGACGTCCAGCAGCGCGAGCTCGGCTCGGGCGCGGTCGACGGCGGCCCGGACGCGCGCGTCGAGGAAGCCGTGCTCGAGGTCCGCGACGGCGTCGCCGCGGTCGAGCGACGCGTCCGCCACGAGGCGGACGTCGCCGGCCCCGGCCTCGGTCAGCAGGCTCACGTCGTCGGGGTGCAGCCGGACGGCGACGACCGCGCCGTCGGCGACCGCCGTCGCGCGCGCGAGGGCCGCGCGGGCGGCCCCCGGCCGGTCGGTGAGCTCGTACCCGAGGACCGACTCCGCGAGGTCGAGCGCGCCCCGGACCGTGGCGTCCTGCGCCGCGGCGACGACGGGGACCGTCCGCTCGCCGAGGGCCCGGGCCGCCTCGCGCAGGACGGCGACCGCGCGCGCGGTGCGCTCGTCGCGCTCGGCGGTGCGGCGCGCGTGGTCCGCCTCGAGCGCGGCGCGCAGTCGCTCCGCCTCCTCCCGGGCCGCGCGGGCCCCGGCCGCGTAGCCGGCGGCGTACCCGCGGGCCGACGCCGCCGCCTCGACCTCCGCGACCCGGTCGCTGCGCAGGACCGGCACGGCCTGCGGCACGAAGTACGCGTCAGTAGACAAGCTCGTCCCCGTCCGTGCGGTGGATGGTGATCTTCTCGTCGGCCTCGAGGTTGCGGACGACGCGGACGATCTCCGCGCGCGCCTCCTCGACCTGGCTGATGCGCACCCCGCCCAGGCCCGCGACCTCCTCCTCCAGCAGCGCCCGGTTGCGCTCGGAGATGTTCTTCGTGATCGTCTCGACGACCTTGGCGGTCGTGCCCTTCATGGCGAGCGCGAGCACCGACATCTCGACGCCCCGCAGGATGATCTGCACGTCGCGTGCCTCGAACGAGGCGATGTCCTCGAACGTCAGCATGCGCGAGCGCACCTCCTCGGCGAGCTGCGGGTCCCGGGCCTCGAGCCCTTCGAGGACCGCCTTCTCGGTGGCGCCGTCGGAGCGGTTGATGATGTCGACGAGCGGCTGGACGCCGCCGAGGATCTCGACCGGCTGGCGCGGGGTGATGCTCGCGCCCATGCGGGTGCGGAACTGCTCCGACACGAGCTTCACGGCGTCGGGGGACGCGGTGCCCATGGTCGCGAGCGCCTGCGCGACGTCGGTGCGGTAGTCGTCGGCCAGCTTGGCGAGCACCGCGGACGCGACGCCCGAGCTGAGGTGCGCGAGGACGAGCGCGACGGTCTGCGGGTGCTCGCCGTCGAGCAGGGACACGATCTGCCCCGGCTCGGTCCCGTCGAGGTACTCGAAGGCCTTGCCCTGCATGCTCGCGACGAGGCGCTCGACGACGTCGGCCGCCCGGTCGGCGCCCATCGACGCCTCGAGCAGCCCGACGGCGAAGTCCTTGCCCCCGCGCGGGCGCGGGGTGCCGGACAGCGCCATGTCGTAGAACTCGTCGAGGGCCGCGACGGCCAGGTCCTCGTCCACCACCTGGGTGCGCATGATCTCCGCGGCGACCTCGGAGGCCTCGTCCTCGGAGAGCAGCGACAGGACCGTCGCCGCCCGCTCCTGGCTCAGCTGCATGAGCACCAGGGCGACCTTCTGCACCCCGCTCATCGCGGCGACCTTCCGCGCGGACTCGGTCGCGAGCGCCGCGGCGGCGGGGTCGAGGGCGGCCGCCAGGCCGGCGGCGCCGGTGCCCGCGGGCGCCGTCTCGGGCGGTGCCGTCGTGACGCTCATCGCTGCGCCCCCGCCCGGTCCTCGGCGAGCAGCACCCGCAGGTACTCGGCGGTCTTGTCGGGGTCGGTCGCCGCGAGCGCGTCGATCTCGGCCCGACGCTGGTCGAGGCTCGTGAACCGCGGGGTCGGCGGCTGGATCTCCGGGCGCTCCGGCACGAGCTCGAGCTCGCCCTGACCGCCGCCGGACGGGAGCGCCGGGCGGTCGTCGTCGCGGTCGAGCTCGTGCAGGGTCGTCATCCGGAGGTCGTCCAGGTCGACCGTCTCGCGCCGCTCGCGGCGACGACGGGCGCGCCGCACGGCCACGAGCACGATCACCAGGGCGATGAGCACCCCCGCGACGACCGCCGCGGTGCGCAGCATCTGGGCCCGGCTCTCGGCGGCGGCCGCCTCCTCCGCTGCGGCGAGCGCGGCCTGGGCCGACTCGGCGGCGCCCGTGTCGAACGGCAGCACCGCGACCTCGACGGTGTCACCGCGCTCGGCGTCGATGCCGGCGGCGGCGGAGACCATCGCGGTGATCGCGGCCGTGTCCATGCCCCGGGCCACCTCGGCGTCGAGCGCGACCGACACGGCCTGCCGGGTCAGCGCGCCGGCGGGCGTCGTCGTGGTCTCGGTGACCTTGTCGATCGCGTTGTTGCGCGTGGCGTCCTCGGACGTGTAGCTGCTGTCCGCTCCGGCGCCGCCCGGGACGGCGATGTTGTCCGGCCCCAGCACCCCGGCGACGCCACCGCCCGCGCCGGTGTACTCCTCGGTCGTGGTGGACTCGTTGAGGACGGGCCCGCCCTCCGGCGTGCGGAACGTCTCCTCGAGACGCTCGGAGCTCGCGACGTCCATCTGCGCGGTCACCGCGACGGTCGAGTTCCCGGCACCCACGACGCGGTCGAGCATCGCCTGCACCTGCCCGGACACCTTCTCCTCGTACTGCCCGGCCTGCTCGCCCGACGACCGTGCGCCGACGCCGACCTCGGACAGCACCTCTCCCTGCGCGTCGACGACCGCGACGTCGGTCGGGGCCATGCCGTCGATCGACGCCGAGACGAGGTGGACCATCGCCTCGACCTGCTCGGTCGTGAGCTTCTGGCCCCGGGCGGGAGCGACGAAGACCGACGCGGTCGGGGTGCCCTGCTCCGCCGCGAAGACCGTCTCCTCGGGGATCGCGAGCTGGACGGTCGCGGTCTCGACGCCGTCCATCGCGGAGAGGGTCCGCGCGAGCTCGCCCTCGAGCGCGCGCTTGTACGTCACGTCCTGCTGGAACTCGCTCGACGTGACCCCCATCTCGTCGAGCAGCGAGTAGCCGCCCGTCGACTCGTCGGCGGGCAGGCCGGCCGTGGCGGCCGCGAGGCGCTGCTCGTAGACCTTCTCCTCGGGCACGAGCACCGTGCCGCCGCCGTCGGTCAGCTCGTAGGGCACGCCCTGCGAGCGGAGCTGGTCGACGATCGCGGCGGCGTCCGCGCTCGACATGCCGGAGAACAGGGGCGTGTAGGAGGGGCGTGACGCCCACGACACGAGCGCGACGATCGCGACCACGAGGATCGCGAGGGCGAGCAGCGCGAGCGTGCGCTGGGCGATGGTGAAGTCGCGGACGGCGCCGAACGCGCGGCCGAACGTCGACCTGATCTTCTCGGGCATCGTCAGGCCTGCATCCTCATGATCTCGTTGAACGCGTCGACCGCCTTGTTGCGCACGGCGGCGACGAGCTCGAGGGTCGTCTGGGCACGGGTGGAGGCGATCGTCGCCTCGTGGACGTTCTCGAGCTCACCCGTCACGGCGGCGATCGTCAGCTCGTTCGCGGCACCCTGGAGCTGCTGCGTGCCGTCGACCGCGCCGCCGAGCACCTCGGCGAAGGCGCTCGCGCCCGCGGCGCCGGTCGACCCGGCCCCGGCGGGGGCGAGGGTGGAGAGGCTCTCGACACCGGAGAGGTACCCGGTGCCGGTCGTGGCCTCGACGGAGGGGATGGGCATGAGGATCACTTCCCGATCTGCAGTGCTGCTTCGTAGGCCGTCTTCGCGCGGTCGATCACGGCGGCGTTCGCCTGGTAGCCGCGCTGGGCGAGGATGAGGCTCCCCATCTGCTCGGACATGTCGATGTCCGGGTAGCGCACGTAGCCGTCCTCGTCCGCGAGCGGGTGGTCCGGCTCGTACGTGAGCCGCCCCTCCGCGCTCCCCCACGCCGCGCCCGCGACGTACGCGCCCGGGTTCTTCTCGCCGCCCTCGGTGGCGAGGACGTAGCGGGCCCGGAACGCCGCGTCGTCGGTCGACGTGACGGTGTTGACGTTGGCGAGGTTGTCGGAGACCGCGTCGAGCCACTTGCGGTGCAGCGAGAGACCCGTGCCGGCGATGCCGAGAGCGTCGAAGGTCATGTCAGGCCGTCCGCATCGCCGCGCGCAGGGCGGCGGCCTCGCCGCCGACGGCCTGGGTCGCGAACTGGTAGCGCAGGACGGTGTCGACGTTCGAGACGGTCTCGGTGTCGAGGTTGACGTTCGAGCCGTCGAGCCGGGTCGGCTCGACGGACCGGTCGACGGTGAAGGCGGTGCGCCGCGCGTCGCCGTCGGCGACGGAGGCCGCCAGCGCCTCCTCGAACTGCACCCGCTTCGCGGTGTAGCCCGGGGTGTTGATGTTGGCGACGTTCTCGGCGATGGCGCCCTGGCGGGCGGACAGCCCGTTCAGCGCGCTCTGGAGCGCTACGGAGGTGACGGAGTCGAACATGGTCGCGAGGTCCCCACGTCGTCGGTGTCGGCCGTCCGATGGCCTGCGGGGGGAGCGGTCCGTGCTCACCCTGAGCTGCCGACGACCGTGGGGCCGCCGCGCGTCGTGCCCGCGCCGCGAGGACGCGTGCTGCGCAAGTGGTCGTGTGCTCACCCGACCCCTATGCAGGGTCGCGTCGCGTGAGCCGCACGTGCCCGGGAGCGCCGCCGGGCCGGGGTGTCGCGAGGGTCAGGCGCTCACGTCGAGGTACGCCGCAGCGGTCGAGTCGTGCGCGCGCGGCACGCACGTCAGGGCACGGGAGTGCCGCCGGTTCGCCACGAGGGCGGCGTGCAGGCGGTCCACCACGTCGGCCTGCCGGACCAGGACCTCGAGCGCGCGGTCCACGAGCTCGGCCGGGAGCCGCCCCAGCCCGGTCGGAGGCGTCCACGCGGCCAGGTGGGCGACGGCCGTCTCACCGGCGTGCTCGCCGGCGACCGACGCCATCGCGTCGAGCTCGTCGAGGGCACGGGTCCAGGCCGTGAGCGCGCCCACGCGGTCAGGCGACACCGGTCGCTCCGCCGCCGTGCGCCGCGGCGCTCCCGTGCCCGGCGGGCAGCACCTCGGCGGCCTGACGCCACGTCTCCTGGAGCGGCACGACGATCTCGAGGACCTCGTGCGTGCGCCCGATGTCGCGGTGGACGTTCGCGGCGACCAGCGCCTCGTGCACGTAGACGTAGAGAGCCATGAGGTCGTCGGCGCCGTCCCAGACCGTCGTGTCGAGCGAGCCCATGAGCTCGGCCACGATCGCCTGAGCGTGCAGGAGCTGCTCGGACGCGGCGGTCCACCGCTCCTCGCCCTGCGCGGCCTCGGCCCGGCGCAGGTCGAGGACGAGCCGGTCGTAGAGCAGGGTCAGCAGGCGCGCGGGGGACGCGGTGAGGATGGCGTCGCGCCCGTAGGCGCTCCGGGCGAGGTGGGTCACGGCGGTTCCTTCGCGGGAGGTGCGGCTCAGCGCTTCGAGGACGAGGAGGGCATGAGGGTCGCGAGCTGGCCCGTCAGCCACTGCTGCTGCGAGTCGAGCTTGGCGAGCTGGACCTCCATGACGGTGTACTGCGCGGTGAGGCGCTTGAAGCGCTGCTCGAGCCGCTGGTCCCACCGGGCGATCTGGTCGTCCAGGCGGGTGACCTGGGTCTCGCGGTTCTTCACGGACGTCGTCAGGAGGCCGTCGTACTTGTCGGACAGCATGTCGGCGGTCTTCTGGACCCGCGTCGCGACCTGCGTGAACGTGCTCATCGTCCGGTCGGGGTCGGCGGCGAGGGCCTCCGAGAGCTTCTCGGCGTCGAAGGTGACCTCGCCGTAGCGCGTGATCTCGATGCCGATCGACGACAGCGACGCCCCGTCCACCGGGTCCGTGACGGCGCCGAGCAGCGACTGGCGGGCGTTGCGCACGATGGACTCGCCGGCGAGCGTCGCGCCGGAGGTCGAGCCGTCGGACCCGATGGTCACCTTGGTCTGCGTCCCGATGCGCGCGAGGATCGCGCTCACGGCGTCGACGAGGCTCCGGACCTTGTTCGCGCGCGCCTCGGGGTCCTCGCCGACGGTGACGGTCACGGGGTCGGCGGACGCCTTCGAGACGGTGACGTCGACGCCGGGCAGGAGGTCGGTGAACGTGGTCGACGCCGAGGTGACGGTCTGCTCGGCGGCCGTGCCGGCCCAGAGGCGCACCACGGAGTCGGCGGCCGCCGTGACGGTGGCCGCGCCGGGAGCCGCGAGCAGGTTCGTCGCGGTGCCGGCGTCCACCTCGGCGGCGGTCCCGGCGTGGAACGAGAAGGCGCCCGACGCACCGGTCGCCGTGCCCGTGAGCTGGAGGCGGTAGAGCTTCTCCCCCGTCGCGGCGTCGGTGCCCGCGGCGACCTTGACCGCGGTGACGCCCGCGTCGGCACGGTTGATCGCCGTGACGACGTCGTCGAGCGACGTGGAGGCCGCGGTCAGCTCGGTGCGCTCACCCGCCGCGTCGGTGAGGGTGAAGCGCGTGGTGGGAGCCGTCGCGAGGGTCGCGGTGACCGACTTCTGCGCCGTGGCGACGGCGTCGACGACGACGTCGACGCTCCCCGGGGCGGCGCCCGCGCGGGCGGCGACCGACACCGCGTCGGACGACCCCTTCGCGGTGAAGAGCGCGAGCGCGTCGCCGGCGGTGAGCTCCTTGGCGAGCTTCGCGAGCGCGGCGACGCGCGTGTTGAGGTCCTGGAGCGCGCTGATCTCGGAGCGCTCGGTCTTGGCCTTGGCCTGGAGCTGCTGCTGCGGGATCGACTCGACGGCGATGAGCTGCTTGACGAGGTCTGCGGTGTTGAGACCGCTCGACAGCCCGGTGAAGGAGATGCCCACGCGGATCACCTCCGGGTGCGGGACGTGAGGCTTGCTGGGGACGAGGGAGGAAGAGGACCCGGCGGACGGCGCGGAGGGCGGTCCAGGCCGCCCGCCGGGTGGTCGTCAGGGTCAGCCGAGGAGCTGGAGCACCCCGGAGCTGGCCTGGTTCGCCTGGGCGAGCATCGCGGTGCCGGCCTGGGACAGGATGTTGGTGCGCGAGTAGTTCATCATCTCCTTGGCCATGTCGACGTCGCGGATGCGCGACTCCGCGGAGGTGAGGTTCTCCGTGGCGACGTTGATGTTGGAGATCGCGTACTCCAGGCGGTTCTGCGTCGCACCCAGGCCCGAACGCGCCGTCGACACGGCCTTGAGCGCGGTGTCGATCGTCTCGATCGCGGCCTGCGCGTTCGCCGCCGTGTTCACCGTGAGGGAGCTGCCGCCCGCGGTGTTGTACACGCCGGCCTCGATGACCGTCTGGAGGTCGTTGGTGGTGAGGTCGATCGTGATGGTGTTGCCGTCGCCGGTGCCCTCGGCGCCGACCTGGACCGTGAGGTCCGTCGCGGTCGACTTGAGCAGGTCGATCCCGTTGAAGTTCGTCGAGTCGACGATCCGGTCGAGCTCGTCCGCGAGCTCGTCGAGCTCCGACTTGATGGCGGTGCGCGCGTCGGCGTTGTTCGTGTCGTTCACGGCCTGCACCGACAGGTCACGCATGCGCTGCAGGATCGACTGCGCCTCGCCGAGCGCACCTTCC